>NZ_JBIVKQ010000010.1:0-107515 GCF_044750845.1 Streptomyces sp. NPDC088766 | reverse complement strand
CGGGGGGGCCCCCCACCCCGCCGCCCCCCCCCCGGGCGCCCCCCGGCCGGGCCCCCCCCCCCCCCCCGCGGGGAGGGGCCCCGGGGCCGGCGGCCGGGGGGCCCCTTCCCGTCCGGGGTCCGCACGGACGCCGGAAACCCCGGCACAACGGGCGTTTCGAGCAGTGCGCGTCAACGCCTTACCCAAAAAGAGGCACCACTCCATCCCCCGACCGGGTGACTAAATGTCGCCAAATCATTACCCCGCGCTACCCTCACACGCGTGAAGCACTCCGTGAACCACTCCGCCACCCAACCGTCGCGCCGCGGCCAGGGCCCCGCCCGACGGATCGGCCGCTCGCTCGCCCTCGTCCTGCCCGTCGTCATGGTGCTCTCGGGAACCCTCGCGGTCACCCGGGTCAACTGGTCGGGGAACCCATCGGACTCGGTGCTCACCGCCTCCGACGTCTCCACCGTCCACCGCACCGCGCAGGGCGCCGCCAAGGCCCCGCAGGACGTCCTGCGCGACCAGCTGCTGACCGAGCTCCAGGAGAAGGACCCGGGCACCGCGCTGACGCACCTCCAGGCCGCGGTGAACGGCAAACCGTCCCTGGCGAAGCACTGCACCTCCATCGCCCGCGCCCTGGGCCGCGCCGCCGTCCGCATCTACGGCCCCTCGCGCGCCCAGTCCTACACCCGTCCGGTGTGCGACACGTCCTTCGCCTCGGGCGTCCTGGCGGCGCACAGCTAGGCGTTCCGTTCGGATCAGGCCGGGCGGATCAGGCCGCCCGGATCAGGCCGGGCTCGGCCCGGTCCGAACGGCGGACCGCAGGGCGTCGTAGGCCTCACAGGGGAGCCTCTCGACGGGTCGGGGGCGCCGCGTACAGTTCGGGCATGACCGATCCGCGCGCCGCGTCCCGACCCACGCAAGCCGTCATCCTGGCCGGTGGCCAGGGGTCCCGGCTGCGTCCCTACACCGACGACCGGCCCAAGCCGATGGTCGAGATCCCCGGGACGGGGACGCCGATCATCGGCCACCAGCTGGGCTGGCTCGCCGAGGAGGGCGTGACGGACGTCGTGGTCTCGTGCGGCCACCTCGCCGACGTCCTGGAGAACTGGCTGAGCTCCGCCGACCTGCCGCTGAAGGTCACCACGGTCGTCGAGACCGAACCTCTCGGCCGCGGCGGCGGCCTGAAGTACGCGGCCGCCCGCCTTCCCCACCCCGAGCGGTCCTGGTACGCCACCAACGGCGACATCTGGACCCGTTTCTCGCTGCGCGACATGGCGGACTTCCACACCGAGCGCGACGCGGTCGCCACCCTCGCGCTGGCCCGGCCGCGCATTCCGTGGGGGGCCGTGCAGACGGACGGCTTCGGCCACATCACGGACTTCATCGAGGCCCCGCCCACGACGTACGAGGTCAACGCCGGCGTCTACGTCTTCTCCCCCGGGTTCGCCGGACTGCTGCCCGAGCGCGGGGACCACGAGCGGACCACGTTCCCACGACTGGCCCGCGAGCTGCGGCTGGCCGGGTTCCCGATCCCGCAGGGCGCGTACTGGCGTGCCATCGACACGGCGAAGGACCTCACGGAGGCGGCCAAGGAGCTGGCGGCGCTGGGCCGCTGACGGCCGGACACCTCCGTACGAATCTGCACGTCTCCGTACGAATCAGCACGAATCCGTACGACGACGACGGGGTCCCGCTCGCTTTCTCGCGCGAGCGGGACCCCGTCGTCGTCGTACGGGCGGAAATGGCTAGCCCAGCAGGCCGCCCACCAGTCCGGGCCGGTCCGCCGATGGGGAGCCGCCGTCCGGGCCGCCGGTGGAGCCGGAGGTGCTGGTGCCGCCGGAGGTGGGCCCCGAGGTGGTGCTGGGGGCCTCCTCCACCGGGCTGGACCGCTCCGGCGGGGCCTCGCCGCCGCCGGTGCCCTGGGTCTGGCTGGGGGCGCCGCTCGTGGCGTTCTCGGTGTCCCGCGTGGCGCCCGGAGCGGATTCCTCGTCCCGCGTCGGCGCCTCGGAGGTGCTGCCCCGGGTCGGCGAGGTGGACGCGGACGGCGTCCTGCTCGGCCGGCGCCCGTCGGACTCCTCGGGGAGCGGCGAGCCGGGCAGTTCGTTGCGTGGGGCCTCGCCCGGGCCGGGCACGACGACGCGGTCGGCGTCGCGGACGGCACCGCCGAGCAGCGACCCGGTCAGCAGGGTGAGCCCGACGACGATCGCGGTCACGAGGGTGCCGCGGCGCAGCACGTAACGGCGCAGCTCCCACAGGTCGGACCGCGGGCCGAGCCGCCGCCAGGCACCGGCGGCGAGGCGGCCGTCGACGGAGTAGACGGGGGCGCCGGCGATGACCAGCGGCGACCACGCGGCGAGGTAGATGATGTCGGGCGTCTCGTAGACCGGGACGGTCTTCCAGCTGACGGTGAGCAGGAGCGCGGCCGAGAGCATCGCGCCGAAACCGGCCGCGACCCGCTGCCAGCAGCCCAGGACCGTGAGGACGCCCACGACGACCTGGAGGAAGGCGATGACGAGACCGGAACCGACGGGGTGGTGCAGGGCGAACTGGCGCAGCGGCTCGGCGACTTCCCACGGGTGCAGGGTGTTGAGCCACTTCACCATGGAGCCGCGTTTGCCGCCGTCGAAGTAGACGGGGTCGCACAGCTTGCCCATGCCGGCGTAGATGGAGATGAAGCCGAGGAGGATGCGCAGCGGGAGCAGGACGCCGCCGAGGTTCATCCGGCGGCCGGGGTAGTAGGCGTGCCGGGCCGGGTCGCCGTGCTGCCGTCTGCCGCGCGAGCCGGTGTCTGCCGCGGCGGCGGCCTCCGCGAACTCCTCGAACCTGCCGTCGTCGTGGGCCGTCCGGTCGTAACCGGACGGGGCGTAGCCGGGCTCGTCGTAGCCGGGCTCGTCGTAGCCGGGCTCGTCGTAGCCGGGCTCGTCGTAGGCGCTGCCGACGGTGCGCATCTGCGGCAGGAGCCGCTGTTCGCCGTCGCCGTGGGTGCGCTGGGCACCGACGAGGGGGGTTTCGAGGGTGTGCGCGGTGAGGTCGCCGCCGTAGCCGTCGTCGATCCCCACGCGGGGGATGACCTGGGTGGCTCCGGCGTCGGCGGCGGGCGGTTCGCCGTGGCCGACGCTGCCTGCCCGCACGGCTTGGAGCAGCCGGTGGGCGCCGGTGTCGTCCGGTGCGGACCGGCCGCTCCAGACGACCGGCCGACGACGGGCGGCACGGGCCCCGGCGACGGGGACGCGCGCGGTGTCCTCGGCGACGCTCGCGTGCCGGGAGATCCGCGGGGATTGGCTGCGCCGTGCCGACGCTCCCAGCTGCACGCGGAAACTCGCGTGATTGACGATGATCTGCGCCGGGTCGCTCGGCACCTTCACCATGCTCAGCGCGGGAGCGTCGTCGAAGCCCGACGAGAGGTCCCCCGTGGGTGTGCGGGGTGTTCTGGTGTCCACACTCATCTAACCGAGTGACGTGTGCTTAGGACACTGCCTTGACCCGCCGGATCTGTCCGGACAGCGTCAAGGTTGCCCGACGCGCCGGGATTACCCCGCACGGGTGAGCCGACGGACGGGCGTGCGCCCCGTCCGCCGTCGGACGCCGACCCCGGGACGGAGCGGTCCCGGCCCCTGTCCCGGCCCGTGTCAGTTCCTGCGCCGAGCCGCCTCGTACAGCACGATCCCCGCCGCCACACCGGCGTTGAGCGATTCCGCGCCGCCCGGCATGGGGATCCGCACCCGGTGGTCGCAGGTCTCGCCGACGAGACGGGACAGGCCCTTGCCCTCGCTGCCGACGACGATGACGACCGGGCCGCTCAGGGCCGCCAGCTCGCCGATCTCGGTCTCGCCGTCGGCGGCCAGACCGACGATCGTGATGCCGGCCTTCTTGTAGGCCTCCAGGGCGCGGGTGAGGTTGGTGGCGCGGGCCACCGGCGTGCGGGCCGCCGCGCCGGCGGACGTCTTCCAGGCGCCGGCGGTCATGCCGGCCGCGCGCCGCTCGGGGACGACGACGCCGTGGCCGCCGAAGGCGGAGACCGAGCGGACGACGGCGCCGAGGTTGCGCGGGTCGGTCACGCCGTCGAGAGCGACGATCAGCGGGTCCTCGCCGTCGTCGTAGGCGGCACCGGCCAGGTCCTCGGGGTGCGCGTACTCGTACGGCGGGACCTGGAGGACCAGGCCCTGGTGGTTGAGGCCGTTGGTCATGCGGTCCAGCTCGGGGCGCGGGGCCTCCATGAGGTTGATGCCGCCGCGCTCGGCCGCGAGCTGGAGCGCCTCGCGCACCCGCTCGTCGTTGTCGATGAACTGCTGGACGTACAGCGTGGAGGCGGGCACGCCACCGCGCAGCGCCTCGACGACCGGGTTGCGGCCGACGACCAGCTCGGAGGGCGACTTGCCGCCGCGGCCGCGCGGCACCGGACGGCGCGCGGACTGCTTGGCCTTCGCGGTCGCGAGGCGGTTCTTCTTGTGCCCCTTGCGCATCTCGGCGGGCGGGGTCGGGCCCTTGCCCTCCAGGCCCCGGCGCCGCTGGCCGCCACTGCCGACCTGCGCGCCCTTCTTGCCGGACATGCGGCGGTTGTTGGCTGCCATGACCTACCCGTCTGTCGTGAAGCGTGCGTGCGTACGTAATGCAGTGTGCCGCCCGGACACCCGGGCGGCACAATCGATCAAGAATGCATCAAGGATCGATCAAGGGGACGCTCAGCGCGGGCCGAGCGTCCAGCGCGGCCCCTGGGGGCCGTCCTCGATGGACAGTCCCGACTGGTTGAGCTGGTCGCGGATGGCGTCCGCGGTGGCCCAGTCCTTGCGGCCGCGCGCCGCCTCCCGCTGGTCGAGGACCATGCGGACGAGGGTGTCGACGACGCCGTGCAGGTCCTCGCCCCGGTCGGTCTCCCCGGCCCAGTGCGGGTCGAGGGGGTCCAGGCCGAGGACGCCGAGCATGGCGCGCACCTCGGCGAGGCGGGCCACGGCGGCTTCCTTGTCGTCGGCGGCCAGGGCGGAGTTGCCCTGCCGGACGGTGGTGTGCAGGACGGCGAGGGCCTGCGGAACGCCCAGGTCGTCGTCCATCGCCTCGGCGAAGGCGGGCGGCACGTCGGCGGCGGGCTCGACGACTCCCCCGGCCTTCTCGACGACGCGCTGCACGAAGCCCTCGATCCGCGCGAACGCCGACTCGGCCTCGCGCAGGGCCTCCTCGCTGTACTCGATCATCGAGCGGTAGTGCGGGGTGCCCAGGTAGTAGCGCAGCACGATGGGACGCCACCGCTTGACCATCTCGGAGACCAGGACGCTGTTGCCGAGCGACTTGGACATCTTCTCGCCGCTCATGGTGACCCAGGCGTTGTGCACCCAGTACCGCGCGAACTCGTCGCCGTAGGCCTTGGCCTGGGCGATCTCGTTCTCGTGGTGCGGGAAGATCAGGTCCAGACCGCCGCCGTGGATGTCGAAGGCGGAGCCCAGGTACTTGTGGGCCATCGCCGAGCACTCCAGGTGCCAGCCGGGACGGCCGCGGCCCCACGGGGTCTCCCAGTCGGGCTCGCCCGGCTTGGTGGCCTTCCACATCGCGAAGTCGCGGGGGTCGCGCTTGCCGGTGATGCCGTCCTCGGCCGGCTGGCGCAGGTCGTCGATGTCCTGGTTGGACAGCGCCAGGTAGCCGGGGAAGGAACGCACGTCGAAGTAGACGCTGCCATCGGCCTCGTAGGCGTGGCCGCGCTCGATGAGCCCGCGCATCATCTCGATCATCTCGGGGACGTGCCCGGTGGCCCGCGGCTCGTAGGTCGGCGGGAGGCAGCCGAGGGCCTGGTAGCCGTCGTCGAACGCCCGCTCGTTCTCGTACCCGATGGACCACCAGGGGCGTTCCTGGTCGCGCGACTTGGCGATGATCTTGTCGTCGATGTCGGTGACGTTCCGGATGAACGTGACGTCGTAGCCGCGGTGGGAGAACCAGCGGCGCATGATGTCGAAGTTCAGGCCGGAGCGGATGTGCCCGATGTGCGGGGCCGCCTGCACGGTGGCACCGCACAGGTAGATCGAGACGCAACCCGGCGTGAGCGGGGCGAAGTCACGGATCTGCCGGGCGCTGGTGTCGTACAGGCGAATGGTCACCACTCCAGGGTAGTGGGCGTGGGCGGGTGCCCGACACCTTCCACCGGTTTGCCGGTGGGGTGCCCGCAGCCGGTGGGGCCGGGGAGTCCGCACCCGCCCGGCCGACGAAGCCGGGCCGGACGGGCCGGACGACGGGGACGCCGGCTTCGCCGCCCCGCCGCCCCGCCGTCCTCAGCCCTGTCGCACCACCAGCGCCGTCGCCACCGCCATCAGGCCCTCGTCCCGGCCGGGGAAACCCAGCCCGTCCGTCGTCGCGCCCGACACCGACACCGGCGCTCCCGCCGCCTCGGAGAGGATCTTCTGCGCCTCCTCGCGGCGCTTGCCGATCTTGGGGCGGGGCCCGACGACCTGGACGGCGATGTTGCCGATGCCGAAGCCGGCGGCGCGCACGATCCGGGCCGCCTCCGTCAGCAGCGTCACGCCCGAGGCGCCGGACCACTCGGGGCGGCCGGTGCCGAAGTGCTGCCCGAGGTCGCCGAGTCCGGCGGCGGAGAACAGCGCGTTGCACGCGGCGTGCGCGACGACGTCCGCGTCGGAGTGACCGGCCAGACCCGGTCCCTCGCCCTCCCACCTCAGGCCCGCGCACCACAGCTCGCGGCCCTCCTCGAAGGCGTGGATGTCGGTACCGATGCCGACCTGGGGCAGCGCGGGCGGCACCGGGGCCGTCTCAGAAGCCATCGTTGAGCCTCCTGCGGGCGAGGACCGCCTCCGCGAGGACGAGGTCCAGCGGACGGGTGACCTTGAAGGCCTCCTCGTGACCGGGGACGGCCACGACGGTCAGGCCGAGCCGCTCGACCATGCCGGCGTCGTCGGTGACGTCGTCGGTGACGGTCTCGTGGGCGCGCACGAGGGTGGCCCGGTCGAAGCCCTGCGGCGTCTGCACGGCCCGCAGCCGCGCCCGCTCGGGCGTGGCGACCACCGGTTCGGGCGCGCCGGGGACCTCGGCCGGTTCGACCTCCTTGACGGTGTCCGTCAGCGGCAGCGCCGGCACGACGGCGGGGGCGCCGTCGCGGACGGCCTCGATCACGGCGTCGACGGTGTCGACGGGCACCAGCGGCCGGGCGGCGTCGTGCACGAGGACGATGTCGTAGCCGGGCGGCAGTGCGTCGAGGCCGAGCTTCACCGACTCCTGGCGGGTCTCGCCGCCGGGGACGACGACGAAGTCGGTGCGGTCGGGCAGCGCGTGCGTGTCGAGCAGCGACCTGACCTCGGCGGCGCCGTCCGGCGGGGCCACGACGACGACGAGGGAGACGGCCCGGGAGGCGGCCAGGGCCAGCACCGCGTGGATCAGCATGGGGGTCCCGCCGAGCGTGCGGAGCGCCTTGGGGGCGCCCGGACCGAGGCGTACGCCCCGGCCGGCGGCCGGGATCACCGCGGCCGTGCGGGCGGGGGCGGGGGCGGGAAGCGAATCGTCAGACATCGGTTCCTGTCAGGTTTGTGTGCTCGGCCTACGTGGGTACGGAGACAGCGTGCCGGGTGCGACGCCTTGACCGGACCCTTCCGTGACACCGGTCGAGGCAGTGAGCGGCCCGGACCCGGCACGCCGGGTTCCGGGGGTCTGCATCCGAGGTGAACACGTAGGGCACGGCCATGGGCGCAGGCGCGTCCACGCGTCGATATTTCGGGCATGAACATGCCGCAGCGCCCGGCGACGGTAATACGTCATCGGGCACCACGGCATTTTCACTGCGCTGAGCGAGCTGAGCTGAGGCCGGCGGGTCTCGGCGTCAGGACGCGAGGACCTCGTCGAGCAGGGCCTCGGCCTTGTCCTCGTTCGTGTTCTCCGCGAGCGCGAGCTCGCTCACCAGGATCTGGCGGGCCTTGGCGAGCATGCGCTTCTCACCGGCGGAGAGTCCGCGCTCACGCTCACGGCGCCACAGGTCACGCACGACTTCCGCGACCTTGATGACGTCGCCGGAGGCGAGCTTCTCCAGATTTGCCTTGTAACGACGCGACCAGTTCGTGGGCTCCTCGGCATACGGCGCGCGCAGCACCTCGAAGACCCGGTCCAGCCCGTCCTGACCGACCACATCACGCACGCCCACGAACTCCGCATTGTCCGCTGGCACACGTACCGTCAGGTCACCCTGGGCGACCTTCAGCACCAAGTAGGTCTTGTCCACGCCTTTGATCTGGCGAGTTTCGATGGCCTCGATCAGCGCGGCCCCGTGATGGGGATAGACCACGGTGTCGCCAACCTTGAACGTCATGTGACAGGTACCCCTTCCGTGGCTATCCAGGGTAACACGGAAACTGCGGGTTCTGAATGACGTTTTCGCAGGTCAGGGCATATCTCGGGGCTTGACAACAGCAACAGGAACGTGCTGCGACCGGGCGGCGGAAGCAGGTATTCGCAGGTCGGAGCGGCTCTCCGCAGGGCGCGAAACACGCACGTCACACCCGTCCGGAGGCCCCTCAGGGTGGCCGAACATCCCCAAATGTCCGCTTCCGGATGTGCGACTTCCGCTACTCCGTTCGGTGCCCGGAGCGGGATCCGAGCCGTTTCCGGAATTGATCACGCGACCGGCCGAACAGGCGGTGATCAATTCTCCTGACGCCCGCGCATTCCCGCACGGAAAATCCGCGCCCCCCCGGTGAGCGGCACTTATGTGAATGCACGACCACATCCCGGCGATCACCTGGAAGCCAATGTGACTCGCGGGCCGCTTGTGACTGTCGGGGCAGTTGCGACCGCTGTGACGAGTGGACCTCACGCGGCCGCCGATGTGCGCCCGGACCGCTCCAGAGGCGGGTCGGGTGCGGGCGCGTGGGAACGGCTCGGTAACCTAAGGCCGCCGACAGACCCTTAGGGCGGCTTTATCCAAGGAGCTGCCCCTGCGTTCCCAAGGAGTTGCCGCCGCCGTGAGCAGCAGCCTTCGACGCGGCGCCCTCGCCGCCTCCGCCCTCGTGTTCTCGATCGCCACGCTCGCCGCCTGCGGCGCCGGCAACGACGCTCAGACACTGCAGATCAAGCCGGACAACGCCGCCACCAGCGTGGGCGACATCAAGCTGCAGAACGTCGTCATCATCACCCAGCCCGACCCGGAGGCCACGGGTCCCGCCGCCATCTCCGCGACCGTCTTCAACAGCGGTGACAAGGCGCAGACCCTGGAGTCCATCGCCGTGGACGGTGCCGACGGCACCGCCGAGATCAAGCCCGCCGAGGGCGACGGCAAGCTGACCGTCCCGGCCGGCGGCTCCGTCGTCATCGGCGGCGAGAACAACGCCACCGCCAGCCTCTCCAGCACCCCCGAGGCGATCCAGGACGGCAACGCCCAGAAGGTCACCTTCACCTTCAGCGAGACCGGTGAGGTCAGCCTGCGGGCCTTCGTCGTCCCGGCCGAGCACTACTTCGCCGAGTGGGGCCCGAGCGACATCCCGAGCGCCCCGGCGGAGTCCGCCTCCGAGTCGCCGTCCGCGAGCGGGTCGGCCTCCGCGGCCCCGGGCACCGAGAGCGGGAGCCCGACCGACACGGCCTCCCCGAGCGCCTCGCAGTCGGAGACGGCCGGAAGCTGAGCGCCGTACGCCTGCCACGTACGTACGGCGAAGGGGCGGCACCCCCGCGGGGGTGCCGCCCCTTCGCCGTGAGTCCCGGCGGATCACCGCTCACGGATCACCGCTCACGGCTGACGGTCTGCGGCTGACCGTCAGCCGCCGGCAGTCTGCGGCCGGCAGTCTGCGGCCGGCGGTTCACGGCCGGCGGTTTACGGCTCGAACTTGTAGCCGAGGCCCCGCACCGTCACCAGGTACCGCGGGGCACCCGGGTCGGGCTCGATCTTCGCGCGGAGGCGCTTGACGTGGACGTCGAGCGTCTTGGTGTCGCCGACGTAGTCGGCGCCCCAGACACGGTCGATGAGCTGCATGCGTGTCAGGACGCGGCCCGCGTTGCGCAGCAGCATCTCCAGGAGGTCGAACTCCTTGAGGGGCAGGTCGACCTTGGAGCCGGAGACGGTGACGACGTGGCGGTCGACGTCCATACGGACCGGGCCGGCCTCCAGGGCGGCCGGGGCGACCTCCTCCGGCTCGCCGCGGCGCCGCAGCACCGCGCGGATGCGGGCCACCAGCTCGCGGGAGGAGAACGGCTTGGTGACGTAGTCGTCGGCTCCTATCTCGAGGCCGACCACCTTGTCGATCTCGCTGTCCTTGGCGGTCACCATGATCACGGGGACGTTGGAGCGGCCGCGCAGCTGGCGGCAGACCTCCGTGCCGGGCAGACCCGGCAGCATCAGGTCGAGAAGCACGAGGTCGGCGCCGTTGCGCTCGAACTCGTCGAGTCCGTCGGGACCCGTGGTCGCGACGGCGACCTCGAAGCCCTCCTTGCGGAGCATGTACGACAGGGCGTCGGAGAAGGACTCCTCGTCCTCGACGACGAGCACTCGGGTCACGGATGGGCCTCCGGGGCGGAAAGCGTCTGGTACGCGGTTGACTCGGGGTGTGAGGCAGGTGAGGCAGATGAGGCATGGGGGGTGCCGGCGGCGGACCCGCCCTCCACGTCGTCGTCGAGGTCGGGGGGCTGCTGGGCGCGGTCACGGGCGGCGCCCGCCTCCGGCAGTCGCAGCGTGAACGTGGAGCCCTGTCCCTCAGCACTCCACACCGTGACCTCCCCGCCGTGCGAGGCAGCCACGTGTTTGACGATCGCCAGCCCGAGGCCCGTACCGCCGGTGGCACGGGACCGGGCGGGGTCGACCCGGTAGAAGCGCTCGAAAATGCGCTCCTTGTCCCTGTCCGAGATGCCGATGCCCTGGTCGGTCACGGCGATCTCGATCAGTTCCCCGCCGTGCATGGTGACCCTGCGGGCGGCGATGCCGACGCGGGTGCGGGCGGGTGAGTAGTTGACGGCGTTCTCGACCAGGTTGCCGAGGGCCGCGGCCAGCTGACCACGATTGCCCCAGATGCGCAGGTCGGCGATGCCGTCCGCCCGTTGACCGGCACCGGGCTCGAGCCCTTCGGCCGCCCCCACGTTCGCGGCCATGGTGATCTGTTTGGCGCCGGCCTGGTGGCGGCAGCGGTCGATGGCCTCGGCGACGAGTTCGTCGACGCGGACCGGTTCGGCGTCCTCGAGGGGATCGTCGTTCTGGACCCGGGAGAGGTCGATCAGCTCCTGGACCAGGTTGGTCAGGCGGGTCGCCTCGATCTGCATCCGGCCGGCGAAGCGCTCCACCGCCTCGGGGTCCTCGGAGGCGTCCATGACGGCTTCGGAGAGCAGGGACAGGGCGCCGACCGGGGTCTTCAGCTCGTGACTGACGTTCGCGACGAAGTCGCGGCGGACGGCTTCGATGCGCCGGGCCTCGGTGAGGTCCTCGACGAGCAGGAGGACGAGCCGGGAGCCGAGCGGAGCCACCCGGGCCGACACCGCGAGGGCTTCGCCCCTGCCCGTGCCGCGCCGGGGCAGGTCCAGCTCCACCTGCCGTATCTCGCCGTCGCGCCGGGTGTCGCGTGCCATCTGGAGCATCGGTTCGACGGCGAGCTTGCCGCCGCGGACCAGCCCGAGGGCGTACGCGGCGGAACTCGCCTTGACGACAGCGTCGGCCTCGTCGAGGACGACGGCCGAGGAACGGAGCACGGACAGGACGGTGTCCACGCCCGGCGGAAGGACGGGATCGGTGTGCAAGGAGGTCCTGGTGGGTCGGTTCTGGTCGCGTTCGCTCCAACGGAACGCCAGCATGGCGATGACGCCGGTGAGCACCCCGGCGATCGCTGCCGCTGCGGCGACCGCCGCGTTCACGTCCATGCGTCCAGGTTAGGCATGCGATACGACCTGGCCACAGCCATCGAGGTGCGACCTCGAACACTCGTCGCCCAGAGTTCACCTTGGAGCCAGGGGTGGTTCATTTGGGGTGACGGAATCCGACGCGTACGGGGCGGACCGTGGCACCGTGGGGTTCGCAGCGCCGGTTCCACGGCCGGTACCGGCCCCCTGAACCCCCGAGAACCACGTACGAGAGGGAACCCTGATGCGGGACGCGTACCACGAGGAACTGGACTCGATCGGCGACGGTCTGGTGGAGATGGCCCGGCTGGTGGGGTCGGCGATCGGGCGCGCCACGACCGCCATCCTCGATGCCGATCTCAAGCTGGCCGAGAGCGTGATCGAGGCCGACAAGAAGGTCGACGAACTCCAGCACGACCTCGAGGCGCGGGCCATTGCGCTGCTCGCGCGCCAGCAGCCGGTGGCGACGGACCTGCGCATAGTCGTCACGTCGCTGCGCATGTCGGCCGACCTGGAACGCTCCGGGGACCTCGCCCAGCACGTGGCGAAGCTGGCCCGGCTGCGCTTCCCCGAGCGGGCGGTGCCGCAGGACCTGCACGCCACCATCCTGGAGATGGGGCAGCTCGCGCAGCGCCTGATGGCCAAGGCGGCCGAGGTGATCATCACGAAGGACGTCGACCTCGCGCTCCAGCTGGAGACCGACGACGACGCGATGGACCTGCTGCACCGCACCCTCTTCCAGCACCTGATCGACGACCGCTGGAAGCACGGCATCGAGACGGCCGTCGACGTGACGCTGCTCGGCCGCTACTACGAGCGCTTCGCCGACCACGCGGTGGCGGTCGCCAAGCGCGTCGTGTTCCTGGTGACGGGCGAACACGCGGACAACCTCCAGCAGGACCTGCCGACCGAGATCCAGCCGGTCACGGGGCCGGAGGAGGTGTAGCCGGCCCGGCGGTGGGGGGTGCGGGGGCGGTGCGGTCCGCTCCACGGTGACACGCCCGGAGACGGCACGCTCCGTCCCGTCCCCCTCGGCGAGGCTCCCGGAGGGATGCGTTCCGTCCCGTGACGCGCCCGCGACGCGGCATCCGAGGGGGCGTGCCACGCCCTCTCCGGGACAGGTCGGGGACGCCCGGAAGCCCCTGTGCGCCGTTGATGCGCCCGCCCCCACGGGCATGAACTGGGCAACAGGCGCTCCTGCCTCCAGGCCTCCAGGAGGAACCCATGGCCGAAGCCCCCAGCAAGCCCGACCCCACCCAGGAACGCCCCACCGAGCAACCCGCCGAGATCAGGAACCTGCCCCTGATCGCGGCGTGCGGCTGCGGCTCGGGGTGCGGCTGCGGCTGCCAGTCGGGCAGCCCCTGCCAGTGCGGCTGAGACGCTACGACGAGAGGGGGCCGGCCGCGGGACGCGCCGGCCCCCTCTTTTCACGCTCCTCTTCTCCTTCTCCTTCTCCTGGCTCCTCTTCTCCTTCTTCTGGCTCCTTTCATGACGCGTCCCCTGCCCGCGCGAGCGCGTGCGCACAGGCGCAGCATGGAGAGAGCGACGGCGGGCAGGCCCTCATGCGCGGCGTGCCCGCATGAGAAAGGGGATGCGGTCATGACCAGGTTCATGGACGTCCATCACGGCATGAAGGGCATCACCGCCGACGAACTCCACCAGGCCCATCAGGCCGACCTCGCGAACGAGGCGGAGGAGGGCGTGCACTTCGAGGGTGCCTGGGCGGACCCGGAGTCCGGCACCATCTACTGCCTGTCCGAGGGCCCCTCCGCGGACGCGGTCCAACGCGTCCACGAACGCACGGGCCACAAGGCGGACGAGATCCACGCGGTACCGCTGTCGGTGTGACCGGGCCCCGGCCACCAGCGGCGGTGCCGGCCGCAGCCGGCGAGGACGGCGCCCAGCCCCACCCAAAAGCCCCCGCGCCGCGAGTTCTTCGCGGCGCGGGGGCTTTAAGGCGGGCGCTTACTTCTTGCCCTGGGTCTTGTCGGGGATCTTGGTGACCTGGGTATTTGCTGGTCAGGGGCGGTGGGATTGTGCGCTTGGTGGTCGTCGTTGGTCGTCATCGGCCACTGTTGAGCGGCCTCGGACGGCCCAGGGACGGCCCAGACAGCGGCCCGTTGCCCATCGGAGGGCGCCTACGAGCTGATGGCCAACTCCCGTGCTCGCTGGCGCGCTTGGGCCCGTAGCTCCTTCAAGCGACTGTGAAACGCGTTGTGGCGGTTCTGGTCGAGGTTCAGCGGAAGGTCGAGCTGAGAGATGAGCCGCGACTCCAAATCCCACGGTTCGCTCTGCTCGATCCAGCACACCCGCGCGTTGTCCGCCATCCACTGGCTCAGGGTGGCTTCCCCGGCCTTGCCAAAGGTCATCCGCTTGCCGCTGCCCACGCGGCGCAGCTCAAGTCCGAGCAGACATCCGAGGGTGAGCCGCAGCGTCGAGCCGGCCGCGTTGCCCCGGTAGTGGTAGCGCACCCGTTTACGCAGGTTCTGCGTGCTGGTCCGGTTCGCCATGTACCTCGGGGCTATCCCGACGTAGAGCAGGCGCCCGGCCTCTAGGTCCGGGTGGGGCGGCTGCTTGAAGTGCCACCCGTAGACCCCTGGCAGCGCAGGGACAGGGCTCGGACGCACGAGGACCTCTTGCGCCGACCACAACCGATCGGGACTGACGAGAGCGGTAGCTTCCACGAAGCCTCCAGACGTGCCACGGCTGATCGTCGCAGGTTACTGGTCGACGCTGACTGAGCGTCCTGGGCATGCGTGGCTCGTGACATCAGCTTGGGAAGCTGCGGGCATTTGGCGCGGGTAGGGCTGCTGAACTGGGCGTTTACCTGACACCAGATCTCATTGCCATCGGTCGCTTTCACCGTGGTTCCCCGTAGTTCCCCGCTCTATCTGGTGCACTTGTGGTGCGTCGGTCGTGTCCTGGCGCGGTGCCGTCGACTCATCGGCTCCGCCGTACAGATCGGCGCGGAGACGCTCCTTGGCCGCTTCGAGGCGTAGGTCGTAGTCGGGCATGAAGATCTCGCTCAGCGTCTTGTCCAGCGTTCCGGAGATCGCGTAGATCGGCGACCAGACGGCTCGGTCGTGCACGATCCCTTCAAGGTCGTCGGACTGGAACATGACTTGGTAGAGCCAGTCCGACAGCACGAACGCTTGATCGCGCGTGAGCCTGATGGTGATCGCTTCCTCGTTCACGCTCTCAACCTAGCTGCCGCGACTGGCGGTGTCGTGGGCTGGCGTTGCCGTGAAGACCAACACGCTTTCCAACGGTGGTGGTGCTCCTGAGCAACTCGGACGGGGGCCCTTCACCTGCGTTCACGGGAGGCTGACCGCAGGAGCGGCCACCTCCTCCGGCCCTGTCTGAACGGCGCTGACTGAGAAGGAAACTGAGACGGACGGCGGGGCCGGGCTCACTAGCATCGGGGCTGTTGAAAGGGGCGTCATGGGACTGGTCCGCAAGGGATCACGACGGATCGTTGTCGACAACACGGTCTACCGCTGGCGGCTGCGAGGCAGGCCGACCTACTTCCAGGGCCTGGCCTGGTCACCGTGCTCGTTCGCGGTCGAGCATGCGGACACTCCGGGGTCGACGCTCGTGGTCACCACCGACCAGCCGCATCCGAGCAACTGGATCGGTCGTGAGGCTGAGCCTGTGCTGCCGTCTCGTGTGGCCGCGGCTGTTCGACTTGCCCTCAGTGATGGTTGGACCCCGACGGCTCCGGGTTCGGCGTTCCACCTCGACCAGTCCGCCAACTTCACGCCCTCGTTCTGAGCGGTGCAGAGAGTGAGCACCACTTTAGGAGAGAGGCTGGGTGATCTCGGGCCTGAGCTGCGGCTTCGCCGACCGAGAAGCGGACGGTTACTCGACCGCAGGGCACCGGTATTGACCGTGGCTAACCCCTGCATCTGGCACGGTTGTGGCACGAACCTCAGCCGATGACAGTCAGCCACGATGGCGGGCACGCCAACCGACCACGCACGCGTGTGCCTCGCTGCACCCCCACCGGCCTCCGCCACGCTGCCAGTGCCGTCGACCAGAGCAAGTCACGACGGCCGGCACGTGCTGACGGTGCCTGAGCCCTGAGCTTGGGAGGCGGGTGCGGCTCACTCTCAGCCAACTGAGCCCTCTACGCGACAGCCTCTCGAGAAGAATGATAGTTCTGCTGCACCGTGAGCCCTGGTGCCCTATCATGTTGATCACTTTTGATGAGGCGATTAGCAATAAAGGGGGAACGGTGGAACAGATCGAGTTCGATGCCGACGGTAAGCGGGATATCGAGGAGACAGAGGAGCAACTCGACACTGAATACGAAGAGGACCCCATTGGATTTTGGGAATCGAAGCAGCGAGATCTGCTTACGAGTGTCCTCGACTACAATCTTCGTTCCCTCACAGACTTGGTAAAAAATAAGCAGATCGACCTCTCTCCTAACTATCAGCGCCGAAACAGATGGAAGGATGATCGAAAGTCTCAGCTGATCGAATCCTTTCTTATGAACGTCCCAATCCCAAATATTTTTTTGAATGAGGATGCTTACGGCCACTACTCGGTTATCGACGGAAAGCAGCGCCTGACTGCGATCAGCGACTTTCTTTTTGGTCGATTCGCGCTTACGGGTTTGCAGGTATTTGGTGAAGCCAACGGACTAAGGTTTGATGAGCTACCTGCGACACTGCAAACCATCTTGGAGACGCGCGCCAACTTGCGTGCTGTTATTATTCTGCGTCAATCCGATCCGGATATTAAATACCAGGTTTTCCAGCGGTTGAACACCGGCGGCATCCGGCTCAATCCCCAGGAAATCAGAAACAGCGCCTGGCCGGGCAAGCTGAATGACATGATCCTGGAAGAGTCGCTCACGAGCGAGTTTCATAAACTCCTGGGGATTCGCGACAAGAATCGATCTGCCATTTATAGCGAGATGCGCGACGCCGAGTTCGTCTTGCGCTATCTCACTTTCCGCAACAACTGGGACACCTTTGCTGGCGGAATGGGGCGGAAGCTCGATAACTTCATGGCCGAGCATCATAATATGCCCGAAGCTAGCGTCGAGGAAGCGCGCTCCTCTTTCCGAACTGCTGTCAGAAAGGCGAGGGCAGCTTTTGGAGAGAATGCTTTCCAGCGTTGGTCGCCTGAAAAGGGGTCATGGCGTCGCCAAGTGCTTGCCTCGCTGTATGATGCTGAAATTTTTGCGGTCGGCCAGTTCTCTGAGGAGAGCTTGCGTGAACACAGCGGCGAAATCATCGAAGGCGTGCAATCTCTCTTCACGGACTCGCAATTCCGTCGCGCTGTGGACGCTGCCACCAACACCCCTAGTTACTTCCGCGATCGAATCACTATGATGCGGGACATGATCAGCGAAAAGATTGGTTGATGTCGCGATGGGGGCGCTGGCAACGTTCGATGCTGGAGCGAAGTCTGTTCAAGCTCTGATTTCTCTTGAGTCCGTATACCCGGACCCACCCGACAATCTGGATTTTCCTAAAGTATCTGCGCTTCGAGGTGCCTGCACGGTGCTCACCGTGGCCTCTTTCGAGAAGTTCCTTAGGGATCTGTTTGAAGAAGAACTAGATCGCCTTCGTATTGCAAAGATCTCCGTTAGTTCCCTTCCTAAGAAACTGCAAGTGGAGGCGTCATTCGCTTCTCTCGAGCTTGCGCTAAAAGGAGATTTCTCCAACAAGGGCATGGAGCGCGAACTTCGATTGGGCAACGTTCTCACGGCCGCAAAGCTTTTGGCTCGGGACAGTTTTGACCCGAAGGCCTTGGCCGCCACGAACAGTAACCCCGACTCGGCCTGCGTTAAGCGCATGTTTAAGGCGGTTGGCATTTCTGATGTTTTCCAGAAATGCAATGCAGAATTTATTGCGCATTGGGGGCGTGCGGAGGTCTCTGGATTTGAAAGCCAGAAGCTTGACGGAATTCTAGACTCTAGACATCAGGTAGCGCATACAGCGCAAGCGATGCACATATCAAGACCTGAACTCAGCTATAATCTACGATTCGTTGAGGTTCTTACTCGAGTACTGCATGGGCAGTTGAGTAAGTATGTGGATGGAATCATCGCTGACGCACAGAAATCGCAGATGACTTCACCTGTAATTTGAGGTGACGATCTGCGGAGCCCGGATGTCCTTGCCTGGCGTCTCTCCTCTGACATCAGGTGGCTGCATGTTCTGAGCGCGGCCTGGGCGCCGGCCGGGCTGGAGCGGGGCGTAGACAGGAGCGCAGGCCTGGCCGGGGGCCGGGCCGCGCGCGGGGAGCGGAGCGAGCCGCCTTGAACCAGTAGAGAAAGTTGTAACTCAGTCTGTTCGGTGGGGCTTGAACTCGTGCGCACAGGAAGGAAGTCCAGCTTGTTCGCGGTGTGCGAGCGGCAGGTAGAGCACTGGGCGGATCGTCCAGGTGATGCGGGTGCCGGCGTGGGTCACCGAGACCGTGCAGGGTTCGGAGTTCAGCAGGGCTCGTCGGGTCTCGATGCGGCCGTCGTACAGCCAGTGCCATGCCTCGTTCGAGGCGTCTGCGTCGAGCGCCGGTGAGATCGTGCGGAGGGTGACCGCCACCCAACGGTCCGCCTGGGGCGCCGAGTAGGCATCGAAGGATGCGCGTAGCGTCGGCGCTTCCCCTTCGCTGAGGTCTTCCGTCCAGCACTCGCACCAGTAGCCGCGTCGGAGTTCCTTCGTCAGCACGGGTGGCCTCCTGGCTGGGTGTCGGTGAACAGTTCCGCGGTGACGGTGTGGCCGTGGTCGCTGTCGTGGACGACGACCCGGTGGGCGATCACGCTGACCATTTCCAGGCCGCGGCCGTGTTCGGCGTCCTGGTCCTGGTCGTGCTCGGCCTTCGGGGCCGTGCCGGTGCCTCCGTCGTCCATCACCGACACGGCGACCACCTGCGCCGAGACGGCCACGGCCAGATGGAAGCTGCCGAAGGCTTGGCCGCTGGCCGTGTGGAGGATCGCGTTCGCGCTCAGCTCGCTCACGATCAGTTCGGCGTCGTCCGCCAAAGGGGAGCCGCGCAGGATGTCGCGGGTCCAGCGGCGGGCCCTGCTGACCTCTTCGGGGAAACCTGGGCAAGACAGTCCCCAGACCCGAGCTGTACTCGTATACTCGTGCATACAAGTTCCTTCATGCTGGTAGGCCGCCATGTGCAGCGGGTTCGGGCTAGACGAGTTTCACGCCGTCGTGGGCGCGGACGGCCGGCGGGGACGCCGCGTCGAGTGCGTCTATAACGCGGATCGCGTATGCCTCGTCGGCGAGTTCGGAGACTTCTTCACGGGTCACCCAGCGCAGTGCGCGGGTCTCGTCGCCGGTGGTCGGCGTGCCGTCGGCCGCCTCGCAGCGGAAGACCAGCGAGACGATCAAGCCCGTCATGTTCTTGTAGACGCCGGTGAGGGTCGCGGGAAGCGCGATCTTGATGCCGGTCTCTTCGAGGACTTCGCGCTGAAGGGCTTCGGGGACGGTCTCCTCGCGTTCGAGGATGCCGCCCGGCGGTTCCCAGTGGCCGTTGTCGCGGCGCTGGATCAGGAGGGCCCGGCCATGGGTGTCGACGACGACCCCGGCCACGCTCACGGAGTGCGGGCGTTCTGTGCTCACGTTCCTCGGCCCTCTCGGATGACTAGGCTCTCCACCGTAGCAACAAGCACTCGCCCACTCGTCTAGATACCTAAAGGAGTACACGCGTGAGTCCTCTTTCTTCGGGCCTGCTCGGCGATCTCGACCCCACGAGTGATCGTGCGGTCTTCCGGCAGATCGCCGACCAACTGCGTGAGGCCATCGACCGTGGGCGGTTCCGGGAGGGCGAGAAGCTCCCCTCGGAAGCCGAGCTGGTAGACCACTACGGGGTCTCCCGGATGACGGTCCGCAACTCCTTCTCCATCCTCCAGGGCGAGGGCCTGGTGCACGCCGAGCACGGCAAGGGCGTGTTCGTCCGGCCGCGTCCGCCCGTGCGCCGGCTCGCCTCCGACCGGTTCGCCCGTCGTCACCGCGAGCAGGGGAAGTCCGCGTTCATCGTCGAGGCGGATGCCGTCGGCAGCTATCCGCAGGTCGACAGCCTTGAGGTGAAGGAAGAGAAGGCCAGTCAGGACATCTCCACGCGGCTCGGGTCCGTGCGGCGGGTCCTCGCCCGTCGGCGCCGGTACCTCCTCGACGGGCGTCCGGTCGAGTTCGCGACCTCCTACCTTCCGCTCGACATCGCCCGCGGAACACCGATCGCCGAACCCAACCCCGGTCCCGGCGGCATCTACGCGCGACTCGAAGAACTGGGCCACCGCCTCGACCACTTCGAAGAGGAGATCCGCGCCCGGATGCCCTCCCCTGCAGAAGTGAAGACGCTCCACCTGGCAGCCGGCGTCCCCGTCATCCACCTGATCCGGACCGCCTTCGACACGGAGAAGCGGCCCGTCGAGGTCTGCGACACGGTCATGGCGGCGGACGCCTACGTCCTGTCGTACCAGCTCCCCGCCACATGAGTCCCTGGCGTCAGAAGGGAGATACCGCGTGCCCGAGCAAAGCTGGCAGCTCATGCACGGCGATCGGCTCGTCGGAACCCTCCGGATGGAGGCGATCGACATGTTCTGGACGGACTGCGCCTTCGAGCCGGGGCCTGAGTGGGAAGCGCTTCGTCCGCTCTTCGACGCCTCGCGTGACGCCTGGGTGCGGGGAGACGGAGAGGCTGCCGCGGCGGCCGACCAGCGCATTCACGCAGCGGGCCTCATCCTCGTCGGGAGCGAAGAGAGCGGGGCGATCACGGATTTCCTCATCCGGATCAACGGGGGCAAAGCACGGTTTCGGTGGTGACCTCGCGGCTCCCTTCTCGCCGGCACCACGAACTCGTACACCCCAACACGCTTACTCGTATAGACGAGTGGGCAAGTTGTGTGGCAAGGTGATCATCGCGAGCCTGGAAGATCGGGTCCGCAGGTCGCATCTTGTATAGACGAGTAGATAGGAACGCAGCCTTGCGCACCATCCGCGTGGAGACCTCCGCCGCCACCATCCTCCTGACGGAGGCGCCCGAGCCGAAGGTTCGTGACCGTCAGACCGGTGAGATCGCCAAGGACGCCGTCAGCGGTGAAGCACTGATGACCATCGGCGTCGTCTACATCGAGGACGGGGAGTCCTCGCTCATCAAGGTCACCGTCCCGGAGGGCGGGGTCTCCGAAGGGCTCAACCTCGGGGCC
The DNA here is from genome assembly GCF_044750845.1 of Streptomyces sp. NPDC088766. Classification (NCBI taxonomy): domain Bacteria; kingdom Bacillati; phylum Actinomycetota; class Actinomycetes; order Kitasatosporales; family Streptomycetaceae; genus Streptomyces; species Streptomyces sp. NPDC088766. Next base: position 86,562 of record NZ_JBIVKQ010000010.1, on the reverse strand, counting down.
CCGGTCTCGCTGCCGGGACTGGTCGCCCGGCCGTGGGAGTCCGTGTTCAACGGGCAGCAGCGTCACGGCATCGCCTACCGCGCCGCCGCCGTCACCCCGGCCGCCTTCCCGGCTGCCATGGGGGCCTCGGCCTGATGTCCGACCTGACGACGCTCCTGGAGGTGGGTGGTCCTGTCGCCGCGCTCGGCGGTGGGGCCGCCTACGCCCGGGCGAACCACCCGGGTCTCTACTGGTCCACGGTCGGTGCGCCGATATCCACCGTCCGGTTGCTCAGCTCGTACGCCTCGGTCATGGAGGCCTGCGGTCTGACGGTTGCGCCGTCGCGGCTGCGCGTCCTCGCCGTCAAGGCCACCACCCGACGGGAGGTCCGGCCCGTACCGCCCCGCCGGGGCATCATCCGGCCCACCACGACCGGCTTACGGCTCCGACTCCGTCTCGCTCCGGGGCAGGAACCCGCCGACGTCGCCGCCTCAGCCGAGCGACTGCGGCACGCCTGGGGCGTCCACGCGGTCTACGTCACCACCGTCAAGCCCGGTGTCGTCGAACTGCGACTCGTCGGCTTCGACGTCCTGCGCAAGGTGCGGATGCCCCGCAAGGTCGAGGGCGGGTTCCTCAAGGTGCCGGTCGCGCTGCGGGAGGATGCCATGCCCTTCGTGCGCGACTACCGGGCCGTTCCGCACCAACTCACCCTGGGGGCAACGCTCTCGGGCAAGTCCATGTACCTGCGCCACCTGGTGGCCGGCCTCGCCCGGCAGGACGTCGCCCTCGTCGGCGTCGACTGCAAGCGGGGCGTCGAGCTGGCGCCGTTCGCCTCACGCCTGTCGGCTCTGGCCACCGATCCGGACGAAGCCGCCGAGCTGCTGCCCGTGCTGGTCAAGGAAATGGAGGACCGGTACGACCTCATCAAGGCCCGGCAGGGCATCGCCCCGGAGACTCCGGAGGAGGAGATCACGTCCGACATCTGGGGGCTGCCCGACAGCGAACGGCCCACCCCCGTCGTCCTGTTCGTCGACGAGGTGGCGGAACTCTTCCTCACCGCGACCCGCAAGGACGAGGAGCGGCGCGACGAGATGGTCACCCAGCTCATCCGCCTCGCCCAGCTCGGCCGCGCGGCCGGCATCTACCTCGAAGTGTGCGGACAGCGCTTCGGCGCCGAACTCGGCAAGGGTGCCACCATGCTCCGGGCCCAGCTCACCGGCCGCGTCTGCCACCGCGTCAACGACGAAGCCTCCGCGAAAATGGCCCTCGGCGACATCGCGCCGGAAGCCGTCCTCGCCGCCTGCGCCATCGCGCCCGAACGGCCCGGCCTCGCCGTCGCGGGTGACACGTCCGGCGGCTGGTCCCGCATCCGCACGCCGTACCTCTCCCTCGGCGCGGCCGCCGATGTCTGCCGCGAGTCGGCCCACCTGGTGCCGGACCTGCCCGCGCTCAAGCCCTTCCGGCCCGACGTCCCCGTGCGGCCCGTCGAGATCTCGGCCCCGATCCTCAAGCCGCACCCCGTCACCGACTGACGAACCCACCCTCCACGGTCGGCGTGACCGCCTCGCGCCACGTCCCTACCCCGCCATGCCCGGCCCCGGAAGGATTCGCACCATGCGCGCCCACCTGGCCCGCGTCGACGCGGTGCTCGTACAAGCACTCATCGCCGCCGCGTTGTCCTTCGCCCACCTCCACGACGTCGCCGTGGCGGCCGGACAGGACGGCTGGAAGGCCTGGGCCTATCCCGTCTCGGTCGACCTGCTGCTCGTCGCCGCCTGGCGCCGACTGCGCTCCGGTACGTCCAGGACGGCGGCCTGGTGCTGGTTCGTCATCGCCCTCGCCGCGTCCCTCGGGGCGAACGTCGCCACCGCCGGCCTGCTCGACCTCGGCGACGTCCCGGCCTGGCTGCGCATCCTCGTCGCGGGCTGGCCCGCCGTCGCCTTCCTCGGCGGAACGCTCCTCGCCCACTCGGCCCCCAAGACGGCCGACGGCGTCGACGACCAGGAGGACGAACCCGAAACGGCACTCCAACCGCCCGCCCCACCCGCCATCGAGGCACCCCCGGAACGCCCCGCCGTCCCGGTCCCGACCGCCCTCATCGAGCACGCCCGCAAGGTCGCCGCCGAGCACCACACCCGCACCGGCACCCCCATGGACGTCTCGACCCTGCGCGCCCGCCTCGGCGTTCCGGCGCCCATGGCCGAAGCCATCGCCGCCCGTCTCTGAAAGGAGTCCCGATGACCGCCAACCGCCGCTTCCGCAACGTCACCCGCATCGGCCCCGTCCAGGTCGGCACCGCCTACGACCCCCGCGGCCGCGAGAAGCACACCGCCGCCTGCACCGCCCCGCGCTGCAACTTCTCCGCCGACTACGACAGCCGCGCCGCCGCCGAGCTCGCCGCCCGCACCCACCGCTGCCCCGTGCGCTGAAAGGACCCCGCACCCCGTGACCCTGAACCTGCCGCTCGTCGTCGTCCTCGGCTTCTTCGCCTGGGCGGCGGTCAAGTACCTCGGCGTCCGTACCTGGATCGTCGTCCTGGTCGCCCTCTTCGGCTTCTGGCTCTCGCACACCTTCCTCGCCCCCGCCATCGAGTCCGGCACGCGTACCGGGGTCGACGTCGTAAACGGCTCACATGACTAGACGAGTAGATAAGGAGATCCCTGCCGTGTTCCGGCCCAAGTACCCGGACAGCCCGACACCGCCGCCCGCCCACACCCACGCCCCGACCAGCCCGGCCCCGGTCCAGCGCTCGTCGCTCTCGGTCTCCCTCGACCACAAGGCCGTCGCGGCCGTACTCGTCGGCGGCGTCGTCCTCACCGCGCTCCTGGCCGCCATCGCCGTCACGGCCGTCTCCGTGGCCATCGCCGCCGTGGTCCTGCGCTCCCTGCTCCGCGAACACCACCGCCGCTGACCAGCGGCCAGACCTCCGGGGCGGCGCGACACGGCCAAGCATCCGCCGCCCCGGCGGCCCTCCCCCTCGGAAGTGCCCGTCAGAAGGAGAGAAGCCATCTTCGCCAGCACCACCCCGCCCCCGCTCCGGGAACTCGGCAATCTCGCCGCAGGCGGCACCCTGCCCGGTATCCTCCGCCAGCTTTCCGGCCTCGGCGGCTGCACCCGCCCCATCCGCCTCGACGGCCACCGCACCGAGTACGGCGTCGACACCACGACCGGCGAGATCGGGTCCGTCCTCCGCCACCTCGACTCAGCCGACCTCCCGGCCGGCCAACTCCTCGTCCGCTGCAACAACCGCCGCACCACCCGCTGCCCGGCCTGCTCCGAGGTCTACCGCCGCGACACCTTCCAACTGATCACCGCCGGACTGCGCGGCGGCAAGGGCACCCCCGAACACGTCGCCACCCACCCGCGCGTCTTCGCCACCTTCACCGCCCCCGGCTTCGGCGCGGTCCACAACCGCCGCACCGACGGCCGCCCCTGCCGCTGCGGCGCCCGCCACGACCAGGACGACGAGGCGCTCGGCACCCCGCTCGACCCGGACCGCTACGACTACGAAACGGCCGTCCTGTGGAACGCGCACGCAGGGGCCCTATGGCGGCGCTTCTCGATCTACCTCCGCCGCGAGGTCGCCAAGCGCGCCGGACTGTCACAGCGGGAGCTACGCGACCACGCCCGCGTCTCCTTCGCCAAGGTCGCCGAGTACCAGAGGCGCGGTGCCGTCCACTTCCACGCCGTGATACGCCTCGACGGCCCCGGCGGCGGTGACACTCCGCCGCCCGCCTGGGCCACCGCCGAACTGCTCACCGACGCCATCGGAGCCGCCGCCTCGAAAGTCCGTGTCGACGGCCCGGTCGTCGACGGCCGTGCCCACACCTTCGCCTTCGGGCGTCAGCTCGACGTCCGCACGATCCGCTCGGCCGACTTCGACGGCGGCCGGGAACTGACCGAGCGGGCCGTAGCTGCGTACATCGCCAAGTACGCCACCAAGGGCGCCGAGACCGCGACGGGAGCTCTGGACCGCCCGCTGAAGTTCGCCGCCGAGCTGGCCCAGCTCGACATCAGCGACCACGCCCGGCGCCTCATCCGCACCGCTTGGACCCTCGGTGCGCGCAAGGACCTCGAACACCTCCGCCTGCGCGCCTGGGCCCACATGCTCGGCTTCCGCGGCCACTTCTCCACCAAATCCCGCCGCTACTCCACCACCCTCGGCGCCCTCCGCACCGCCCGCGCCGACTGGCGACGAGCACAAGCCGCAGCGGACGACCCCGCCGCCGTGCCCGAGACGACGTACGTCCTCGCCCACTGGGTCTTCGCCGGCACCGGCCTCTCGGACACCGAAGCCTGGCTGGCCGCATCACTCGAACCCGCCCCCGGAACCGAAGGAGAACCCACCCGTGGTTGACCGACGCCTCGCCCTGGCCGACGTGGCCACCGAACCGCGCCCCCTGCCCGCGCGGTACCTGACTCCCGAGGACCTGGTGGAGATCTTCGACCTGCCCAGCGTCGAGACGGTCTACCAGTGGCGCCGCAAGCGCACCGGCCCCCGTGGCTTCCGCGCCGGCCGGCACCTGCGCTTCGACCCGGACGACGTGCGGGCCTGGGTGGACTCCCAGCGTGAGATGGCGGCTGCCTGATGGCTGGACACATCCAAGACCGCTGGTACAAGACCGAGGTCGGTCCGGACGGCAAGACCCGCCGAGTGAAGAGCGACCGCTATGGCTCGGGCGCCCGCTACCGCGCGCGGTACGTCGGCCCGGACGGCACGGAGAAGTCCAAGAGCTTCCCCGACCGGCAGAAGCGTCTTGCTGATCAGTGGCTGGCACAGACCGAGGCGGACATGGCGCGCGGGCAGTACATCGACCCGCGTGCGGCTCGGATCACGTTCCAGCAGTACGCGGAGAAGTGGGTGACTCACGCGCCCGACCCGAACACCCAGGCTTCGATGGAGTCACAGCTTCGGCTGCACGCGTTCCCGTACCTGGGATCGCGCCCGCTCGGTTCCTTCCAGCCCGCGCACATCCGCGACTGGGTGCGGCAGCTGAGCGAGAACGGCATCCGCGGCTCTTACGCCCGCACCATCTACTCCAACGTCCGTGCCGTCCTGAGTGCGGCCGTGGACGACGGGCACCTTCCGCGGAACCCGTGTGCCGCTCGCTCCGTCCGGCCGCCGACCGTCGATGACAGGCGCGTCGTCCCCTGGACTCCGGAACGGGTCTTCGCCGTGCGGGCCGGCATGCCCGAGCGGTTCCGGGCCATGGTCGACCTGGGCGGCGGCTGCGGGCTGCGACAGGGCGAGATCCTCGGCGTGGCCGTCGACGCGATCGACTTCGCGTCGGACACGCTGCACGTGGTCCAGCAGCTCAAGCTGAGCCGCAGCAAACCCGTTTTCGCCCCGCCCAAGGGCGGCAAGCTGCGGGACGTGCCTCTCCCCCGCCCGGTCGCCGATGCCCTCCGGGACCACATGAAGCGGTTCCCGCCGGTCGACGTCACGTTGCCGTGGAAGGTGGCCGACGGGCCTCCGGTGACCAAGCGACTGATCTTCACCGGGCCGCGCGGCGGTCACGTCTGGCGGACGTCCCTCAACGAGGAGGCGTGGAAGCGCGCTCTTGCCTCGGCTGGGGTGATCCCCGAGCGGAATCCGGGTAAGCCGTACGCCGAGTCACGCGAGAACGGCATGCATGCCCTGCGCCACTTCTACGCCTCGGTGCTGCTGGACGCCGGGGAGAACGTCAAGGCCCTCGCCGAGTACCTCGGCCACTCGGACCCGGGCCTGACGCTCCGCGTGTACGCGCACCTCATGCCGTCAAGCCAGGAGCGCACCCGAAAAGCCGTGGCTGCCGTCTTCGAGGGCGCATACGCTCCCGTTCGCTGAGGCAGGAGGGCGAGATGTCCGACGAAGAGTCCCCCGAGTACTACACGCTGCTCTGCGACGACCCGTCCCACGAGGTGGTGCTCATCGACTGCGGGCCCCGCGAGATGGATGTGATCCGAGCCGTGCGAAAGGTGACCGGACTGAGCTTGTGGCACAGCCGAGTGCTGGCACGCCAAGTGCCCGTCACCCTCCTTGAGGGGCTGTCTGCGTACAGGGCTCAGTCCACTGTCGCTGTGCTTCAGAGCGCCGGCGCCAGAGCGGAGTGGAGACAGGAGCCGGAGCCCGGAGACATGGCCCCATCGCCCTGACGGCCCAGAGACGGCCCAGCCCCACCAAAAAGCCCCCGCCCCGCGAGAAACTCGCAGGTCGGGGGCTTACCGGCGTCGCGTTACTTCTTCTTGCCCTGGTTCTTGACCGCCTCGATGGCCGCTGCGGCCGCCTCGGGGTCGAGGTAGGTGCCGCCCGGGGTGAGCGGCTTGAAGTCGGCGTCCAGTTCATAGGACAGGGGGATGCCCGTGGGGATGTTCAGGCCCGCGATGTCGGCGTCGGAGATGCCGTCCAGGTGCTTGACCAGGGCGCGCAGGCTGTTGCCGTGGGCGGCGACCAGGACCGTGCGGCCGGTGAGGAGGTCGGGGACGATGGCGTCGAACCAGTACGGGAGCATGCGGACGACGACGTCCTTCAGGCACTCCGTACGGGGGCGCAGCTCCGGCGGCAGGGTCGCGTAGCGGGCGTCGTCGAACTGGGAGTACTCGGCGTCGCGGTCCAGCGGCGGGGGCGGGGTGTCGTACGAGCGGCGCCAGAGCATGAACTGCTCCTCGCCGAACTCGGCGAGCGTCTGGGCCTTGTCCTTGCCCTGGAGGGCGCCGTAGTGACGCTCGTTCAGGCGCCAGGAGCGGTGGACCGGGATCCAGTGGCGGTCGGCGGCCTCGAGGGCCAGCTGTGCGGTGCGGATCGCGCGCTTCTGGAGGGACGTGTGGACCACGTCGGGGAGCAGGCCGGCGTCCTTGAGCAGCTCACCGCCGCGGACCGCCTCCTTCTCGCCCTTCTCGTTGAGGTTGACGTCCACCCAGCCGGTGAACAGGTTCTTCGCGTTCCACTCGCTCTCGCCGTGGCGGAGGAGGATCAGCTTGTACGGTGCGTCGGCCATGGCTATGAGCGTAATCCAAGGTTTTGGGGGCCGGTGCCCCCGCCCGAGGAGCGGACAGCCGGCGGACAGTTGACGGGATCTGTTAATTGAGTGGTCGCCGGAACCGGGCCCCTCGTAAGTTCTAGGAACCGCCTGCGCCGCTTACACCCGGGGGATCCGTCATGTCGTCCGTCGTCTCCGTCAGATCCTTCCGGCGTGCCGCCCGGGAGACGGTCTCCGGGTTGCCCCGCGAGTTCTGGTGGCTGTGGATCAGCACCCTCGTGAACCGGCTCGGCGCCTTCGTCGCCACCTTCATGGCGCTGTATCTCACCCTCGACCGCGGCTACTCCGCCTCGTACGCCGGTCTCGTCGCCGCGCTGCACGGGCTGGGCGGGGTCGTCTCGTCCCTCGGCGGCGGCGTCATGGCCGACCGGCTGGGGCGGCGTCCCACGATGCTCGTCGCGCAGACCGCCACCGCGCTGTCCGTGGCGGCTCTCGGCTTCGTGCACCACCCGCTCGCCATCGCCGGCGTCGCCTTCCTCGTCGGCATGGCCTCCAACGCATCCCGGCCCGCCGTGCAGGCGATGATGGCCGACATCGTGCGGCCCGAGGACCGGGTCCGGGCGTTCTCCTTGAACTACTGGGCCATCAACCTCGGCTTCGCGATCTCGTCCATGGGTGCCGGGTTCATCGCCGAGTTCAGTTATCTGGCCGGCTTCCTGATCGAGGCCGGGATGACCCTGGCCTGCGCGATCGTCGTCTTCCTGAAGCTGCCCGAGTCACGGCCGGAGCAGCGGGGCGCGGGCCGCGAGGGCGGTGCGGGCGGCAAGGGCGCGCCGGAGGAGGCCGTCGGGCTGGGGACCGTACTGCGCGACCGGCGGTTCATGGGGGTGGTCGGGCTGTCGTTCCTGGTCGCGTTCATCTTCCAGCAGGGCGCGATCGGCCTGCCGGTGGCCATGGGCGCGGCCGGCTTCACCCCGGCCGACTACGGCATGGCGATCGCCGTCAACGGCGTCCTGATCGTCGCCCTCCAGATCCCCGTCACCCGCTTCATCCAGCACCGTGATCCGGGCCGGCTGCTGGTGGTCTCGTCCGTGCTCGCGGGATACGGCTTCGGGCTCACCGCCTTCGCGGGATCGGTCGGCGTGTTCGCGCTCACCGTCTGCGTGTGGACGCTTGCCGAGATCGTCAACGCGCCGACCCAGACCGGGCTCGTCGTCCGCCTCTCCCCCGTCCACGGACGCGGCCGCTACCAGGGCATGTACACCATGTCGTGGGCGGTGGCCTCGCTCGTCGCCCCGCTGATGTCCGGTGTCGTCATCGACCGGTACGGCGCGGAGTGGCTGTGGGGACTGTGCGCGGTCGTCGGGACGTTGGCGGGTGTCGGGTACGCGGTGCTGATGCGGCGCCTGCCCGCGGAGGGGTCGGCGGAGGGGCCCGTGACCGAGCGCACGGCCGGGTCCGAGCCCTCGGCCGACCGCACCGCCCGGCCCGGGTCCGAGCGCCCCGCCCGCCCTGCGGCCGGACGCGCCGCCGGGCCCGGGACCGCAGCCGAGAGCCCCGCCGCGCCCCCGGCGGAAGCCACCAGCACCGCCTGAGCGGCGCCCCTCCCCCGGCCCCGAGCCCCGCCCCCACGCCGCCCCGCGCCGCCCCGGCCGCCTCCCTCCTCCCTCACGGATGCATCCGCGCTCCCTTCAGCACCTTGTCCACCGCGTTCCGCGGCCCGTACACCGCCAGGCCCACCAGATCCAGCGCGCCCGTCGGCACGGCCCGTACCGCCGCCCGGTTGTCGCGGTCGTTGCCGGTGGTGAAGAGGTCGCCGGTGAACACCGCGCGCGGGAGGGACCGGGAGAGCACGCGCGCGTGGGCCGCCGTCAGGGTCTCCTTGGTGCCCTCGAAGACCAGCACGGGCTGGCGGAACATGGGCAGGTAGGGGACGCCGTCCGCGTCCTCGTACGGCTCCCCGACGACCTCGGGCGCCTCCGTGCCCAGGCCGCTGACCAGGAACGCGGTGACGTTCAGGCGCTGCCAGGTCTCCAGGTCCTCGCGCAGCAGGACGGCGATCTTCGTGTCGAAGCGGAACGGTTCAGTGCTCATGCCCTGAGACTGCCGTACGGCGCGCGGAGGCGTCTTGTACGTTCTTTGCATGGCCGCTTCCCGCCCGGCCCGGCAGCCGACCGCCGACGTCTCCGCCTGGCGCCCGCAGGTCCCGGGTGTCGTGGAGGTCTTCCACGCCCACTTCACCGGCTACGCCTATCCGATGCACGTGCACGAGGCGTGGACGCTGCTCATCGTCGACGACGGGGCCGTACGGTACGACCTCGACCGGCATGAGCACGGCACCCCGCACGACACCGTGTCGCTGCTGCCGCCGCACGTGCCGCACAACGGTTCCGCCGCCACCCCGGACGGCTTCCGCAAGCGGGTGCTGTACCTGGACGCGAGCGTGCTCGGCGAGGAGCTGATCGGGCCGGCCGTGGACGGGCCCGATCTGCGGGATCCGGTGCTGCGGCGGCGGGTGGGCCAGCTGCACGGCGCGCTGTCGCGGCCCGGTGACGAACTGGAGGCGGACAGCCGGCTGACGTTCGTCGGCGAGCGGCTGCGCGGCCTGCTGCGGCCCGGCCGGGCCGTACGGCCGCCGTTCCGCGATCCCGTGCTGGCGCGCCGGCTGCGGGAACTGCTCGACGCGCGCGTGGCGGAGGGGCTGACGCTCGGCACGGCGGCCGGGCTGCTCCAGGCGCATCCGGCGCATCTGGTGCGGGCGTTCAGCGGGGCGTACGGCATCGCGCCGCACCAGTACCTGACCGCCCGCAGGGTGGACCGGGCCCGCCGGCTGCTGCTCGACGGGCTGCCGCCGGGTGAGGTCGCGGTGGCCGCGGGCTTCTACGACCAGGCTCATCTCACCCGGCACTTCCGCAGGTTGGTGGGGGTGACACCGGGACGGTACGGTGCCTCGGCCACCCCCGGCCCCAGTGGCGGCTACCTGACGTCGGCGTAGTCGCCGGCCGCCGAGGCGCCGCCGGTCGTGGCCGACGCAGGCGTGCTTGCCCCGGTCCGCGCGCGTGGGACGGCCGGTGACGGTGAGCGTCTTGCCCTTGACGACCGGTTCCGGTTAGGCGTTGGCGGTGGCCTTGGCGGCGCGCTCGACCTGGGCGGTGCCGAGACCGGTGACGTACTCCTGGTTCTGGACGTCGTCCTCCGGGACCCGGATCATCGCGTGGGACGCGGCTTTCCAGGTCGTGGCGTCGCCGTGGGAATCGAGGCGGTGGCCGAGACCGGGGTGGCCTCCTTGGTGGTGCCGACGACGATGGGCCTGCCGCCGTTGACGACCACGCCGGGCACCGTGATGCCGGTGTCCGCCGCCTGCGCGGCCGGTGCGGCCAACGCCGTCAGGGCGAGCGCTCCCGCGACCGCGGCCACGGTGGTGGATCTGCCTGCGCGCATGCGTGACCTCGTCCTTCTCCGGTGGGGATCGGGTCGCGGCAGGCTGGCAGAAGGTCAGAGCTGACACCAGGTCAGAGCTGGCAGCAGGTCACAAGGGTGCTATTCGGAGGGTCGTTGCGTCAGGTTGCGGAACGCGTCCAGGTTGCGGGTGGACTCGCCGCGGGAGACGCGCCAGGCGTACTCCTTGCGGATCGCGGAGGCGAAACCCAGCTCCAGCAGGGTGTTGAAGGCGCCGTCGGCGGCCTCCAGGACCTGGCCGAGGAGCCTGTCGGTCTCCTCGGGGGTGACCGTGGCGAGGGGCAGGCGGGCGGTGACGTAGACGTCGCCGAGGGGGTCGACGGCGTAACTCACGCCGTACAGCTTGAGGTTGCGCTCCAGGAGCCAGCGGTGCACACCCGCCTCGTTCTCGTCGGGGTGGCGGATGACGAAGGCGTTCAGCGACAGGGAGTGGCGGCCGACGATGAGGGAGACGGTCGTCCTCAGTTTGCGGGTGCCGGGGAGCTGGACGACGTAGCTGCCGGGACCGGGGCTCTCCCACTCCAGCTCGGCGTCCTTCAGGACGTCCTCGATGACTCGCGCGGCCGTCTTCTCGGCATCGCTCCTGCTGGCATCACTCGTGCTGGCGTCACCCATGCTGGGAGCGTACGTGACGGCGGTGGGACTGTACGGCGGCCGTGTAGACGTCGGCGGTCGCGGCGGCCGCGGTGTCCCAGCCGAAGGACTGGGCGTGCCGGGCGGCTGCCGCGCCCATGCGGGCGGGCAGTTCGGGGTGGTCGGCGATTTCGGCGAGCACGCGCGCGTAGTGGGCCGGTTCGTGGCCCCGCACCAGGAAGCCGGTCTCACCGTCGCGGACGGCCACCGGCAGCCCACCGACCGAGGCCGCGAGCACCGGTGTGCCGGTGGCCTGCGCCTCTATGGCGACCAGCCCGAACGACTCGCTGTAGGACGGCACGACGAGCACGGACGCGGCCCGGAACCAGTCGGCGAGCTGATCCTGTCCGACGGGCGGACGGAACCGCACGACGTCGGAGATGCCGAGCCGCGCGGCCAGCTTCTGCAGGCCCTCCGGTTTGGCGAGGCCGCTGCCGCTGGGGCCGCCGACGACCGGTACGACCAGCTTCGACCGCAGGTCGGGACGCTGGTCGAGGAGGACGGCGACGGCGCGCAGCAGCACGTCGGGGGCCTTGAGGGGCTGGATGCGGCCGGCGAAGAGCGGGACCAGGGCGTCCTGCGGGAGGCCCAGGCGGGCGCGGGCGGCGGCCCGGCCGTCGGCCGGGCGGAAACGGTCGAGGTTGACGCCGGGGTGGACGACGGCGACCTTGCCGGGGTCGGCGCCGTAGTGCCGGGCGAGTTCGCCGGCCTCCTCCGCCGTGTTGGCGATGAGACGGTCGGCGGCGGCGACGATCTGCATCTCGCCGATGACGCGGGCGGCGGGCTCGGGGGTGTCGCCGTCGGCGAGGCTGGCGTTCTTGACCTTGGCCATGGTGTGCATGGCGTGCACCAGGGGCGTGCCCCAGCGCTGGGCGGCGAGCCAGCCGACGTGGCCGGAGAGCCAGTAGTGCGAGTGGACGAGGTCGTAGTGGCCGGGGCGGTGTCCGGCCCAGGCCTGCATCACGCCGTGCGTGAAGGCGCACAGCTGCGCGGGCAGCTCCTCCTTGGCGAGGCCCTCGTAGGGGCCGGCGTCGATGTGCCGGACGAGGACTCCCGGCGCCAGCTCGACGGTGGGCGGGAGGCCGCCGGTGGTGGCGCGGGTGAAGATCTCGACCTCGATGTTGATCGCGGCGAGGCGCTGCGCCAGCTCCACGATGTATACGTTCATGCCGCCGGCGTCGCCGGTGCCGGGCTGGTGGAGGGGCGAGGTGTGCACGGAGAGCATGGCGACACGCCGGGGGCGGCGGTGCAGCCGCAGTCGTGAGGGGGCCGCCGAAGAGCGACGCCCGAGCCTGCTGACGTACTGGCTCACGTGGCGTTTCCTCCTTGCTGCGGGCATGCCGGACGGAGGGTGTGGGGCGCCCTCCAAGGGGTTGCAACGCCGGAGCGAGGTGGTCCCATTCCGTACGGATGTACTGCCGGGTGGTTTTTGCCTGGCCGTTACCGTTCATCGCTCAACCGTTCGACAGCGGGAGGCGTCCGGGGTGCGGGCGGCCGGTGGGGCTTCCCCCGCCGGGTACCGCATACCCTCGTGGGCATGCCTCCCCGCACGCCGTCCCTCCCCCGCTCTCGGCTTCGCTCGAGCGGGGGGACCCCCGTCGTGGGCACGGTCACGCGCGGGACCACCAACCCCAACCGGCTGCGCCGCATGGACCGCTGGATCACCGCGGTCCACGGCCCCGAGCTGCGCCGCGCCGACGATCCCGTGGCCGTCGACCTCGGCTACGGCGCCGCGCCCTGGACGGCCGTCGAGCTGCTGTCCCGGCTGCGCTCCGTCGCACCGCGCACGCGCGTGGTGGGCGTCGAGATCGAACCGGCCCGGGTCACCGCGGCGAAGCCGTACGAGCGCGAGGGGCTCGTCTTCCGGCACGGCGGCTTCGAGGTCCCGGTGGCACGGCCGCCGCACCTCATCCGCGCCGCGAACGTGCTGCGCCAGTACGACGAGGACGAGGTCGCCGCGGTCTGGGAGCGGCTGCGCTCCCGGCTCGCCCCCGCCGACCCCGCGAGCGGGTGCCGGGGCGGGCTGCTCGTCGAGGGGACGTGCGACGAGATCGGGCGGCGGCACGTGTGGGTCGCCCTCGGACCGGAGGGGCCGCGCACGGTCACCTTCGCGACCCGGCTGGGATCCCTGGAGCGGCCCTCGGACCTGGCGGAACGGCTCCCGAAGGCGCTGATCCACCGCAATGTGCCCGGCGAACCCGTGCACGCCTTCCTGCGCGACTTCGACCGCGCCTGGGCCGCGGCCGCCCCCTACGCCTCCTACGGCGCCCGCCAGCGGTGGATCCGCACGGCGCGGGCCCTGACCGCCGACTGGCCTGTGACGGACGGGCCGGTGCGGTGGCGGCAGGGAGAGGTGACCGTGGCGTGGGAGGCGTTGGCGCCGCGCGGCTAGGGCGTGTTTCGAAAGTCCCGTCTGCCCGGCGGCGTCTGGCACGCACGCTCGCCGCGTTGTCGGGATCACCCCGATACAACCAGTATCGGGGCGACCCTCCGCCTTGCGATCGCACGCACCAGACGCCGCCGGGCCTGCCCTTCGGGCAGACGACGCCACTTTCGAAACACGCCCTAGCACACGGGAACCGCGACCGGGAGCAGGACGGGGGTCACGACAGGGATCGTGACGGGGGCACGACGGGATCTCACGCGCGGCCCGTCGTCGCATCCGGGGCGGAACCCGGACGGCGCCGGACGGAACTCCCCCGGTGACCCCTCGTCAGCCTCCGGCACCCCGGCCGCCGCACCTCCGACCCACCTCCGGCCCACCCTCGGCCCACCCCGGGAACGATCCCCGTGAGGCGTTCGTCACAAAAGCGGGGAGATCGTCGTGCCGGAGGGACGCCGGAGGAGGCCGGGGAAGTACTGCCTCTGTCGTTTTCCGTCGCAGCGTGGCACGATCCCCCGGGCGACCGTAAGTTACTGACGGTAAATCAGTTTTTGGGGGACGTTATGCGTACGGGCAAGCGCGGACTGCTCGCGACGGCCGTGACCGTGGTGTGCGCGGTCACCGTCCTGGCGGTGCCGGGCACGGCGTTCGCGAGTCCGAGCCCCACCCCGGCACCGACGACCGCCCCCGACCTGACCCCGCCGCCCGCGACCAACGAGGATCTCGAGGCGGTCCGCGAGAAGCTCGACACCCTCTACCACGACGCCGCCGTCGCCACCGACGCCTACAACGCGACCGAGGAGCAGGCGAAGAAGCAGTCCGCGGAGCTGGTCGAACTGGCGAAGAAGATCGTCGAGGGCCGCGAGAAGCTGGCCGACCTGAAGAATCGCGCCGGTGCCGCGGCCCGCTCCCAGTACCGCGGCGGTGGTCTGCCCGACGAGGCGCAGCTGCTGCTCAGCGACGATCCGGGCGAGTTCCTCGACGGTGCGGGCCGGGTGATCCAGGGTCAGCGCGCCACCGAGGGCCTGCTCGGCGAACTGACGCGCACCCAGGAGGATCTGGAGCAGTACACCAAGGACGCCTCCGCCCAGTGGCAGAAGTTGGAGGCCCAGCGCAAGGCCAAAGCCGCCGCCCAGAAGAAGATCGAGAAGCAGATCGCGGCGGCCGAGAAGCTCGAGTCGGAGCTGGAGAAGGAGGAGAAGGAGCGCCTCGCCCGCCTCCAGGAGCAGGCCGCGCAGAGGGCTCAGACCGCCTGGCTGGACACCGGGGTGCTCGACGGCGTCACCGCCGGCGAGGGCACCGCGCAGGGCACGAGGGCCGTCCGGTACGCCACCGCGCAGATCGGCAAGCCGTACGTGTGGGGCGCGGAGGGTCCGGACTCCTTCGACTGCTCCGGCCTGACCTCCCGGGCCTGGGCCGGCGCCGGCGTCGCCGTTCCGCGCACCTCGCAGGAGCAGTGGCGGCAGCTGAAGCGGGTCGCCGTGAAGGACATGCGACCCGGCGACCTCATCATCTACTTCGACGACGCCAGCCATGTCGGGATGTACGTCGGCGACGGCATGATCGTCCACGCCCCGCGCCCCGGCCGGACGGTCACCCTCGCGGGAGCGGGTTCGATGCCGATCCTCGGAGTGGTGCGGCCCGACGCGTAGAACGCCGGCCAAAGGGTGACGCGCGGGGGCACCGACACGAGGCGCCCGGCAAGGCACCGGGCCGGACCCGAACGAGGCACCGGGCGAGGCCCGGACACGGCACCGGCCGGTCGCCGGAACCCCGTCCCCGCCCGCGTGACCGTGGCCACGTGACCCACGGCACGTCCCCCCGGCGCCAAACCCCCCACGGACGTGACCTTCGTCATCCCGGTCCCCGTACCGGCCTGCCCAACTGCGGTACGGATCGCGGCATATGACATTGGCCAGAGGTCAAGCGACGTGCCCTGCACCATTCCGCTGCGGCGCCTTCTGCCGCTATGGTCCCCGTCGGTGGGTCGAGGTCCCTCGTCCCCGCCATGCCCTCGGGGGGAGGGAAGGAACCCGAAACGATGCCCGTACCCGTACCGCGGCAGAGAGCGATCCCGGCCGCGGAGTGTGGTCAGGCGCAGGCCGCGCCCGCAGGCGGGAGCCCCACCCCGGAGGTGGACCCGCGCACGGACGACCGGACCGACGATCGCGAGGAAGCGAAGGTCGAGCACAACGCCGCACCCGGCGACGGCGTCCCGCACGGAGCGAGCCCCGGCCACACCAACCTCACACTGCTGCTCATCGAGGACGACCCCACGGCCGCCCCGATCGTGCCCGACCTGCTCGACTCGGCCGGCAAGCCGATCCGGGTGCGCACCGCCCGCAACCTCACCGAGGCCGGACGGCTGCTCACCGACGACGTCCACTGCATCCTGCTGGACCTCGCCCTGCCGGCACCCGGCCGCGCCGCCGACGACGACGAGCTGGCCGTACTCCGGCACGTCCTGGAGCTGGCGCCCCGGCACGCCGTCCTCGCGCTCACCGCGTCCGGTGACGCCGAGCGCGGCGCGGAGGCGGTGCGCGTCGGCGCCCAGGACTACCTGTTCCGCGACGAGCTGGACGGGCGGCTGCTGAGCCGTGCCATCCGGTACGCCGTGGAGCGCAAGCGGTCGGACTCCGCCGAGCGGCGGCTCGCCGAGGGCAAACTGCGCGCGCAGGAGAACGCCCGCCTGGAGCGGGGTCTGCTGCCCACGCCCCTGCTGGAGGGCTCCCCGCTGCGCTTCGCCGCCCGCTACCGCCCCGGCCGCTCACGCGCGCTGCTGGGCGGCGACTTCTACGACACCGTCCGCACCCCGGACGGCACCGTCCACGCGATGATCGGCGACGTCTGCGGGCACGGCCCGGACGAGGCGGCGCTCGGCGTGGAACTGCGGATCGCCTGGCGGGCGCTGACGCTGGCCGGACTGTGCGGCGACGAACTGCTGAACACGCTGCAGCAGGTGCTGGAGCACGAGCGCGACGACGACGAGATCTTCGCGACGCTGTGCACGGTGGACATCGCGCCCGACGGCCGACGCGCCGGACTGTGCCTGGCCGGGCACCCGGCGCCGCTGATCGCCCGTCCCGACCAGCCGGCCCGGCTGCTGCCGTACGACAACAACGGCCCGGCGCTCGGGCTGCTGCCGGGCGCCCGCTGGCCGCGCATGCAGGTCGAGCTGGGCGCGGAGTGGAGCCTGATGCTCTACACGGACGGCCTGATAGAGGGACGCGTCGGCGACGGCCGGGAGCGGCTGGGCCAGGACGGCATGGTGGAGATGATCCGCCGCCAGCTCGCGGCGGGGCTGCGCGGCGAGGATCTGCTGCGGTCCGCGGTCAACGAGGTCCGCGACCTCAACGGCGGCGAGCTGACGGACGACGTGGCGGTGGTCCTGCTGGACCGGCTGCCGTAGCGCGGCAGGCCTCGATGCCTGCCGTGCCACGGCAGGTGCTCATCGCCGGCCTTTACGGCAGGTGGCGACGGGGCCTAGCGTCCGCCGTTGTACGGCCCGTACGGTCCGTCGCTGCTGGAGCCGCCGCCCCGGCGGCTGCGGCCGCCGCCCGGCAGGGAACGCAGGGCGGGCCGGACGTCGACCATGTACACGATGGTCGCGATCAGGCCGATGATCGGCAGGAACGACAGGATGGGAAAGATCAGGTTCACCACGAAGGCGATCCCGAGGATGATCATCCAGAACGGCTTGGTCTGCTTGTCGGCGGCCCGGTAGCCGTCCTCGCGGCGGATCGCCGCGTCGAACAGGGCGAAGCCGCTGAACACGATCAGGGCAAGGCTCAGCAAAGACATGAACCCGGCGAAACCTTGCATCAGCACTACGTCCACCACCCGACTCGGCACGACATCGCTCGTCCTTACGCGGTCACCGTACCCGCAACCGTGCTCGCGCTACCCGGACAACGAGCCGGGCACCGTCAGAGTGCCCGGCCCGTCGCCGTCTCCGTGTCCGCACCGCGTGTCGGCCGCCGGTCTCACCTGGCCGGGGGCGTCGTCTTCTTCGCGGTGGTCCTGCGGGCGGCCGGGGCCTTCTTGGCGGGGGTCTTCTTCGCCGCGGCGTCCACGTCGGCCATGGCGGCCGCGGCGGGCTTCGGCTCGTCCTTGACCGCGACCGGCCCGGGCTTCGGCTCGGTCACCGGCTCGTTCCTGCCCTCGACCACGATGGCCAGTTCCTCGATGTCCTCCGCGGCCTCGCCGCGCCAGGTCTTCACGGCCTGCTCGCCGTGCTCGGCGACCTTCTCGTAGGTCTCCCGGGCCTTGACGGCGTACTCGGCGGCGACGCCGACGCCGCGCAGCGCGATGTCCTGGGCGGACTCGCCGAGCTTCTTCAGGTCGGCGTCGAGTGTGGTGCCGAGCTTCTTGAGGTCGCCGTCGAGGGAGGAGATGAACTCGGTGACCTTCGTCTGGAAGGTCTCCTGCGCCTCCTTCGCCTTGGCGCTCGCTTCCTTGGCGCGGGCGGCGGCCCGCTCCTGGACGACCTTGGGGTCGGTGTTGCGGACGGCCTCGAAGCGGGCGGGCGCCTCGGTGCGCAGCTGCTCCACCAGGCCCGGAACCTTCTTCGCCTGCTTGAGGGCCAGGTCGGCGGTGCCGGCGGCGAAGTAGAACGGGGTGGGGTCGCTGAGGGTCTTGCGCAGGTCGTCGTTGATGGCCATGGTGATGGTCCTCCCGTATTCGCGTTCGTCGCGTTCGTCGATGTCGGTTGGTGCGGGTCCGCAGTCGGGCGGCCGGTCCCCTGGACCGGTCAACCGGCCGTCTGCTGCGGATCGGTGTCGGTGCCGCCGACCGTGCGGGTGCCCGGTACGACGTCCTCACCGTGCTGGGCGTCCACCGCGCCGTCGCCGCCCGCGAACCCGTTCTCCTTGCGGAAGGACTCGTAGATCTGCAGCAGCACCTGCTTCTGCTGCCCGGTCAACGCGGGATCGGCGAGGAGGACGGCCCGCGTCTCGACGTCGTCCCGGTCGCGCTCGGCATCGAGGATGCCGGCCCGGACGTACAACGTCTCGGCGGAGATCCGCAGCGCCTTGGCGACCTGCTGCAGCACCTCCGCGCTCGGCTTGCGCAGCCCGCGCTCGATCTGGCTCAGGTACGGATTGGACACCCCGGCGGCGTCGGCGAGCTGCCGCAGCGAGAGCTGGGCGTTTCGCCGCTGCTCGCGCAGGTACTCACCGAGATTGCCGACGTTGAGCGATGCCATGCCTCCACAGTGCCCCACTGTCGCTAACAATTGCAAGCACCCGCTTGCAAAAGTGCGCCACGCCACGCCGAAGACCACCCGGTCCGCTCAACGGCCCCTGTCCACCCCCATGTACCTCTACGGTGTCGCTCTGCGGTGTCGCTCTGCGGTTTCCCGCCGGGTCTGCGGTGTGAAGCGAACGGGTCCCGGACGACCTGTGCAGCGAGTCGCCCCACCGTCCCGCGAGGAGGATCGGGCCAGTGGCGGTGGCGGGTTGAGGTGCGCTCAGTGCGGGCGTCCGTGCCTTCGTCCGACGGTGGTTGTGCCGGAAGGGACCGCGGCGGTGCCGTACCGTCCCGTGAAGCCGTGGCGAGCTGTCGGTGCCGGCGCCCCCCGCTTGGCGGTCAGGACGGCTGGACCTGGTCGAAGAGGGCGAGGGCTTCGGCGGGGTCCGGGCTCACGAGGCGTTCCAGACCGGCCGTCGTGATCTTCGCCCACCTGGCGGCCCGTGCCCACATCTGTTCCTCGAAGGCGCGGACGGTCTCGTCCAAGTGCTCAGGGCCGGTGGCGACGGACTCGGCGAGTTCGGCGCCTTCCAGCATCGCGAGGTTCGCGCCCGCCCCCAAGGGGGGCATCAGACGGGCGGCGTCGCCCAGGAGCGTCACCCCGAAGGCGTGGGTCCAGGTGTGGGACACGGGCAGTGCGTAAAGCGGGCGGTGGACGAAAGCGGTGCCGTGGCGGAGGAGGCCGAGGACGGGAGCGGCCCAGCCGTCCTGCTCCCCCTGCTCCCCCTGCTCCCCGTGATGAACGTCCTCCCGGGGCTGAACCCCCTGATCTCGGATGTCCGCCAAAGCGGATCAAGCCCATCCCGCTGGATCTGCCCGGCGATGTGATCGAGTCCCGATCGAGCTGCGCGGCGCGGTCTGTCAGGGGCCGGCCTGTGGGCGTCGCGCGACGAAGACGAACTCCTTGCCCGGCCTGTCGGGCGCGTCGCGAACGCCCTCCACCTCATAGCCCCGCGCGATCAGCTCCGTCTCGACCTCCCGCCGCTCGCGGAAGCGCAAGGTGGAGTCAGACGTCAGCACCTGCCCGTCCGCAGCGAACACGTAGGTCCAGCGGAACGTCACCAGCGGCTCACTCACCTCGATCACCTGGACCCAGCTCTCGACGGCGCCGACACCCGGGATCTCCGTCACGCGGTACGAGGCTTCGCGGTTCCACTCCTCCCAGGCGCGCCCGGCCGGGTCCCGGGTCTCGAACACCAGACGGCCGCCGGGCCGCAGTGCTTCGTACGTGCCGCGCAGGGTCTCCCGCCACGCCCGCGGATCGACGATCTGCTGGGCGACGTTCGCCGTCATGGTCGCCAGGTCGACCCGCAGCGGCGGGAGTGCGGTCGCATCGCCACAGATCCAGCGCACCCGCTCGCCGCCCGGCTTGCCCCGGGCCACGTCGACGGACGCCCTGGCGGGATCGACGCCGACAACCTCGATCCCGCGTTCAGCCAGCAGGAGTGCGAACACGCCTGTCCCGCAGCCGATGTCCAGCACCCGACGCGCCCCGAACTCTTCCGTCATCCGGACGTACGCGTCGAGATCGCCGCGATCGGGGTCGAGCGGGTCGTGGATCGCGGCCAGCCGTGGATGCCCGAAGCACTCGTCAGTCATGCGGCCGATCGTAGGGAGTCGCCGAGTCGCCCACCTCGTCGATCGGGGGTGCTGGAGACCTGGAGCGTTGCGCACGTTCCGCTCGCTGACGTCGGGCAGGAAGCGGGCACGGTGACGAAATCGGCGTCGTCGTGCACGACGATCGGTCCATGATGCACGGCGGTCGCGCAGATGATCAGGTCGAGCGGCCCGGCCGCACCGAGGGCCCCCTTCTCGGCGAGAGCGCACTGGGCTGCGCACGACCCGATGGCCCGGAGGGTGGTGGTCTCCCACCACGCGTCCCTCAAACGCTCCTCGCGCAGGAGGCTCCACGGCCCCGAGGAGTCGAGCAGGCAGTGGATCACACGCCGCCCTGCTCGTCCTCGACGCGGCGCTGCTGCCAGCCCTCGTAGTCCCACTGCTGGGCGGCGTGGAAGTGCTTGGCCACGAGCGCGGCCCGCCCATGGCGTTCGGCGTACCCGCGAAGAGCGGCATCGACCACGTCTTTCTTGGTGCCGCCCCCGGCGACACGCATGGCCTTCTCCAGCACATCGTCATCGAGGTCGGTCCTGCCGGGTCGCAGCCGGGTGATCCGGCCGCTGTCGGTGGGCCGCGCAAGGATGGGGCATGCGCACCGATGACTGGCGTCTCACCGAAGACGTCGATGAATTCCTCGCCCGCGCCGGAGACTTCCTGCGCTCGCGCCCCGCCCTGCACACCACGCCGCTGTCGGTGACCGAGAAACTGCGGACGCAACGCACCGAAGGCGTGGTGTTCGGCCGGCTGGAGCGAGGGGGCGAGGTCGAGGCGACCTTCTTCCGTTTCCCGTCCCGCGGTCTGAGCGTCACCTCCCTCACTCCCGGGCAGGCGGACACGCTCGCCGCCCACCTGGCCGCCCTCGGGCACTCCCTCCCGTGGGTCACCGCGGACGACGGCACCGCCACGGCGTTCGCCGAGGCCTGGCGGCGGCACACGGGCGCGACGCCGACGGTCCGGGTGCGGCTCCGCCTCCACCGCCTCGGCACGCTCACCCCGCCGGAGCCGATGCCGGCGGGCCGGGCCCGGCTCGCGGGGGAGCGTGACCACGAGGACATCGTGCGCTGGTGCCGCGAGTTCGCCGCGGACGTGGGCGAGGACGTCACCGTCGACGCCGGGTCGTGGGCCGGCACCCGCTTCGCCGAGAAGCGCTACACCTTCTGGGAGACCCCGGACGGCACGCCCGTCTCCATGGCGGGCGTGAACCCGACCGTCGGCGGCCAGGCGCGGGTGGACCCCGTCCACACCCCGGCCCTCCTGCGCGGCCGGGGCTACGCGGGCGCCGTGACCGCCGAGGTCAGCCGCGCCGCGCTCGCCGCGGGCGCCGAGGAGGTCGTGCTGTACACGAACGCCGCCAACCCCACCAGCAACGCCCTCTACCAGCGCCTGGGTTACGTCCCGGTCACCGACTTCACGGTGTACGACTTCTCCTGACCGGCGCCCGCGACAGCCAGGCCGCCACCGTTTCGAAGTCGTCCTTCGCCAGGCCCCTTTGAGGGACCATCCGGTGCAGCAACGCGGGAGCGGGCCGGCAGGCGTCGCCCCTCACCCCTCCCAGGGAAGCCCTTCCGCGTGTACGACGTCCAGGCGGGAGACCGCTCGGGTCAGGACGACGTACAGGCGGTTCAGGCCGCGTGGTTCGGCCGCCGCGACGGCCGCGGGTTCGACGGCGACGACGTGGTCGTACTCCAGGCCCTTCACCAGGGTCGCCGGGACGACGGTCAGGCGGGGGTCGGTGTCGAGGCCGGCCGTGGTGAGGGCGTGGCGGATGCGGGCGGTGTCCGTGTCCGCGGTGACGACGCCGACGGAGCCCTCGTGCGTGAGGGCGTCGCGTACGGCCGAGACGACCGCGGCGGTGAGGTCGCCGTCGGCCCGCCGGACGCGGAGTTCGCCGTCGCGGCGCAGGGAGCGGGCGGGCGGCACGTCGGTGTCGAGACGGGTGAGCAGGCGGTTGGCGAGGGCGAGGACCGCGCCGGGGACGCGGAAGCCGGTGGTCAGCGGGACCACGCTCGCGTCGGGCTTGCCGAGATGGGCGAGTTGGACGCGCCAGGAACGCGCCGCCCACGGGGTGGTGCCCTGCGCCAGGTCGCCGAGGACGGTCAGGGAACCGAACGGCACCCGGCGGGCGATGGCCCGGCACTCCATAGGGGACAGGTCCTGCGCCTCGTCGACGACGACATGGCCGTACCCCTGCGGCCGGGCCAGCAGGCCGGCCACCTCGTCGAGGAGGACGAGGTCGGCGGCCGACCAGCGCGCGGAGCGGTACGAGCGTGGCGGGCGGGCCCAGCGCAGGGCCTCCCGCTCTTTGGGGTCCAGCAGGCCGTCCGCGGCCCGCGCCAGTTCGGCCGGGTCGCCGAGGAGTGCGGCGACGACCTCCTCGGGCCGCACCCCGGGCCACACGGCGTCCAGGCACGCGGCCACCGGACGGGACCGTTCGGTGCGGCGCAGCCAGGAGGCCGGGCGGGGCCCGCCGTGCCGTTCGGCACGTTCCAGCAGGCGCCGTGCGATCCGGCTGCGCACCCGCTCGCGCCCCACGTCGTACGGCGGCTCCTCCGCGAGCACGTCCGTCACGATCCGCGCGATCTCCGCACCGGTGACCCGCAGGCGGGCGGAGCCGTCCGCCACGGTGAGGTCGTCCGCGGCGGCGGTCACCCTGCCGTAGAGGGCACGGCGCAGCACCTGCGCCATGCGGGCGTCGTGCTTGACGGCGGCCGTCGGGGCGGGGTCCGTGCCGGTGACCGGGTGGCGGGCGATCTCGTCGGACAGCGTCGACTGCCGTACGCCGGTCTCGCCGAGGGAGGGCAGCACCTCGGCGATGTAGGAGAGGAAGGTGCGGTGGGGGCCGAGGACGAGCAGTCCGCCCCGGCGGATCCGCTGCGGGTGGGTGTAGAGGAGGTAGGCGGCCCGGTGCAGGCCCACCGCCGTCTTGCCGGTGCCGGGGGCGCCCTGGACACACACCGACGCGGACGGCTCGCCGCGGACCAGGTCGTCCTGCTCGGGCTGGATGGTGGCGGCGATGTCCCGCATCGGGCCGACGCGCGGCCGTTCGATCTCGCGGGCGACGAGGTCGCTGTGCCGGGACTCGCCGCGGCCGAGGTGTTCGTCCTCCATGCCGGTGAGGTCGGCGGAGTCGCCCCGGCTGCCCGGCGCCCAGCCGAACCGGCGGCGGACGGCGACGCCCTGCGGGTCGCGGACGCTCGCCCGGTAGAAGGCGCGGGAGACGGGCGCGCGCCAGTCGACGACGAGGGGCGGGACGGCCGGGTGCTCGCCGATGCGGACCCGGCCGATGTGGTGGGCGAGGCCGGCGTGTTCTCCGCCGGTCTCCTCGGCGAAGTCGAGCCGGCCGAAGAAGAGAGGGCCGTCGGGCAGTTCGTGCAGGGCCTTGGCCTGGCTGCGCAACCGGTGTCCGAGGACCTCGGCGTCGGCACCGGAGGCGGAGACGTCCTCGCCGGTGAGGACCCGCAGGCCGGCGTCCGCGCGCATCGCGGCGAGCGCGGCGCGGCAGGCGTCGTGGTGGGCGCGTTCTTGCAGGAGGGAGTCGCGGAGGAGGTCGGCCGGGTCCTCGGGGGCGGGGTCGGGTGACGTCATGCGGGCGAGACTACCCGAATATCGTTACCGAGTTAAATTTCTTACCGAGTTCTACAGGTGTCCTTCGAGCCTCATGCCAGCGCCGGAAGCCCCGCCTCCAGCGCCGCGAACGCCCGCTCCGCCGCCGCCAGCGCCACCGGCCGCACGTCGGCCGCCGTCTCCCCCGCCTCGATCCGCCGCCAGTTCTCCTGGGCGAGGATCCGCCGGACGGCGACGATCTGCCCCGCCGCGAGCCGCGCGTCCAGATCGTCGCCGAGGACCTCCGCCAGCGCGGCCTCCGACCGCTCCAGGTAGGCGTGGAGACGGGCGACCAGGGCCGGAGTGCCGTAGAGGAGGGCGCAGAAGGAACGCACCTCGGGGTGGTCGCTGACGCCGGTGATCGGGTCGGACGCGGCGATCCCGGCGAGGAAGTTCCGGCGCAGGGCGGTCAGC
Organism: Streptomyces sp. NPDC088766; assembly: GCF_044750845.1. Classification (NCBI taxonomy): domain Bacteria; kingdom Bacillati; phylum Actinomycetota; class Actinomycetes; order Kitasatosporales; family Streptomycetaceae; genus Streptomyces; species Streptomyces sp. NPDC088766. The sequence continues at coordinate 62,268 of NZ_JBIVKQ010000010.1, read as the reverse complement.
GGCGCGACCCCTTCCACCCGCCCCGCGGCGACCGCCTCGGCCGCCTCCCGCTCGTGGTCGGCGAACCGGTGCAGGACGAGGTCCTCCTTCGCCGGGAAGTACCGGAACAGCGTCGGCTTGGAGATCTCGGCCGCGGCGGCGACCTCCGCGACGGACACCGCCTCGAAGCCCCGCTCGACGAAGAGCCGGACGGCGATGTCCGACACCGCCTGGTACATCCGCCGCCTCTTGCGCTCGCGCAGCCCGCTCTCGCTCATGGGCCGAGCCTACGACCGGACGGAGCGGGCCTACGCCAGCGCCCGGGCCAGGAAGGGGTTTGCCGTGGCCGGCACGGGCAGGCCCAGGGAGGCGGTCGCGGCGGCCAGGGTGTCGGCGTAGGAGTCGACGGCGCGGCGGACGTTGGGGGCGTCCAGGCCGGTGCCGGTCCGCAGCCGGTCGAGGTCGATGTAGGCCGAGCGGACGATCTCGATCCACCGGTAGACCCGCCAGTCGGCGCGCCAGTCCCTCGTGCAGGTGCCGGGCAGCTTCCGCTCCCAGCGCGAGAACATGCGTTCCCGGATCTCCGGCCTGGTCGGGGTCAGGTGCATGTGCCGGACCAGGTCGTACAGGGGGTCGCCGACGAGGGCCATCTCCCAGTCGATGAGGGTCAGCGCCAGCCGGTCTTCGCGCCGCACCAGGTTCCACGGGTTGAGGTCGCCGTGCAGCAGGGCGGGCTCGCGGCGGCTCAGCCGGTGCCGGGACAGGAGCTGCCGCAGCCGGGTGTCGTCGGGCAGACCGAGCGTCCGGGCGAGTCGGAGGGACTCCTTCGGCAGGCTGCGCACCAGACCGACCAGCTGTTCGGTGAGCCAGCGGTGGAAGTCGACCTGGTCGGCGTCGGGCTCGACCAGGCCGTGGTCCACCTTGGTCAGCTCGCAGAGCTGGTCGACGAGGGCGTCCGCCTCGTGCGGGAGCAGGCCGTTGACCGGGTGCCGGGGCGGGCCGACGTAGGTGTGGATCGCGAACGGCTCGTTCGGGTAGCTCTCGCCCAGGGCGAGCACCCGGGGCGCGGCGACCTTCGCTCCGGACCGCTGGATGGCCTCCAGGACGGCGTGCTCGCTCAGGTAACTGGGCTCGCGCCGTGTGACGTCGGGCAGCTTGCGCCGTACGACGACGGGGGCGCCCAGGTTCCCGGCCCAGACCACCGAGTTGAGGTGGGCGGTGCCCTTGAAGACGCGGTCGGCCGGAGCGGCGCCCTCGGCCAGCAGGGCCTCGCGGACCGCGGACGCCGGGAAGACGTCACGCTCGGGCAGGCGCGGGTCCGGCCGCCAGTCGTAGGCCTTCGCCGCCCAGGACCGGCCGCTGACGTCGCCGCGTGACGCCAGCCAGCGGAAGAGGGCACCCTCGATCTCCCCGCGGGCGGGCACGCTGCGCAGCCGCAGCGGTTCTGCCGCCGCCTCCAGGGCCCGGCCCACCTCGGCCGTCACCTCGTCCAGACTCTGCTGGGTGAAGGTGTCCTGGACCGCGCGCGCGGCCCGCATGACGTCCGGGTAGACCGACTGCGCCCGTTCGAAGTCGAGGTAGTGCCGCAGGTCCTTGGCGAGGCCGTTGACCGCGGCCGGGCGGTGGCGGCCCATGGCGCGCGCCCACGCCTCCACCACCTCCGGCCACTGGCTGTCCGGGTAGCGCATCCGCACCAGGTGGGTGGCGAGTTCGTGCAGGGGGTCGCCGTAGGTGGCCAGTTCCCAGTCGACGCAGACGAGCGGCGGGGAGCCGTCGTAGGACATGATCAGGTTGTCCCGGTGCAGGTCGGCGTGGAGCAGGCTGTACGGCCGCCGCGCCATCGGGGGGATCCGGTCGGCGAGGGCCGGCAGGGCGTCCTCGGGGATGCCGAGGGCCTTGAAGAGGCCGCCGAACCGCTCCCAGTTGGGGCGGCGGATCTGCCGGTCGGCGAGGTGGGCGAGGGACTTCAGGAAGCCCTGGCTGTCGGTGTGGTTGCCGGGCCAGTCGGCCGGCAGGGGCGGCAGCGCGGACCGGCGCACCTCGGTCATCCGGCACAGCAGTTCGGCCAGTGCCTCTATCAGCAGGGCGTCGACGGGCTTGCCGTTCCCGCAGACGGCGGAGAGCGGAACACCCTCCACATAGCTGTGGAGGGCGAAGCCCGGCCGCCTGACCAGGCATTCGGGCACGTGGGGCAGGACGTCGTGGACCGCGTCGAGGATCGCGGCCTCGTCCCGCCAGGTCCTGATCACCACCGGCAGGGCGCCGGCGCGCGGGATCCGCACGGTCACCGGTGTTCCGGCCGGCCGGCCCAGCAGCGCCGCCACGTCCTCCGTCAGGGGCAGCACATGGTTCCGGTTGTGGTGTCCGCTGGTCGCGGGAGTGGACTCGGCGACCGCGACGAACCGCCGGAGCAGGGCGTCGGACCGGTCACCGGCGGGTCGAACCCCGAGCAGGTCACGGGGAACGAAGGGCTCGACCACTGGCCGCTCCGGTTGCTCACACTCGATCGGATGGGTACGGCAAACGTTAAGCGCCGGACGGGGCGCCGAACGACCGGGAGCGACGGGGAAGTAGCCGAACGGGTGGTCCGCCCTTCGTCCGCGCCGGGCCGGCCGTCCGAGACCGGCCGGTTCGCCGTCTCACACGGAGGAGTGGAAGCCGTGGCTCGCGCGATTCTGGCATGCTAGCGCACCGGCTCGGCCTCCTCGGCGATCTCCTCGGCGATCCGCCCGGCCTGCTCGGCGACCCGCCCGGCCTGCTCGGCGATGTGCTCCCCCACCGGGTCGAACCGGACCCGCCGGCTGTCGGCGGAGACCGAGCCGGGTGACGTGCCGTCCTCGTCCTTCACGCGGTGGGTGGGGAAGGTCCCGGAACCCGGCACGGCCGGGGCGGACCCGACCGGCGCCGACCCGGCCGTCGGGGCCGCCGCCGTGCTGGTGGTGACGACTCAGGCGTGACGTCTGACCGAGGCCAGCACCGGCTCCAGCGAGTCCACCACGTGGGTCGCGCCCGCGGCCCTGAGCAGCTCCTCCTTCTTCTTGTTGTTGCGCGCGTGGCCGAGGAAGCCGAGGAAGGGGACACCGGCCCGCCGGGCGGCGAGGCAGTCCGACGGGGTGTCGCCGATCATCAGCGCGGCGGACGGCGCCACGCCCACGGCACGCAGGGCCCGGTTCAGACAGTCCGGGTCGGGCTTGAGGAGGTGCAGGTCCAGGGTGCGGCCGTAGATGTGGGGGGCGAAGCAGGAGGTGAGGCCGCGGCTCGTCAGGTACGTGGTGACGACGCGCGGCGAGTTGTTCGTGGTGACGGCGAGCCGGCGGCCCACCGCGGTCAGGGTGCGGATCAGCGGGTCGGCCCAGGCCGTGGGCATCGCCGAGGCGGCGGCCCGCAGTTCCTCCTGGGTGAGACGCTCCTCCAGCTCCGCGACCAGGTCGCTGCCGGGGTGGCGCAGGTCCACGGCGCGCAGGACGGCGTGCGGGTCGGGGGACTCCCGCTCGCTCTCGGTGAGCAGGCCGCGCAGGCCCTGCCCCTCCAGCCACTCCACCAGGCCGACGGCCACCCGCTCCGCCGAGTGCCCGGCGAACAGCCGGCAGATCGGCCCGTCGAAGTCCCAGAGGACCACGCGGGCGGGCGCGAGCAGTGCGTCCAGCGCCGGCTTTCTGTCGTTCTCGGTCTCGGATGCCACCTGTTCGGTCCGCGTCGTATCAGAAGTCACTAGGAGAGTGTCAGGTCCGAGGTGATGGTTTCCCAGAGGGCGTCGAACCACTTCTGGGATTCGTCCACGAAGGTGGCCTCGCGCGCGCCGGTCGCCTTCTCGAAGGAGAACAGCAGCGACTCGGTGCCCAGCACGTCGTACATGTCGAGCACTCCGGTGTCCGTCGGCTCCTCCCGGCGCGTCACCATGTAGTACGCCAGCAGCGCCTCCTCGCCGTTGAGGAGGTACAGCTTCACCGGCGGGGTGAAGGGCAGCGCCCGGAAGGACACGCTCACGTCGATGCCGTGCGAGCGCAGCGTGAGCAGGTTGTGGCGCAGGACGTGCCCCTGGGCGTTGCGCATGGCCAGCCAGCGCTCGTGGACGGGGTCGCCGCTTTTGCTCGCGTCCACCGGGACCGGGAAGGCGAGGTCGATGTCGCGGGACGGCAGCAGGATACGGACGTCGATCTTCCGCGGCCGGAGGCTGCCGCCGTGGATCAGCCGGAGGGGTTCGCCGAGGGCCGGTATGAGGCTCTCGGCGGTGAGGCAGGCGGCGTCGATGCGGACGTGCGGGGCGGAGAAGGCCGCGGTCAGCCGGGGGGCCAGGGCCACCATGGTGGGCTGGGGTTCCTCCCGGGCCGGCGCCTGTTCGGCGATGCGCGGCGGGCTGCCCTTGCTCACGTTGGTGAGGAGACCGTCGTCCTGGAGCGCGCGCAGGGCCTGGCGCACGGTACCGCGCTCCACGCCGAACTCGTCGGCGAGTTCGGCCTGCGTGGGCAGCCGGTCGCCGGCCTTGAGATCCCCGACGCGGATGCGTTCGCGCAGGACGTCGGCGATCTCCTGGGGCGAAAGCCTGCGGCTGCCGTTCACCGCCACGTGTGCTGCCACGTTCTCCTGGGTCACGACCAAACGGTACAACTTCGATCCATCTGGCGGGAGTTACCCGGAAGTTGTTTAGCAGTTGTCACCAAGAGGGGACAACATAAGTGAAGTTGGTTGCCAACTTGGACGAGTCGGCGGACGTTCTGCCCAGCACCTCCCCCGCGCTTCCCGCCTCCGAAGGGAGGAACACCGTGCCCGCCCTCACCCTCGTCTCCGCCGTCCTCGAACAGACCGTCCGGTGGAAGTACGGCACCGCCGGGACCATCGGCCTGCTCCTGCTCACCGCCGGCATCCGGTCCGGACGGCCGGCGCTCAGCTCCGCGGGCGCCGTGATCCTCGCCCTCCTGGTCACCGGGCCCGCCGTCAACTCGTGAGCACCAGGTCCGAACTGATCGTCTCCCACAGGGCGTCGAACCACAGCAGCGACTGCTCCACGAACGTCGTGTCACGCGCCCCGGCGCCCTGCGCGAAGGCGAACAGAACCGAACGCGTGCCCTCGGCGTCGTACATCTCCAGTTGCTCGTGGTCGATCTGCTGCTCGTGCCGCTCGACCGTGTAGTAGGCGAACAGCGCTTCCGTCCCGTTGAGGAGGTAGAGCTTGACCGGCGGAGTGAAGGGCAGCGCGCGGAAGCTGACGCGGACGTCGATGCCGTGGGTGGCGCGCAGCGTCAGCAGGTTGTGCCGCAGCACCTGGCCCTGGGCGTTGCGGTGGGCGAGCCAGTGCCGTTGCAGCCGTCCGGTCGCCGCGCCGTCCACCGCCGCCGGGAAGGCCAGGTCGATGTTCCGCGACGGCAGCAGGACCCGGACGTCGATCTTGGCCGGTTTCAGCTCTCCGGCGTGGATCCGGCGCAGCGGTTCGCCGATCGCCAGCGTGAGCGACACGGCGGTCAGGCAGAGCGCGTCGATCTCCACGTGCGGGGCGGCGAAGGCCTCCGCGATGCGCGGGGTCAGGGCCACCATCGTGGGCTGCGGCGAGGCTCCGGGGCCGGTCAGGAGGGAGCCGGCACCCAGGTCCGGGGCCACCGTCGCCGGCGCGCCCTTGGAGACGTTGGTGAGCAGGTGCTCCGACTGGAGGATGCGCAGGGCCTGGCGGACGGCTCCGCGCTCGATGCCGAACTCGTCCGCGAGCCGTGCCTGGGTGGGCATGCGCTCGCCCGGCCGCAGCACCCCGGTCCTGATCCGGGTGCGCAGCTCGTCGGCCACGTCACGGGGGGACGGCTGCGGTCGTGGCGACCGCTCCGGTCTCTTCCGCCCCTTGACGGAGGCATGTTCCGGCTCCACGGCAAAACCGTACAACTTCTCGCCATCTTGCGGCAGTTCGCGGAGAGATGGTTATAGGCCGCTTCCAAGCGGACATAAGAACAGTGAAGTTGGCTGCCAACTTCCACAACATGGTCAAACTTCCAGACGGTTGGCCGGTCGGGCTCCCTTCCGGAGGGGAGCCGGGAGCCCGGACGGCCGACACCGACGCACAGCCACAACTTCAGAGCGCCGCACAGCCACAACTTCACACGGCATCAGCGCACAGCCACAACCGAACAGCCCCACCGGCACAGCCACAACCGAACAGCTACGGACGCAGAACCACGCAGGACGGCCGGCCGCACGGTCGCGGCAGGGAGGAGACTTCAGAACATGTCCGGGCACCAAGGGCGCCCGGGCGTGCGCAGCAGGGCGTCGGCCTCCAGGGCGGCGCCCGCTCGTTCTTCTCCGAGCCGTCCCAGCGCCGCCAGCCGCGGCGCCGACTCGTCACCCAGCCACAGCGAGGCCAGCACGGCCACGTCCAGGGTGAGGTCGGCGCCGCGGCCGGTCGGCGTGCAGGACGCCCCGTCGGGGCCGGCCTCCAGCAGGAAACGGCCCCCGGTGAACCCGGCGCGGTCGGTCACCTCCAGCACCAACGAGCCCGACCCGCCGTACGTGCGCGCCTCCAGGGCCCGTACGACGTCCAGGATCCGCACCCACAGCCAGTCCGTCTGCGTGGTGATGCTCGCGGCCCGCGGGTCCGGCAGGAGATGCGGGAGCAGGTCGTCGGGAGCGCGGGGGCCCGACTTGACCCGCACCACCCAGTCGATCGAGCAGAGGTAGTGCCACAGGGCGCGCTCGGCGGCCGCCGTGGTGGCGATCAGCCACTCCACCGTCGCCGTGTTCAACGGCTGCTTGGCGTCGCCCCAGTGGTCGTCCGCCTTGTAGGAGACCAGCCCCTGCACCTCGCCGTCGGCCGAGCGGTAGACGGCGTAGAACGGCTCGCTCCACTCGCCGAACACGCGCAGCACACCGGTGTCCGAGTCCCACCACACGTCGGTGCGGCTGACCGCGCCGGGCCTGCTGCGGCGCAGCCGCTCGTGCAGTTCGGGGCCGATCTTGCGGACCTCCTCCGGGCCGACGAGGTCGATGCGGCCGCCGTCCCCGGGGCCCGGCCAGTGCGGGTCGAGGCCGGTGCGCGGCACGTCGATCGTCCACTCGGCGGCGCTGGTCGCCGGGCCGAAGCCGTAGCGGCCGTAGATGCGGTACTCGGCGGCGATGAGGGTGGCGACGACGTCGCCGCGGTCCTTCGCGGCGGTCAGGTCCTCGGTCATCAGGCGGGTGAGGATGCCGCGGCGGCGGTGGGTGGGGAGGACGGCGACGTTGGAGATGGCGTCGGCGGGGACGGCGGTGCCGCCGACCGCCGTCAGCTCCTGGGGGAAGGAACGGAAGGTGGCCACGCACGTGCCCGCGTCGAAGGCGCCGTAGGTGCGGGAGCCGACGTGCGCGGTGCGGCGGGCGGTGACGTCGGCTTCGGTGACGGTGGGGGTGCGCAGGAAGCCGGTCTTCGCGGCGCGCATCCACGCGGGGAGTTCGGCGTCCGTGATCCGGCGTATGTCCGTGTCGGCGGAGGTGGTCGTCATGGGGCCACGGTAGGCGGGGAGGAGGCGGTGCGGCGGGGGATTTTTTTCCGCCCCCGCCCGCCCCTTTTCGTCCCTGCCCGGCGACCGGCCGGCGGTCTCACACCAGGAGGTCGTCCACCTGGGCCTCGCCGTCCCGGTAGCGGCGGGTGATCTCCTCGCCGCACTCGTCGGCCGTGTGCTGGAGGTGCTGGCGGCGGCGGGAGACGTACTGCTCGTAGCCGATGAGGCGGGCCATCGCCTCGTGGAGTTCGGGGTCGGTGCGGGCGCCGAGGTCGGAGAGTTCGACCTCGGAGAGCATCTCCGACGCCAGGCGCCGGTACTCCTCGCTCTGCGGGGTGCCGAGCGTGACGTGCCGGGCGGAGGAGCGGTGCCGGGCCGGGGCGTCGGTGAGGATCTCCGGAAGGCGGTCCACGACGGACGCCGCTCCGGCCGGGGAACGCCGGGCGAGTTCCGCGCTGAGGATGTCGATACGGCCCTGCAGCAGCCGTCGTACGTAGCTGAGGTCGGCCTCGTCGCGCTGGGCGTCCCGGCGCAGGGTGCGCAGCTCGGGCAGACTCAGCCGGGCCAGGTCGTGCACGGGCGGCTCCGTCGGCGGCGGGCAGGCCGGGCTGTCCCTGCGCTGCGCGGGCGGACGCCGGGTGGTCAGACCCAGCTGCCCGGTACTCGGTGTGCTCATGTGCTCTGGCGTCCCCTCGACCGGCGTGTGGGAAGCATCGTGCCACCCTCAGTGGCCGCGAGGTGACCGAGTGCCCCCGAACGGCCCAGACGGCGGCCCGGGGAGCGGGGAAGAAGCCCCTGCCGGGGGCCCGCAGGCCGCACGGCATGATGGGGCGCATGCGTGCAGTGGTGCAGAGAGTGGACGGCGCGAGCGTCGTCGTGGACGGCGAGACCGTGGGCTCGATCGAGGGCGAGGGACTGTGCGTCCTCGTCGGGGTCACCCACGAGGACACCGCGGAGAAGGCCGCCCAGCTGGCCCGCAAACTGTGGTCCATCCGCATGCTGAGCGACGAGCGGTCGTGCAGCGACATCGGCGCCCCGCTCCTGGTGATCAGCCAGTTCACGCTCTACGGCGACGCCCGCAAGGGGCGCCGTCCCACCTGGAACGCGGCCGCCCCCGGCGACGTCGCCGAGCCGCTCGTCGACGAGGTGGTCGATCAGCTGCGTGCGCTGGGCGCGACGGTGGCGACGGGCCGTTTCGGCGCGCGGATGAGGGTGTCCCTGACGAACGACGGCCCGTTCACCGTGCTGGTCGAGGTGTAGCCGGCCCGAGGGGTTCCCGGCTTCAGGGCTCGACCACGACCTCCTGTGCGGCCGCCGTGGTGTCGGCGAGCAGCGGCGCGTCCAGGGGGACGTTCCGCTTGACCAGGGCCAGCGCCACCGGGCCCAGCTCGTGGTGGCGTACCGACGTAGTGACGAAGCCGATCCTGCGCGCGTCGGGGCCCTCGTCCGCGCGGCGCAGTTCGGTCCCGGCGGGCGGCAGGTGCACGTCGCTGCCGTCCAGGTGCAGGAAGACCAGCCGACGCGGCGGCCTGCCCAGGTTCTGCACGCGGGCGACGGTCTCCTGGCCGCGGTAGCAGCCCTTCTGGAGGTGCACCGCGGTGCCGATCCAGCCCAGCTCGTGCGGGATGGTGCGGTGGTCGGTCTCGAAGCCGAGGCGGGGCCGGTGCTGCTCCACGCGCAGGGCCTCGTGGGCGAGGATCCCGGCGGCGGGGCCGGCCTTCGCGGCGTACGCCTCGAGGTCGGCGCGCGGCAGGAACAGATCACGGCCGTACGCCGTCTCGCGTACGACGACGCCCTCGGGGACCTCGGCTATGGAACCGGCGGGCAGGTGCACGACCGCGATGTCGGCGGTGCGGTCGGCCACCTCCACCCGGTAGAAGAACTTCATCGACTCCAGGTACGCGATCAGCGCGTCCTGGGTGCCGGGTTCGACGTGGGCCCACACGGTGCTGCCGTCGTCCACCAGGTAGAGGGCGTGTTCGATGTGGCCGTTCGCGGAGAGGATCAGTGCCTCGGTGGCGCGGCCGGTGGGCAGGTCGCTGACGTGCTGGGTGAGCAGGAGGTGCAGCCAGCTCAGCCGGTCGGCGCCGGAGACGGTGACGACTCCGCGGTGCGAGAGGTCCACGAAGCCGGTGCCCTCGGCGAGGGCGCGCTGCTCGCGGAACAGGTCGCCGTAGTGGGCGGCGACGCCTTCGTCCACGCCCTCGGCGGGGACGGCGCCGGGCAGGGACAGCAGAGGGCTCTTCATGAACGCAAGCCTACGACCCGGTGGGGGAACTCTCAGCGGTCGCGTCCCCGGCGCCGGCCGCGCAGTCCTTGCAGCGGCCGAAGATCGCGAAGTGCTTCATGTCGGTGTCGAAGCCGAAGGTCGCGCGGAGCTTGGCCGTGAACTCGGCAGCCACCTCCACGTCCGCCTCGATCACGTTGCCGCAGTCGCGGCAGACCAGGTGGATGTGGTGGTGCCGGTCGGCGAGGTGGTACGTCGGCGCCCCGTGCCCGAGGTGGGCGTGGCTGACCAGCCCCAGCTCCTCCAGCAGCTCGAGCGTGCGGTAGACGGTGGAAATGTTGACCCCCGACGCCGTCTTCCTCACTTCCACGAGGATGTCGTCGGGGGTCGCGTGCTCCAGGGTGTCCACGGCTTCGAGGACGAGTTGCCGCTGCGGGGTCAGCCGGTAGCCGCGCTGCCGCAGATCGCTCTTCCAGTCGGTGCTCACCACACAGCAGAGTCTAGGACCCTTTCGGCGAAGTCCCGCTGTGGAGAAGGTCCGCCGGACGTGCGCGTGGGCGAAGAGGGCCTACTTGAAGAAGGCGATGCCGTCGTCCGGCATGTCGTCCGGGAGGGCCTTCGCCCAGCGTTCGACCTCTTCCGGGGTGACGACCTTCTTCAGGTGGGCCGACATGTAGGGGCGCAGCTCGACCTCGGGGGTCTGCTTCTCGCCGACCCACATCAGGTCGCTCTTGACGTAGCCGTACAGCCGCTTGCCGCCCGTGTAGGGGCCGGAGGCGGCCGTGCGGGCCACCGCGTCCGTGACCAGGTCGATCTGGGGCTTCTTGTCGGCCATCTCGCCGTACCAGATCTCGACGACGCCGTCGTCGCGGACCATCGTCACCTCGACCTTGCGGTCGGCGTCGATCCGCCAGAAGCCGGACTCGGTCTCCAGGGCGCGGACCTTGTTGCCGTCCTGGTCCAGGACCCAGGTGCGGGAGTGGTACTCCAGGAAGTCCCGGCCGTCGTGCGTGAAGGTGGCCTCCTGCCCGAAGTTGCACTTCTCGGCGCCGGGGAAGTCGTGCACGCCCGCGCCCGCCCAGGTGCCCAGCAGGAAGGCGAGGGGGACGAGGTCCTTGTGGAGGTCGGACGGGATCTCGATCATCGGTGGCACTTCCTAGACGTGGGTCAGCGCTGGCCCTGGTACAGCTTCTTCACGGTCAGCCCGGCGAAGGCGAGGACGCCGACGCAGACCAGGACCAGCAGGGCTTCGAAGAAGATCTCCACGGGGTGCTCCTCGGATGAGCGTGCTTCGGGGGTACGTACTACAGGGCCGGGCCCCAGCTTACGCGGCCGGGGACCGGCCCTCCTTGCGAGGTGGCCCTCGCCGGCGTCACCCCAGCAGCTGGCTCTGCAGCGTCACCGTCTGCTGGAAGGGGACGGCCGCGGCGGCGCCCTTGCGGGACTGCACGACCAGGGCGTAGACGTCACCGGCGGCGATGTGGGCGAACCGCACCTGTTCCGGCCCGTACGGCTCGGTCTCGGCGTAGGGCGTGCTCTGCACCTGCGACACCGCGGCGCGCTGCGGGAAGCCCTCGTCGTACTCGGCCTCGGCGGCGCCCCGCACCTGGTGGACGGGGGGTGCGAACGCGACGGCCTCGGTCGCCATCAGCTGGTCCACCACGGCCGCGGTGTTGAACTGGAGCAGGTAGACGCGGGTCCGGGTGCCGTCCGGGGTCGTCCAGCCGCGGGCGGCGATGTGCCGCAGCCCATGGTCGAGGAGCTTCTGGCCCAGCTCCTCGCGGTGCCCCTCCTGCTCGTACTCCGCGAGATAGTCCTTCGTCGCCAGCCAGCCGTCCGAGCCGCGCAGCGCCTTGTCCTCGGTGGCGCCCTCGGGGGCGGGCAGGAGGAGGGCGCGCAGGTCGGCGTAGTGGGTGCCGGCCTGGTTCGTCTCGGCGAAGGGCCCGGGGCTGCCCGAGGGCAGCGGCGGCTTGCTGAGCGTCGGATACGCCCACCGTCCGTCCGACTCGGTCGCCAGTCCCGGCACGTCCGTGCGCTCCATCCCGACGATGCCGTACGCCGACCCGGCACCGACCGCCGCGAAGACGACGACGGCAGCGGTCCACCGCAGCACGGCCCGCAGGGCCCGGCGGTCCTTGAGGACAGGGGCGGGGTCGGGGACAGGGGCGGGGTCGGGGACAGGGGTGGGATCGGGGGAATCAGTGACGTCCGTGGCCTCCGTGGCCTCCGTGGCCTCCGTGACTTCCGTGGTCTCCGGTGCCGTCGCCGCGGTCCCGTCCTCCGGACCGCTCGCCGGGCCCCTGAGCTGCTGCCGTTGCTCGGTCATACCGCCTCCCCGGGCTCCGCGATGCGGTCGAGCTGCGTGCGCAGGAACGCCGCCACGTCCTTGGTGTCGAGCGGCTCCACTCCGTGCGCCGTGGCGGTGACCAGGACGTTCCCGACGTAGGCGGAGCAGAACATCGCGCTCAGACCGCTGTCGTCGTCCTTGGGCGGGAGAAAGCACTTGGCGTTCTTGTGGCCCTTGATCTCGGGGCCCTTGCGGAAGACGTCCAGGGCGTCCAGGAAGTCGCTCTGGAAGGTGGCGATCTCGCGGACCGCTGCCTTGCTGTCCATCTGGGAGAGCACGACGCTCACCGCGTAGACGTCCTCGTTGGAGGAGTAGGTGTCGGCCGGGCGGTTGTAATAGCTGCGCATCGCCATGCCCTGGATGCGCTGTTTGTCGATCTGCTTCTCCAGCTGCCTGCGCTGGGACCGGGGCAGGTCGCTCAGTGACTTCTTGCGCAGGGCCGTGGCCTGCGCTCCGCTGAGCTGGACGTCGGAGCCGAACTCACCGAGGTCGGGTCCGCGCGTCCAGCCGTCGGTGCCCCCGTACGGCAGGAGCATCCCGGCGAGACCCTGTCCGCGGGCCGCCTCCGGCTCGTCCGCCGTGACCGCGGGAAACTTCCAGCCGGGCGCGCCCGCGTCCCGGTCGGCGTCCCGCACGATCACGGCCGTGGTGCCGACACCGGCGACGACGGCCCCGGCGAGCAGCAGGGATCCGGCGACCAGGGCGACGCGCCGCCCGCTCGGGCGCCGCCGGGCGGGAGCGGTCGCCCCGGGTTCGGGGGACGCCAGGACCTCGGGGGTCTCGGGGGTGTCGGGGGTCTCGCGGGTCTCGGGGGTCTCAGGGGATGCAGGGGTCTCCCGAATCTCCGCAACCTGCGGCGTCTCCGCGGCCTCCAGGGTCTTCACGGGGGCCTCCGGGTGCTTCACGGGCAGCTCCGTGGGAGGGCGTTCCGGCTCGCTCACAGCTGCTCCATCTGTCTCTCGGCGAGGTCCATGATCATCTTCCGGGGGACGGGCTCGGCGCCGTAGACCCACAGCTCCATGGCGACATCGCCCCGCCAGGCGTGCGCCCTCGCGACGTGCAGGCCCATGTCGTCGACCGCCTCGTAGACGTAGGCCCTCCCGTCGTCCGTGCCGGGGATCGCCCAGCTGTCCGACTCGCCCTCCCTCTCGGCCCAGTACTGGCCGTCCGCGCTCGCGGCGGCGGCGGCCAGCGTCTGCTCCTGCCGGTACTGGACCAGCCTGATCTCCACGGTGTGCGTGTTGCCGGTCTCCCAGGCGGTGACGGCCGCCCGGCGGAACTCCTCGCCGACCAGATCGGCGAAGGCGCCGTCGGGTGCTTTGAAGTTGCCGGCGTAGCCGGCCAGGTCCTGCCAGCCGTCGGGGACCACCCAGGCGGCCTCCTTCGCGCCCTTGGGCTTCTTCAGCAGCAGTTTCCGCAGGTCGCCGTCGGTCCGGAGTTTGCGGTCCTGCGCGGCGGACAGCGGTTCGGGGCCGGGCCCCTTGGCCTGCGCGAGCACCGGCTGGGACAGCGGCGGCAGCTTCGTGGGCTCGCGGTCGGCCTGGATCAGGTAGCCGGTGCAGGTGCCGGCGACGACGCCGAGCACGGCGGCCGTGGCGATCAGCGGTGTGGTACGGCCCCGGCGGCGGGGCCGGGGTGCGGCAGCGGCCTGGTCGGCCGGCCCGGCCTCCGGTTCCGCTGCCCCTTCGGGTCCTTCCACAACGTCCCCCCTCATGACGTGAAGCGCGCGTTCCGTATGCGCGCTTCACAGGTGACTCATGGTCGGCCGAGGGAGTTGTAAAGATCTTGATTACGATTCGGTCATGGCGAAGAAGCTCGTGATCAAGGTGACGGCGGGGGCCGACGCCCCCGAACGGTGCTCGCAGGCGTTCACGGTGGCGGCGGTGGCCGTGGCCAGTGGGGTGGAGGTCTCCCTGTGGCTGACCGGGGAGTCCGCCTGGTTCGCGCTGCCGGGCCGGGCCGCCGAGTTCGAGCTGCCGCACGCCGCCCCGCTGCCCGACCTGCTCGACTCGCTCCTGCTCGGCGGCCGGGTCACGCTGTGCACGCAGTGCGCGGCCCGGCGGGACATCACCGAGAAGGACGTCCTGGAGGGCGTACGGATCGCCGGGGCGCAGGTGTTCGTGCAGGAGGCACTGGCGGACGGGACCCAGGCGCTCGTCTACTGAGGCGGCTTGGGAGGGGCGGCTCCGAAGGCCTACGGGTGCCGCTTCTTCCCGTCCAGTTCGTCCCACCACTCGTCGGACTTCGGGTCGCCGGACGGATCGTCCCACCAGCGGTCCTCGGGGCCGCGCCGGTTGGCGACGACCGCGGCCACCGGCGGGATGACCATCGCGACCACGCACATCCCGACGGCCACCGGAACCGACCAGAGGCGTACGACGCCCCAGGCCAGGACGAACAGCGCGATGCAGGTGCCCATCATGGCGAAGTAGGCGTGCCGACGGCGGGCGTACATACGTCCAGCGTAGGCCGGGCCGGGCGGTCCGGCACGAGGCGGACGGGGTCCGTACCGGAGCCGGGCGGGGTCCGTACCGGAGCCGGGCGGGGTCCGTACCGGAGCCGGGCGGAAGCCGGAAAGGCCGCAGGGCCGCACCTCAGGTGTCCAACCCGAGAGGTACGGCCCTGCGGACGTCTGTGCCTGTCTGTGCCTGTCCGGGGATGTCTCAGACGGCGATCGCGACCTCCGCGAGGCCGCCCTGCTGGGCGACGACCGTGCGGTCGGCGGTGCCGCCGGGCACGAGGGCGCGGACGGTCCAGGTGCCTTCGGCCGCGTAGAAGCGGAACTGTCCGGTGGCGGAGGTGGGGACCTCCGCGGTGAACTCGCCGGTCGAGTCGAGCAGCCGGACGTAGCCCGTCACCGGCTCGCCGTCGCGGGTCACCTGACCCTGGATGGTGGTCTCACCGGGCTTGATCGTCGAGGCGTCCGGGCCGCCGGCCTTCGCTCCGCACATGTCTTTCTCCAGAGGGGGTCTGACCAGAAGGTCGGGTCGGTTGGATTACTTGTTGGCGCCGAGCTCGATCGGCACGCCGACGAGGGAGCCGTACTCGGTCCAGGAGCCGTCGTAGTTCTTGACGTTCTCGACACCGAGCAGCTCGTGCAGCACGAACCAGGTCAGGGCCGAGCGCTCACCGATGCGGCAGTAGGCGATCGTGTCCTTGGCCAGGTCGACCTGCTCGTCGGCGTAGAGGGCCTTCAGCTCCTCGTCCGACTTGAAGGTGCCGTCGTCGTTGGCGTTCTTCGACCACGGGATGTTGCGGGCGCTCGGGACGTGGCCCGGACGCTGCGACTGCTCCTGCGGCAGGTGGGCCGGGGCGAGCAGCTTGCCGGAGAACTCGTCGGGCGACCGGACGTCGACCAGGTTCTGCGAGCCGATGGCCGCCACGACGTCGTCGCGGAAGGCGCGGATGGCGGTGTTCTGCGGCTTGGCCCGGTAGGTGGTCTCCGGGCGCTCGGGCACCTCTTCGACCAGCTCGCGGGCGTCCAGCTCCCACTTCTTGCGGCCGCCGTCGAGGAGCTTGACGTTCTCGTGGCCGTAGAGCTTGAAGTACCAGTAGGCGTAGGACGCGAACCAGTTGTTGTTGCCGCCGTACAGGATCACCAGGGTGTCGTTGCCGATGCCCTTCGCCGACAGGAGCTTCTCGAAGCCCGTCTGGTCGATGAAGTCACGGCGGACCGGGTCCTGGAGGTCCCGGGTCCAGTCGATCCGGATCGCGTTCCTGATGTGGTTCTTCTCGTACGCGGACGTGTCCTCGTCGACCTCGACGATGGCGATGTCCGGGTTGTCGAGGTTGGCCTCGACCCAGTCGGCGTCGACCAGGACGTCGCTGCGGCTCATGCTTGTTCTCCTCCGGGGCAGTTGCGGCGGGGGTGTGCAAAGAAAGGAGGGTGCGCGGCCGGGCCTCGCCGGCGGCCGGCGCGAGGGCGCCCTCGAACGAGGACGCCGGGAGGGCGCGGAAGGCAGGTGGCGCTTCCGCTCAGACAGGGCGACAGAGCATGGCGGCGACGCGGCACAGGTCTACTGCCCGCCGCTTCGTGAGATCCGCCTGTCGCTGCTTCATGCGGTCGATCGTAGGGACGTAGGGGCGGACGTGTCACCAGCACTCCGCATGGTGAGACGCGATCGTCCGCATAATGGGACGCGCGGAGCGCCCGGGCCGTCACCGCTCGGCCTCCGGGCGCTCTCGTCCGGCTGCGTCCGCCATCACATCTGCGGTACGGACGGCGGCGTCTCGTCTGTCGGACATCCGCCGTCCACCGGAGGTGGCCTACCCGGCGAGGCGGACGTTCGAACCCTTCACCGTGATCTCCACACCGCTCTTCGCGGCCTCGACCTTGTCGAGCCGGATGCCGCCGGGCAGGTCGTCGATCTTCTGCTCGAAGTCGGTGATGCCGCGCACCTGGTCCTCGGCGACCCGGAACGGACCGAAGCTGGGCAGGGAGTCGGCGTGCACCCGGACGGTGTCGCCCTCGGCGGTGACCGTGCTCAGCACGGAGACCGGCTGCGGCAGCTTGGTGCCGCCGATGCTCGCCTCGACGGTGACCTTGATCTTGCCGTTGCCGCCGTCGGAGAGGCCGATGACCCGGGCCGTGACCGGGCCGATCTCGGTGGGCTCGGACTTGGCGGTCTTCAGCAGCTCCGCGTAGCTGATGGACGCGGTGCCGGTGGCGCTGGCCGCGGTGGCGGAGCTGTAGTCGCCGGAGAACTCGACGCCCCTCATGTTCGCCCGGAGATCGTCGATGCGGATCTTCTGGCCCTCGGCGCCGGCGACGGCCTCGTAGCCGTCGATGCCGACCTCGACGTCGTCCAGCTCGCCGCCGACGACCTGGGTGAGGAAGGGGAAGCCCTTGATGGACACGTCCGGGGTGGTCGCCAGGTTCTCGTTCGCCCGGAGCTTGTCCGCGGCCTCGCCCTCGGCGAAGTTCACGGCGAGGCGGTCGGCGAGCACGAACAGGCCGCCCAGGACCACGACGACGACCAGCAGTATTCGAAGTGCTCGCATGCGGTTGTTCCCCCACCCGGACAGCCAGACAGACAGTGACCACTCACGGTAACTCCGCCCCCGGAGGGCGGCCGGGGTTTGTCGATCACCTGTGACACAGGCGACCGACCGCCCCTTACGCCAGCGCCCGTCCCAGCACGTACACCGCCGGTGCCGCCGCGGCCAGCGGCAGGGCGACGCCCGCCGTGAAGTGCACGAAACGCGACGGGTAGTCGTAGCTCGCCACCCGGTGGCCGATCAGCGCGCAGACCGCCGCGCCCGCGCCGAGCAGCGCGCCCTTTGCGCCCAGTCCGGTCATCCCGCCGACCGCGATGCCGGCGCCCGCCGCCGCGAGCAGCGCGACGACCACCGAGGCGGGCGTCGGCAGCGGCAGCGCGCGGGCCACCACGGCGACGGCGACCGCGGCGGCGCCGACCGTCACCGCGTCCGGGTCGGCTCCGAGGTGGCCGGTGGCGAGGATCGCCAGGGCGGCCGAGACCACCGTCGCCATCAGGCCGTACATGCGCTCGTCGGGGTCGGCGTGCGAGCGGAGCTGGAGGACGAGACAGAGCAGGACCCAGACGCCGAGGGTGCCCAGGATCGCGGCCGGGGCGTTCTCGCGGCCGGCCGCGAGGAGTGCCACGTCGGAGGCCAGCGCGCCGAGGAAGGCCAGCGCGATGCCCTGCCGGGCCGGCCACATGCCGTTCAGCCGGAACCAGCCGGCCGCCGTGACGGCCTGGAGGACGACGAGCGGGACGACCAGCGCGTACGTGCCGATCGCCGCCGTACCGGACAGCAGCAGACCGAGGAGGGCGGTGAGGGCGGCGGGCTGCATGCCGGGTTCGATGATCGGCGAGCGGCCTTCGAGGCGGGCGCGCTGGGCGTCGGTGACGCGTGCGTTGCCGGCCATGGTGGCGGGGCCGTAGGACGGGCCCGCGCCGCCCTCGGGCAGCGCCTCGGGGGCGACGGGGGCCGGTGGCGCGGCGTGGGAGGCCTGCGGCCGGCCGTACGACGCCTGGTCCCCGTGCGACGCCTGGCCTACGTGCGACGCCTGGCCTCCGTACGACGCCTGGTCCCCGTGCGACGCCTGGCCTACGTGCGACGCCTGGCCTCCGTACGACGCCTGGTCCCCGTACGACGCCTGGCCTCCGTACGACGCCTGGTACTGATCCTGCTGCCCGTGCGGATGCTGCTGGTACTGGCTCCGCGACCGGTACGGGTCCTGCTGGTACGGGTCCTGCTGGTACCCGGGGGCCTGCTGCTGCCAGGCCGGGGCCTCGCCCGTCTGCGGGGGCAGGTACGCCGTCTCGGCCGGGTCCGCCGCCGCGACGGGCGGCTGCACGCCGGTCTCCCAGGTCTGGCCCTGCCACTGCTGCGTGTGCTGGAGGTGGGCCTGCGGGTCCTCGTACCCGTGCTCCTGCCGGCCCGGCCACTCCTGCTGCTGCGGGGCCTGCTGCTGATACGGGTCGTACCCCTGCGGGTAGCGGCCCCCCTCGTACGGCTGCTGGTCGGTCATCTCACCCTCCTGCGAACGGCGGGAGCACCTCGACCGTGCCGCCGTCGGCCAGCCGTACCGTCTCATGCCCGCGGGTGCCCACGGGGTCACCGTCGACGAGGAACGAGCATCGCTGCAGCACACGCGCGAGTTCGCCGGGGTGTCGCTCACGCGCGGCCCGGAGCGCCTCGGCGAGGGTGTCCGCGTCGTGCGGCTCCTCGGCGACTCCGGCCGCGGCCTTGGCGGCCGCCCAGTAGCGCACCGTGACCTTCGCCATCTCGTCCCTCAGTCGGTTTCTTCGGTCGGCCTGTTGCTTCGACAGGATCAGGCTAGCCCGCCCGGGCGGCCGTCCAGGCACCGATGCGGGTCAGGAGGTCGTCGGCCGCGGCGTGCTCGGCGTGGCCCATGCCCGGCTCGATCCACAGTTCACCGTGGTCACCCGCGGCCTCGGCCAGCATGCGGGGGTGGTCGAGGGGGAAGTAGCCGTCGCGGTCGCCGTGGACTATCAGCAGGGGTGCGGGCGCGATCCCGGGGACCGCCTCCACCGGGGAGAGCGGGACCGGGTCCCAGTCCCGGTGGTGGATGCGGGTGCGCAGGCCGTAGCGGCCGACCAGGCGGCCCGCCGGGCGGGTGACCAGCCAGTGCAGCCGGCGCATGGGGGCCGTGCCGCGGTAGTACCAGCGGGCGGGGGAGCTGACGGAGACCACCGCGTCGACCGTGCCGGTGTGCAGGGCCGCGTGCCGCAGCACCACCGAGCCGCCCATGGAGAAGCCG
The DNA here is from genome assembly GCF_044750845.1 of Streptomyces sp. NPDC088766. NCBI lineage: Bacteria > Bacillati > Actinomycetota > Actinomycetes > Kitasatosporales > Streptomycetaceae > Streptomyces > Streptomyces sp. NPDC088766. Next base: position 43,009 of record NZ_JBIVKQ010000010.1, on the reverse strand, counting down.
ACGGTGGCCACGCGCGTGTGCCCGAGCCGGCGGGCCCAGGCGACGGCCGCGTCCAGGTCGAGCACCTCCCGGTCGCCGACGGTGGAGCGGCCGCCGGAGCGTCCGTGCCCGCGGAAGGAGAAGGTGACGACGGCCCCGTACCGGGCGAGCGCCGAGGCGATCCGGCGCACGTGCGGGCGGTCCACGTCCCCGGTGAAGCCGTGGGCCACGACGAACACCAGGCCACGGGAAGGTGTCCCGGAGGCGTCGTGTACGACCGCACCCGGGTCGTATACGGAATCGACGGAAACACCGTCGGACGTGGGCAGAAACGTCCGCAATGGTGCGCTCGTGCCCGTCTCAGGGTTCGGACGAACGGTGGAACGTGCCGCATGACCTGCCGGACCGTTGCTCATGTGGGCTATTCTGCTGGGCAGAGGACTCGGGCAGCGAAGCCCCCGGGTCCTTTTGTGCTTTCGGAAGCGTTGTATACGAAGCGGGAAACCGCAGGTGTACGGGGCCCCGGGACGCGCAGAGCAGTGCCGCAGTGCCGCAAACGTCCTCGCAGGGACCGAGGAGGAACCAGACGTATGAGTTCTCTGCTGCTCCTGACCAACGCCCTCCAGCCGTCGACGGAGGTGCTGCCCGCGCTCGGACTGCTGCTGCACAACGTGCGGGTGGCTCCGGCGGAGGGCCCCGCCCTCGTCGACACCCCGGGCGCCGACGTCATCCTGATCGACGGGCGCCGTGACCTCCCCCAGGTCCGCAGCCTGTGCCAGCTGCTGCGCTCCACCGGCCCCGGCTGTCCGCTCGTCCTGGTCGTCACCGAGGGCGGCCTCGCCGCCGTCACCGCCGACTGGGGCATCGACGACGTCCTGCTCGACACCGCCGGTCCGGCGGAGGTCGAGGCACGGCTGCGGCTGGCGATGGGCCGGCAGCAGATCGTCAACGACGACTCCCCCATGGAGATCCGCAACGGCGACCTGTCGGTCGACGAGGCGACGTACTCCGCCAAGCTCAAGGGCCGGGTCCTCGACCTCACCTTCAAGGAGTTCGAGCTCCTGAAGTACCTCGCACAGCACCCGGGCCGCGTCTTCACCCGCGCCCAGCTCCTCCAGGAGGTCTGGGGCTACGACTACTTCGGCGGCACCCGGACGGTCGACGTGCACGTACGACGGCTGCGCGCCAAGCTCGGCCCGGAGCACGAGTCGCTGATCGGAACCGTCCGCAACGTCGGTTATCGATTCGTTACCCCCGAGAAGATCGACCGTGCCGCCGAGGAGGCCAAGGCCACGGCGGACCAGGCAAAGCCGGAAGATGCGGACAACGAGGTGCCCGTGGGTGCCGAGGGAATCTCCGCGGAGGCATAGCCGCCGCTCAGGCCGGGCGTCACTCCCGCGCAGAGAAGCCGCCCGACGCCCTGCCCGTGGCGGATCCATCCGCGTAGACTCCGCGCGTGGCCAAGGTAACCAGGGATGATGTGGCACGGCTGGCGGGGACGTCGACCGCTGTCGTCAGCTATGTCATCAACAACGGACCCCGGCCGGTCGCCCCGGCCACGCGCGAGCGTGTCCTCGCCGCCATCAAGGAGCTGGGGTACCGGCCCGACCGGGTCGCGCAGGCGATGGCGTCGCGGCGCACGGACCTCATAGGCCTGATCGTGCCGGACGCCCGCCAGCCCTTCTTCGGGGAGATGGCGCACGCGGTCGAACAGGCCGCCTCCGAGCGCGGGAAAATGGTGCTGGTCGGCAACTCCGACTACGTCGGCGAACGAGAGGTCCACTACCTGCGCGCCTTCCTGGGCATGCGGGTGTCCGGCCTGATCCTCGTCAGCCACGCGCTGAACGACAACGCCGCCGCCGAGATCGACGCCTGGGACGCCCGCGTGGTGCTGCTCCACGAGCGGCCCGAGGCCATCGACGACGTCGCCGTCGTCACCGACGACCTGGGCGGTGCCCAGCTCGCCGTGCGCCACCTCCTGGAGCACGGTTACCCGTACGTCGCCTGCGTGGGCGGCACCGCCGAGACGCCCTCCGTCGGCGACCCGGTCTCCGACCACGTCGAGGGCTGGCGGCGGGCCATGGACGAGGCCGGCATCCCCACCGAGGGCCGGCTCTTCGAAGCCCCCTACAACCGTTACGACGCCTACAAGGTGGGGCTGGAGCTGCTGGCGGGCCCGGACCGGCCGCCGGCCGTCTTCTGTTCCACCGACGACCAGGCGATCGGCCTGCTGCGGGCGGCGCGCGAGCTGCGCATCGACGTGCCGGGCGAGCTGGGCGTGGCCGGCTTCGACGACATCAAGGAGGCCGCGCTCGCCGACCCGCCGCTGACCACGGTCGCCTCCGACCGCTCGGCGATGGCCCGCGCGGCCGTCGACCTGGTCCTGGACGACGGGCTGCGGGTCGCGGGCTCGCGCCGCGAGCGGCTCAAGGTGTTCCCGTCCCGCCTGGTGGTCCGCCGCTCCTGCGGCTGCGAGTGAGTCCGTAGGGGCTTCCGCCACTCCCGCACGAGAGCCTCCGTCCGCGTCCTACGAGGCTTCTCCGAGAGCGGCCGGTCCCGCGCGAGAACCGTCTTCATACCGGGCATACGAGGTTCTGCCGGGCTTCTCAGGGAGCACTCAGGCAACTCTCATGGTCGGGCGGAAAGCTCTGTGACATGACCGAGAGCATCCGCCGCAGCGGCGAGTACGAGAACCACGAGAACCCGTACCAGGGCGCCCCGCAGCACGCTTCTGCCCCCGTGAACCCGGAGTGGCCGCCCCCGCCGGCGTACCACCCGGCCGCGCCGCAGTCCGGCGGGGCACCCGCCACGCCGCAGCCCGCCGGGCCGGCCGCCGGGTGGCGGACGCCCGGCCGCCCCGCCGGCGCCCGGGACGACGCCGCGGCCGGTGACGGCAACGGCGGCGGCACCGCTCTGCTGACCCCCGTGGCCGCCGAACCCGGCCCCGTCCCCCCGGGGAAGCGCGCGGCGCGCGGCCCGATGGCGCTGCTCGCCGCCGTGGCGATCGTCGCCGCGGCGATCGGCGGCGGCACCGCCTACGGCATACAGGAGCTGACCGGCAAGAACGAGGTGGTCTCCTCCTCCACGACCACCAGCGTGGTGCCGGCCGGCAGGACCGGTGACGTCGCCGGCATCGCCGCCGCGGTCAGCCCGAGCGTCGTCGAGATCAACGCCACCCTCGGCAGCGGCTCCTCGACCGGCTCCGGCGTGATCATCACCAGCGACGGCGAGATCCTCACCAACAACCACGTCATCGCCGGCGCCTCCTCGATCAAGGTGTCCACCAGCGACGGCAAGGAGTACACGGCCGAGGTCGTCGGCACCGACAGCAAGAAGGACCTGGCCCTGATCAAGCTGGAGAACGCCTCCGGCCTCAAGACGGCCACCCTCGGCAACTCCGACGGCGTCAAGGTCGGCGACACGGTCGTGGCGATCGGCTCGCCCGAGGGCCTCACCGGCACCGTGACCAGCGGCATCGTCTCCGCCCTCGACCGGGACGTGACCGTCTCCACCGACGAGAGCCAGGGACAGCAGCAACAGCAGCAGGGCGGCGGCTGGCCGTTCGAGTTCGGCGGTCGGCAGTTCAACGGCGACACCGGCTCCTCCACCACCACGTACAAGGCGCTCCAGACGGACGCCTCCCTCAACCCCGGCAACTCCGGCGGCGCCCTGATCGACGCAGGCGGCAACGTCATCGGCATCAACTCCGCGATGTACTCCGCCGCCGACGCCACCTCCTCCTCCGCCGCGGGCAGCGTCGGCCTCGGCTTCGCCATCCCGATCAACACCGTCAAGGCCGACCTCGCCACGCTGCGGGCCGGCGGCTCCGACAGCTGAACCCCCTTCCAGCGCTCAGGGAGTACGTCATGATCAAGCAGGTTTCGCACCCGGTGACCGGCGTCGGCGCGGCCGACCTCGCCCTGGCCCTCGACGTGGCGTACGAACTGCACGCCCCGACACCGCCGCCCCGGGCCCCGGAGGTCGGCGTCCCGCAGCTGATGGGCCTGCGCACCGGCACCGCCCGCCCGCACCGCCGCAAGGTGCCGTTGAACCGGCTCACTACGATGCGAGGCTGAGAGGGTCCCGACCGCAGCACCCCGCCGCCCCACCGCACCCGAGGGAATCCACGCCATGAGCCCCGCCGAAGGCGACCGTGACACCCAGCGCATCCTGATCGTCGACGACGAGCCGGCGGTGCGCGAAGCACTCCAGCGCAGCCTCGCCTTCGAGGGCTACGACACGGAGGTCGCCGTGGACGGCGCGGACGCCCTGGAGAAGGCGACCGGCTACCGGCCCGACCTCGTCGTCCTCGACATCCAGATGCCCCGCATGGACGGCCTCACCGCCGCCCGCCGCATCCGCGGGGCCGGCGACACCACCCCGATCCTCATGCTGACCGCCCGCGACACCGTCGGCGACCGCGTCACCGGGCTCGACGCGGGCGCCGACGACTACCTGGTCAAGCCGTTCGAACTGGACGAGCTGTTCGCCCGCGTACGGGCCCTGCTGCGGCGCAGCTCCTACGCCGCGGCCGCCGGCGCGGGCACCGACGACGACGAGGTCCTCACCTTCGCCGACCTGCGCATGAACCTCGCGACGCGGGAGGTGACGCGCGCCGGGCGGCCCGTGGAACTGACCCGTACCGAGTTCACCCTCCTGGAGATGTTCCTGGCGCACCCGCGTCAGGTCCTCACCCGCGAGCAGATCCTCAAGGCCGTGTGGGGCTTCGACTTCGAGCCCTCGTCCAACTCCCTCGACGTGTACGTCATGTACCTGCGCCGCAAGACGGAGGCCGGCGGCGAACCGCGCCTGGTGCACACCGTGCGGGGTGTGGGATACGTGTTGCGGCAGGGCGGCGCGGAGTGAACCGGGTCGTACGGCGGCTGCGCACCCTTCCCATCCGGGCCCGGCTGTCGATGCTGGTCGCCGCCGCGGTGGCGTTCGCGGTGGCGGCGGTGTCGGTGACCTGCTGGTTCATCGTGCAGGGGAAGCTGTACGAGCAGGTCGACGGCGACCTGAGGAAGATGGTGGCCCAGCCGAGGCTCGACGACCAGATAGAGAACGTGCTCAGGACGTGCCCGCAGGACACCCGGCCCGATCCCGGATACCTGGGCAACAGCTACTTCCAGATCGTGACGGCGAACGACACGGTCTGCGTCAACTCGTACTCCGCCGGCAAGGTGAAGGTCTCCGCCACCGACCGGAAGGTGATCGCGAACGCGGACGACAGCCCCGACGGCGTGTTCCACGACGGCACCGCCGACAACGGTGAGGCCGTACGCGTGCTGACGCTGCCCGTGCAGACCAACGCGGGGCCGGTGGCGCTCGTCCTCGCCACCCCCCTCAAGAGCACCGAGAAGACCCTCAACGACCTCGCCCTCATCCTCCTCCTCGTCTCCGGCATCGGAGTCTTCGGCGCCGGTGCCGCCGGTCTGGCGGTCGCCCGCGCGGGCCTGCGCCCCGTCGACAAGCTGACCGAGGCCGTCGAGCACGTCGCCCGCACCGAGGATCTCGGCATCCGCATCCCCGTCGAGGACGACAGCGAGGACGAGGTGGCCCGCCTGTCCAGGTCGTTCAACTCGATGACCGCCTCCCTGGCCAGCTCCCGTGAGCTGCAGCAGCAGCTCATCGCGGACGCGGGCCACGAACTCCGCACCCCCCTCACCTCCCTGCGCACCAACATCGAGCTGCTCACCCGCAGCGAGGAGACGGGCCGGCCCATCCCGGAGGCGGACCGCAAGGCGCTGCTCGCGTCCGTCAAGGCGCAGATGACCGAACTGGCCGCGCTCATCGGCGACCTGCAGGAGCTGTCCCGCTCGGAGGGACAGCGGGGCGAGCGGGTGCAGGTGGTCTCCCTCGAGGACACCGTGGAGTCGGCCCTGCGCCGGGCGCGGCTGCGGGGACCGGAGCTGACGATCACGGCCGCACTGGACCCCTGGTACGTGCGGGCGGAGCCGGCCACGCTGGAGCGGGCGGTGGTCAACGTCCTCGACAACGCGGTGAAGTTCAGTCCGCGGGGCGGCTCCGTGGAGGTCGCGCTCTCCGACGGCGTCCTGACCGTCCGCGACCACGGCCCCGGCATCCCCGAGGACGAACTCCCCTACGTCTTCGACCGGTTCTGGCGTTCCCCGAGCGCGCGGGCGCTCCCCGGGTCGGGCCTCGGCCTGTCGATCGTCGCGCGCACGGTGCGCGAGGCCGGCGGCGAGATCACGGTCGCCCGCGCGGAGGGCGACGGCACGCTGGTGACCGTACGGCTCCCCGGCGCTCCGACACCTCCGCCCGAACTGCCGTAGCGCCCGCGCCGCCGTACTCCCCACGCGTTCCGGTGAGTTCGGCAACCTTTCCGCCGTGAGCGGCGACCACCCGGTGACCCGCACCCCTTCCGGGTGGTCCTCCTCCCACGGAACGGAACCCCACACATGACCGACATCGGCCGCAAGCCCCGGCACCGCAGGCGCAGGACCGGCATGGCGCTGGGCGTGCCGCTGGCGCTGACCGCCGCCTGCACCTTCGCCTACGGCACGGACCTCGGACTGTTCGGTGCGCAGGCGCAGGCGAACGCGTCCGCCGCCACCGCCGCCCCCGCCTGGGCGACCGCCACCGCCGACGGCTTCGCCTCGGTGAACGCGCTCGGGCAGAACGGGACGTACGGCGGCCGGGACGGCAAGACCGTCACCGTGAAGACGCTCGCCGATCTGGAGAAGTACGCGACGGCCGCCGAGCCGTACGTCATCGTCGTCGCCGCGACGATCACCATGAACCCGGTCGGCAAGGAGATCAAGGTCGCCTCCGACAAGACGATCGTGGGCTCCGGGACCTCCGGGCACATCGTGGGCGGTGGCTTCTTCCTCGGCCAGGGCGTCCACAACGTGATCATCCGGAACCTGACCATCCGGGACGCCTACCAGGGCGTCTGGAACGACAAGGACCACGACTTCGACGGCATCCAGATGGACGGCGCCCACCACGTCTGGATCGATCACAACGACATCCGGCACATGGCCGACGGGCTCATCGACAGCCGCAAGGACACCACCTACCTGACCGTCTCCTGGAACAAGCTCAGCCAGGACAACAAGGCCTTCGGCATCGGCTGGACCGACAACGTCACCGCGGACATCACCATCCACCACAACTGGATCCGCGAGACCGAACAGCGCAACCCCTCCACGGACAACGTCGCCCACGCGCACCTCTACAACAACTTCCTGGAGGACGTGGCGGGGACGGACATCAAGTCCTCCTACGGCAACTACTCCCGTGGCGGGACGAACATGGTCCTGGAGAACTCCTACTTCCAGGGCATGACCAACCCCGTCGTCCGGGACGCCACCGCCACCCTCGTCCAGCGCGGAAACCACTTCTCCGGCACGACCGGCAAGAACGAGAGCGGCGGCACGGGCGCGGCCTGGAACCCGAAGACGTACTACCCGTACACGCTGGACAAGGCGGCGGACGTGCCCGCGCTGCTCAAGTCCGGCGCGGGCCCGCGCGGTTCCATCGGCACCACCTCGGCGGCCGCCTCGACGGCCACCGCGAAGGCGGCCGCCGCCACCACGCTCACCGTCGCCAAGGACGGCAGCGGGCAGTACTCGACCGTGCAGGCCGCCGTGAACGCCGTGCCGGCCAACAACCCCTCGCGCGTCGTGATCGCCGTCAAGCCGGGCACGTACCGCGAGCTGGTCAAGGTGCCGTCCAACAAGCCGCACGTCACCATCCAGGGGACGGGCGGAAGCCGCAAGGACACCACGATCGTCTACAACAACGCCTCGGGCACCCCCAAGCCCGGCGGCGGCACGTACGGCACCGGCGGCAGCGCCACCGTCGCCGTCGAGGCGGACGACTTCCAGGCCCGCAACCTGACCGTCTCCAACGACTTCGACGAGGGCGCCCACCAGGACATCGCCGGCCAGGCGGTCGCCCTGCGCACCGCCGCCGACAAGATCCTCCTCGACGGCGTCATCGTCAGCGGCGACCAGGACACCCTGCTGGTGGACACCGCGTCCAAGGACAAACTGGGCCGCGTCTACATGACCAACTCCTACGTCATAGGCAACGTCGACTTCATCTTCGGCCGGGCGACCGCGGTGATCGACAAGTCGGTCATCACGCTGAAGAAGCGCTGGAACGGCACCTCGGCCGGCTACGTCACCGCCCCCAGCACCGCGGCGGGCCGCAAGGGCATCCTGATCGCCAACTCCACGGTCAACGGCGACGTCTCCGACCGCACCTTCTACCTCGGCCGCCCCTGGCACGCCGGCGGCGACGCCACCCTCGACCCGCAGACCACGGTCCGCAACACCACCCTCAGCGCCGCGATCCGGACCACCCCGTGGACCGACATGAGCGGCTTCTCCTGGAAGGACGACCGCTTCGCCGAGTACAAGAACACCGGTGCGGGCTCGGGCGCCGCGAGCGGCGACCGGCCCCAGCTGACCGACGCGCAGGCCGCGAACCAGGAGGTCGCGGACTGGCTGGGCGACTGGACGCCGACGGCTTCCTGACCTCACTCCGGCACCGGCCGCACCGGACCCCGGAACGGAAGGGGAACGGTGCGGCCGTGCGGCCGGCCACCCGCGGAAGCTCTTCGCCGGGGGGACCCCTGGCCGTGCGTACGTCCCGCCCCCGGCCACCAGTTCCGCGTGCGTGCCGGCTTCCACCAGTCCCCCCCCCGTCGACGACCAAAATGCGGTCCACGTCCGGGGCGAGGCCGAGGTCGTGGGTGATCAGGATGGTCGTGCGGTGGGACATCAGGCGGCGCATGGGGAACCAAACCCGGACTTGTACAGGTCTTCATACGCGCGTACGCAAAGAGGCGGCCGCGTCGGTGACACGGCCGCCTCTGCGATGGGAGAACTCCCAGGGGCGAGGTGGGAGGACCCCGGAATTACTGCACGATCGTGATCCGGTTCGGCACCGGCGGCGCGATCGGCGCGGCGGCCGAGGAGTTGGCCGTCAGGTACTGCTCCAGGGCGGTCAGGTCGTCGAGGCCGACGAGGTCGTTCGTGCCCAGGCCCAGGGTGGTGAAGCCGTCGCCGCCGCCCGCGAGGAAGCTGTTCGTCGCGACGCGGTAGGTGGCGGCCGGGTCGACGGCGGCGCCGTTCAGCTTGACGGAGTCCGTGACGACACGGTCGGCGCCGCTCTTCGTCAGGTCCAGCGTGTACGTCAGGTTCGCCGACGGCTGGAGGATCTTCGGCGCGCTCGCGTTCGACCCGCTCACCTGCTCCTTGAGCACCTGGATGAGCTGGGCACCGGTGAAGTCCTGCAGGTTCACGGTGTTGGCGAACGGCTGGACGGTGAAGCCCTCGGCGTAGGTGACCACGCCGTCGCCCTCAGCACCCTTGGCGGCGTAGGTCAGACCGGCCCGCACCCCGCCGGGGTTCATCAGCGCCAGGTCCGCCTCCGCGTCCAGCTTCCTGCCGTACCAGAGCTGCGCGTCCGCGATCAGGTCGCCCATCGGGGACTCGGTGCCCGTGTTGGGGACGTCGGCGGAGACATAGCCGATCGCGCGGTTGCCGATGGGCGCCGCCAGGGTGTTCCACTTGCCGATCAGCTCGGTCATGTCCGCCGCCTTGGGGACGGTCCGGGTGACCACGTGGTTCGCCGACTTCACCGCCGTACGGGCGATGTCCCCGGTGAAGCGGTCGTACGTCAGCGTGGTGTCCGTGTAGAGACGGCCGAAGGAGGCGGCCGAGGTCACCGTGCGCGGCTTGCCCGCGGGGTCGTTGATCGTGCAGGCGTACGCGGCGTGCGTGTGACCCGTGACCAGGGCGTCCACCGACGGCGAGACATTCTTGGCGATGTCGACGATCGGGCCCGAGATGCCGTCGCCCGCGCCCGGCGAGTCGCAGTCGTAGTTGTAGGAGGTGGAGGCCGGCAGGCCGCCCTCGTGGATCAGCGCCACGATCGACCTCACGCCCTGGCGCTGGAGCTCCTTGGCGTACTTGTTGATCGTCTCGACCTCGTCCTTGAACTTCAGGCCCTTGACGCCCTCCGCGGAGACGATGCCCGGCGTGTTCTCCAGGGTCACGCCGATGAAGCCGATCTTGACGTCCTTCTTCTTCCAGACCCAGTACGGCTTCAGGATCGGCTTGCCGGACTTCTCGTTCAGGACGTTCGCCGCGAGGTACGGGAAGTCGGCGCCGCCGAACTCCTCGTCCGTGTAGCAGCCGTCCGTCGGGTGGCAGCCGCCCTTCTGAAGCCGCGCCAGCTCCTTGGCTCCCTCGTCGAACTCGTGGTTGCCGACCGAGGTGACGTCCAGGTCCAGCTTGTTGAGCGCCTCGATGGTGGGCTCGTCGTGGAACAGGCCGGAGATCAGCGGGGAGGCGCCGACCATGTCACCGCCGGCCGCGGTGATGGAGTACTTGTTGCCCTCGCGGGCCTGACGCAGGTGCGTGGCCAGGTACTCCACACCGCCCGCGTCGACCGTCTTCGTCGTGCCGTCGGCCTGGAGCTCGGTGACCCGGCCGGAGGAACCGCTCGGCGGCTCGAGGTTGCCGTGCAGGTCGTTGAACGACAGTAGCTGCACGTCCTGGTAACGGCTCGGCAGCGGCTTTCCGTGCCGGGCGTCCTGCGCACCCGCCGGCAGCGCGACGACCAGTGCGCCGGCGGTGGCCAGACCGGCGGCCGCCGCGAGCAGACCGTACGTACGGCGTCTGCGGCTCGGATGCGAGTGGGAAGTGGCTGGCATGCGCCCCCCTGTGGTGTCTGCTGTGGTGTCGGCGTCCTCGGGGCCGGGAGGCCCTGCGAGGCGTCTGAGCCGGTGGCCCCGTCGGGCCGCAGCCTAGAGTCAACGCGCGTAGCGCGACAGGGGGTTCATGGTTACATCCTGGTTTCCCTTTGCCGTCCGCCGGCCGTCCGCCCAGCTCCCGCCCGTGCCGCCCGGCGGTTCCCGGTGCTCGGGCACCCCCGTTCCGGAAGGATCCGCGTCCCCTTCCCCGATGCCGCCACTTTGCCGAGCCCGCCCCTTACCCTCGTACGCATGAGCAGCGACGACCCGGTATCGGCCCCCGGCCAGCGATCCATCGAGAACCTCCCCGCACTCTCCCCCGCACAGACCGAGGCCGTCCTCGACCTGCTCGCGGAGGCCGCCCGCAGCGACGGCCGGCAGGCGGTGTCCGAACAGGGCCGGCTGCAACTGCGGGGCGGCCCCCGCGAGGGCGTCTCCCACCTCCTGCTCTCCGTGGCCGGCGAACTCGTCGCCTACGCACAGCTGGAGGACACCGATCCGGTCGAGGCCCCGGCCGCCGAGCTGGTCGTCCGTCCCGCGCACCGCGGGCACGGACACGGCCGGGCACTCGGCTCCGCCCTGCTCGCCGCCTCCGGCAAACGCCTGCGGGTGTGGGCCCACGGCGGCCACGCCGCCGCCCGGCACCTCGCCCAGGTTCTCGGGCTGTCGCTGTTCCGCGAACTGCGCCAGATGCGCCGGCCGTTGACCGACCTCGACCTGCCCGAGCCGGTGCTCCCCGAGGGGGTGACCGTCCGGACCTTCGTCCCCGGGCAGGACGACAGCGCCTGGCTGGCCGTCAACGCCGCCGCCTTCGCCCACCATCCCGAACAGGGCTCCCTCACCCAGCGCGACCTCGACGACCGCAAGGCCCAGCCCTGGTTCGACCCCGCCGGCTTCTTCCTCGCCTTCCGCGGGGACCGGCTCGTCGGCTTCCACTGGACGAAGGTCCACGCCGAGGAGGGCCTCGGCGAGGTGTACGTCCTCGGGGTCGCCCCCGGCACGCAGGGCGGCGGCCTCGGCAAGTCCCTGACCACGATCGGCCTGCGGCATCTCGCGGCCCAGCGGCTGCCCACCGCCATGCTCTACGTCGACGCGGACAACAAGGCGGCGGTGTCGGTGTACGAGCGGCTGGGGTTCGTCACGTACGAGACGGACCTGATGTACCGCACGGAGACCTGACCGCCCCTCACCCCCGCCCGGCGGGGGCGCCGGCGGAGGGACCGAGGCGCGCCCGAGTGCGTCTCAGCGGTTCGGGTGTGCACAGCGCCGTCGACACCAGTGTCAGCGCCAGGAGCACCGCCCACCGCACGTGGGTCTCCTCCCACCAGCGGTCGCCCGGCAGGGTCAGCAGCCCCCACCGTGCCGGGATGAGCACCGCCACCGCCGCCAGCGCGCCGAGCCGTGTCGCCGTCCCCTTCCCCACCTTCGCACCGTCCGTGAAGCGCACGGCGGCGGTCGCCAGGGCGATGGCGCAGGCGGCCGTGGCAAGGGCCTCCAGGGTGACCGGGCCCAGGGGCGGGCGGGTCGGCCCGGGCAGCACGAGCAGTGCCGCCGTCCACCACAGGACCATCAGCGGTACGGCCATCGCCAGGCGCAGGCCGGCGCGGAGGGGACGGCCGAGCGGGCTGGCTGCGGTGGTGTGCCGGGCCGGGTCGTCGAGCAGGAAGGCCAGGCCCACCCCGCCGGTCAGCGCGGTCAGCCGCAGTACCACCAGTCCCCAGGCCGCCCCTGGTGCCTGGTCCGGCAGCCGCGTACTCGCCGCGAGCAGCAGTCCCGGGCCGGCCGTCGCGGTCAACGCCGCCCAGGGCAGGGACCGCCACACCGGCGGGGCGAGGGACCCGAGCAGGGTGCGGAGGCGGGGGGCCGGGCCGTGGCCGGCGGGCGATACCGGGTCATGGCCGGGGTCGACCGAGAAGGGGGCCGGGCCGGAGCCGGCGGAGGAGGGGGCCGGATCGTGGCCGGCGGAGGTGTTCGGACGGCGGCGGCCGGCGGAGGTGTTCAGGTGGCCGGGGGCGGGGTTCTCCGCCCCGTCCGCGTCTCCTACTCGTCGCACGACTCCACCCCCTGCGGCACCGCGACGCCCAGCAGCTTCGCCGCCTCGGCCGTCGAGGTCTGCGCGGACGTCAGCTCCGGCCAGTGCGCCTTGACCCGCGCGGTGATCTCCGCCCGCGGACGGTCGAGCAGTTCGCCGACGACCTTCGTCTGGTGGGCCGTCAGACTCAGCCCGTTCGTGGGGGCCAGGACCTCGCCGGAGCCGGTGGTGCTGTCGTCCAGCCGCACATCCGCGAACGTGGCCATCGGGGTGGGGTCGGTGCCCAGCACCAGCCACATGATCGTCACCGCGCGGGCGTCACACATGTCCCGGGTGGTGGCGTCCTCCGTGCCCGCCACGAGGACGGTGGCGGCTCCCACCGCGAACTCGGGGACGCGGTTGCCGCCCCAGCGGGTGCCGACCGTCACCTGGCCCGGGGTGGCGGAGGGGGTCAGCGCGGAGTCGGCCTCGATGCCGCCGCTGGTGTCGATGCGCTGGCGGACCGTCAAAGGCGCCGTTGCCGCGCTGCCGCCGGCCGCGGACCGGATCCGGTCGACGACCGCCGCCCAGTCGTCCCGCACCCCTTTCCACTCGGGGAAGGAGCAGTAGGTCGACCCGCCGTGCTCCATGCACGACTGGACCTTCTGCGGGGCCGTGGACGCCGTCTTCCGTGCCGCCTCCAGGGCGTCGGTGTCATACGGGAGCTGGCCGATCGCGCCGGCCGTGGTGACCGCGAGGGCGAGGGCGGTCGCCGCCTTGACCGCGCGGGTGCGACCGCCGGAGAGCAGCAGGGCCGCGCAGGTCAGCACGGCGCACAGGCCCAGCAGATAGAACGCGTGCCAGGCGGCCGGGCGGCCGAGGAGGTCGCTGGGGACCGGATCGCCGCCGGAGATCCCGGAGAAGACCATGGGGGAGAGCCAGCCCACCCACGGCTCGTCCGACTCGGTGACACCGGTGGCGAGGACCATGAGCAGATACGCGGCGACCACGAAGAGTATGGGCGCGAAGGACGTGGGCACGAGCCGTGCCAGCAGGACACCGGTGATCCCCGCCATCAGGACGACCAGCGGCCCGACGGCCAGTTCGGCGACGGAGCCGTGGCCGATCGCGCCGGGCTTCAGGGCTTCCCGGATGAACGCGGCCGCGACGACGAGCGCGGTGAGCGCCGCGAAGGGCACCACGGACAGGACGTGCGCGAGGACGCGCCGCCAGGGCTCCATCGCCATGACGTCGAACTGCTGGACCGTGCGGTGCTTGCGCGATCGCAGGGCGGCGGCGTTGGTGCAGACGAGCAGGGCGATGGCGAGGAGCAGGGGAGACGTCTGGGTGTCGCGGTCGACCGTGTTGAGGACGGGGTAGTCGCCCATGCCGTCCTGGAACATCAGCCGTGCGATGGTGAAGCCGACGTAGAGGAACAGGAAGACCAGCGTCGGGACCTGGAGGAGGAGTTCGCGGGCCTCGAAGCGGGCCAGGTCGAGCACGGCGCCGGTGCGGCGGCCGGGCCCCGGGGGCTCAGGGAGCGTCGCGGCGGATTCCCTCGCCGTCGTGATCGTGGTGCTCATGCGGTCACCGTCCGGCTGTCGCTGTCGAGGACGAGCAGATAGCCGTCCTCCAAGGTGGGTTCGAGAAGGTCGGCGCCCTCCGGCGGATCTCCGACGTTGCGGAAGGTTCCGGTGCCGGTCCGCCAGCCGGCCAGGGCGGCCGGGTCCCGCTCCGGGCTGCTCCAGACCCGGCCGGCCGCGCGGGCGGTCAGCTCCGCGGGGGTGCCTTCGAAGCGGACGCGGCCCTGGGCCAGGACCACGACCCGGTGGCAGAGCATCGCCACGTCCTCGGTCTGGTGGGTGGACAGCAGGACCGTGCGCCCCTCACCGGCCTCGGCGATCAGCCCGCGGAAGCGCATGCGCTGCTCGGGATCGAGGCCGACGGTCGGCTCGTCCAGGACGAGGAAGCCGGGGTCGCCGACGAGCGCGGCGGCCAGTGCCACGCGCTGCCGCATACCGCCGGACAGCCGCTTGATCCGCTTGCCCCGTACGTCGGCGAGGTCGACGGCGTCCAGCACGCGCCGCACCTCGCGGAGCCGGGCGGTGCGGTCGGTGAGTTCCTTCAGGATCGCCACGTAGTCGACGAAGTCGAAGGCCGTGAAGTCGGGGTGGAAACCGGGTGTCTGGGGCAGATAGCCGAGCGTGCGGCGCAGGGCCAGGCGGCCGGCCGACGTGCCGGGGTCGTGGCCCAGGGCGGTGAACTCGCCCCGGTCCGGCGGCACGGCCGTGGCCAGCACCCGCAACAGGGTGGTCTTTCCGGCACCGTTGGGGCCGAGCAGGCCGGTCACGCCCCGCGTCAGGCGCAGCGAGACGCCGTCCAGGGCGCGGGTGCCGCCGTGGCGCAGGGACAGGCCGGTGGCCGTCACGGTGGTGGGCGGGGTGGTCATACGGGACTCCTGGGATTCCGGTCGGTGGGCGGGGGCGGGCGCGGGCGTCATACGGCGCCGCCGTCCGGGAAGCCGCCCACAGGACGCGCGTCGAAGCGGTCCCGGGTCTGGTAGAGCAGCACGGTGGCGAGAGCCGCGACGACCGCCGCGGCCGACTGCCCGGCCGCCGTGAAGGGCACGAGCGTGGTGTGGGAGTGCGCCTGCGACTGCGCCACCACCAGCAGCGTCAGCCAGGCCCCGCCCACCAGGGCGGGCGCGAGGACCGGGCCGAGCCGGGGGGTCAGCGTCAGTCCGGTCGCGGTCAGGGCGAGCGCGGGCAGCAGCCAGGTCAGGGCCAGCAGCCCGTACTCCGGCAGGGCGAGGGTGGCCAGACCGTTGAAGGCGAGACCCGCGGTCAGCACCGCGACCGTCCGGATCATCAGCAGACGGAAGCCGTGCATCGGGGCGACGACGGCCATCTCGTACGACGGGTCGAGGGCCGGTCCGTACGACAGGGCGACCCCGCCGAGCGGGAGCAGCGGGGCGAGGGCGAGGAACAGCGCGGGCCGGTCCACCAGGTGAACCGCCAGCACGGTCATGACCAGCAGGGACACCACCGCCAGCAGCCACGACCGGCGCAGCACGGGGGTGGCCGTCAGCAGCCGGGCGGTGTGGTCGGCCACGCCGAGCCGCACCAGCAGCCGCTCGACCGGGCTCGGCCGCGGCGCGTCCAGTTCGGCGTCCAGCCGCTCCCAGCCGGCGTCCAGCGCGACCGGGTCGACCGCCCCCGCGAGCCGGGACCGGCACCGGGCGCACCCCGCGAGATGCGTGTCGGCGGACCACAGCAGGGGTGCCACCAGTTCGCCCCGCGCGTAGGCGCGCAGGTCCTCTTCCGGTACGTGCCACGTCATGCCAGGGCCTCCTTCAGTCTGTCGGCCTGCGTGCATCCGCGCAGGCGCCCTTCCGTCACGTGCCGCCTCATGCCAGCGCCTCCCGCAGTTGCTTGCGGGCCCGCTGGGCCCGCGTCTTGACCGTGCCCGCGGGGATGCCGAGCAGGACGGCGGCCTCCCGGGTGGTGAGTCCGTCGATGACGGTGGCCTGGAGAACCGCCCGCAGCTCCGGAGAGAGGCGGGTGAGGGCACCGGCGAGATCCCCGTGCTCCACTCCCGCGAGCACGCGCTCCTCCGCGGAGGCCTCGTCGCGATGGCGCAGCCGGGCCAGGGCCTGGCGCAGCCGCCCCCGCGCGCCGTCACCGCGCACGGCGTCGACGAGGCGGCGGGCACCGATGCGCCACAGCCAGCCGGCCGCGTCCTCGGAACAGCCCTCCTGGAAGCGGGCGGTGCCGCGCCACACCGCGAGGAACGTCTCCTGGACGACGTCGTCGACTATCGCGGCGTCGGCGCAGCGGCTGCGCATGCGCGCGGTCAGCCACGGCGCGTATCGCCGGTACAGCTCCTCGAAGGCGTGACGGTCCCCGTCTGCCGCGATGGCCCGCAGCAGCTCCCCGTCGCTTCTCGTTTCGCTCACATCCCCTCATCGGACGAGCCCCGCCGATCGGTTCACGCTTCGGCACACGATTTTTTTCCACCCGGCTCCGCGGCTCCCCTCACTCCGTCTCCGCGGCTCCACACCCCCCTTCGCGCCCTCTCTCGCCCTCTCTCGCCCGCCCTCTCCACGCCTTCCGCTTGACTTTCCCGCCCCCGTTGCACCACCCTTTCACTACTCAATTAGTGAAAGGGTGGTTGTCGAGTGGTGGAATACCGCATCGACCGGCACAGCGGCGTGGCCACCTACGTCCAGATCGTCCAGCAGACCAAACAGGCCCTCCGCCTCGGCATGCTGCGCCCCGGCGACAAGCTGCCGACCGCCCGCGAGGTCGTCGAGGCCACCGCCATCAACCCCAACACCGTCCTGAAGGCCTACCGCGAACTGGAACGCGACGGACTCGTCGAGGCCCGGCGCGGTCTGGGCACCTTCGTCCGGCGCGGACTGAGCACCGCCCCCGCCGACTCGCCCCTGCGCACCGAGCTGGACGAGTGGGCGGACCGGGCCCGCGAGGCCGGCCTCGACCGGGACGACGTGAGCGCGCTCTTCACCGCCGTACTGGACGAGCACTTCACGGCCGGCCGCGGGCAGGCGGAGGCCCACAGCCAGCCCGGCGCCGACCGCACCGGCGGCACCGACCGCACCGGCCAAACCGGCCGCACCGGCTCCACGCCCCACCGCGAACACTCCCAGGGGGACGCCTCATGACCGACACCGCCGCGGCAACCGCCGTGTCCTTCGGTCTCCTGCGCCACCGCACGGCCTGACCCACCCGGCGACTCCACCGCCACGGGCCCTGTACGTCCCTCCACGGGGAGAGGGACGTACAGGGCCCGAAGCCGTAAGGACCGCCCAAGCCGTACGGGCCGCCCAAGCCGTACGGGAACCAGCCGCCCCGGTGGCGCGGGAAGCAACCGCCGAACCGGCCACCCGCACCGCCCGCAGCCTCACCCCCACCCCTCGCCTCCGCACTCGCACTCGCCTCCCTCACTCCCCCCTCCCCCACTCCCCCTCCTCGGTCCCACCCCCCGCGAGCCGCCGCCCGATATCCCGCACGCCATGTCTCCGTAACCATCGGTTCAGACGACCTTGCGACGCTCAGCCAATGAACCCCGCCGTGCCCGAGCCCTCGCCGCCCCCCGAGGACAGACTCCTCGACGGGAACGCCGCCGCGCTCCCCCGCGCACGATCCGACGCGCCTGTCTCGCCGTCGGCGCGGAAGAATGGGTCTATGAGCCAGTCGAACGCCCAGGCCAAGGTCCAGCACGAGCAGCCCTCCGTGGGCTCCATAGCCGCGCACCGCCCGCACACGGTGGCCGCCGCGGTATCCGATCTGGAACCCGACATCGACGCCGACCTCGACGGATACGAGGAGTCGCCGTACGACGGGCCCCAGCTGCCGCAGGGCCGCTTCCTCGACCGGGAGCGCAGCTGGCTGGCGTTCAACGAGCGGGTCCTCGAGCTCGCCGAGGACCCGAACACGCCCCTGCTCGAGCGGGCCAACTTCCTCGCCATCTTCGCGAGCAACCTCGACGAGTTCTTCATGGTGCGGGTGGCCGGACTCAAGCGCCGCATCGCCACCGGCGTGGCCACCCGCTCCGCCTCCGGCCTCCAGCCGCGCGAGGTGCTGGAGATGATCTGGGCCCGCTCCCGCGAGCTGATGGCGCGGCACGCCGCCTGCTACCACGAGGACGTCGCCCCCGCACTCGCGGAGGAGGGCATCCACCTGGTCCGCTGGAACGAGCTGACGGAGAAGGAGCAGGCCCGCCTCTTCACGCTGTTCCGGCACCAGATCTTCCCCGTCCTGACGCCCCTGGCGGTCGACCCGGCGCACCCCTTCCCCTACATCTCGGGGCTCTCCCTGAACCTCGCGGTGATCGTGCGCAACCCGGTCAGCGGGCACAAGCACTTCGCGCGCGTGAAGGTGCCGCCGCTGCTGTCCCGCTTCCTGGAGTGCTCCCCGGGCCGGTACGTCCCCGTCGAGGACGTCATCGCCGCCCACCTGGAGGAGCTGTTCCCGGGCATGGAGGTGCTGGAGAGCCACGCCTTCCGCCTCACCCGCAACGAGGACCTCGAGGTCGAGGAGGACGACGCCGAGAACCTCCTCCAGGCCCTGGAGAAGGAACTCATGCGGCGCCGCTTCGGACCGCCGGTGCGCCTGGAGGTCGAGGAGTCCATCGACCGCGAGGTGCTCGACCTGCTGGTGCGCGAGCTGAAGATCAGCGAGGCCGAGGTGTACCCGCTGCCGGGCCCCCTGGACCTCACCGGCCTGTTCCGCATCCACGGCCTCGACCGGCCCGAGCTGAAGTACCGCAAGTTCATCGCGGGCGTCCACCGCGACCTGGCCGAGGTCGAGTCGGCGTCCGCGCCCGACATCTTCGCCGCCCTGCGCAACCGGGACGTGCTGCTGCACCACCCGTACGACAGCTTCTCCACCTCCGTCCAGGCCTTCCTGGAGCAGGCTGCCGCCGACCCGGACGTCCTCGCCATCAAGCAGACCCTGTACCGGACCTCCGGCGACTCCCCGATAGTCGACGCGCTCATCGACGCCGCCGAGTCCGGCAAGCAGGTCCTCGTGCTGGTCGAGATCAAGGCCCGCTTCGACGAGCACGCCAACATCAAGTGGGCGCGCAAGCTGGAGGAGGCCGGCTGCCACGTCGTCTACGGCCTGGTCGGCCTGAAGACCCACTGCAAGCTGTCCCTGGTGGTCCGCCAGGAGGGCGAGACCCTGCGGCGTTACAGCCACGTCGGCACCGGCAACTACCACCCGAAGACGGCCCGGCTGTACGAGGACCTCGGCCTGCTCACCGCGGACCCCCAGGTCGGCGCGGACCTCTCCGACCTCTTCAACCGGCTCTCCGGCTACTCCCGCCGCGAGACCTACCGCCGGCTGCTGGTCGCTCCCAAGTCCCTGCGCGACGGCCTGATCTCGCGGATCGACAAGGAGGTCCAGCACCACCGCGCCGGACGCCCCGCCCACGTCCGCATCAAGGTCAACTCGATGGTGGACGAGGCGATCATCGACGCCCTCTACCGGGCGTCCCAGGCCGGTGTCCCGGTCGACGTCTGGGTGCGCGGCATCTGCGCCGTACGGCCGGGCGTGCCGGGCCTGTCGGAGAACATCCGGGTCCGTTCGATCCTCGGCCGCTTCCTGGAGCACTCCCGGGTGTTCGGCTTCGGCAACGGCGGTGAGCCCGAGGTGTGGATCGGCAGCGCCGACATGATGCACCGCAATCTCGACCGTCGTATCGAAGCCCTGGTCAGGGTCGTCGACCCGGCCCACCGGGCGGCGCTGAACCGGCTGCTGGAGACCGGCATGTCGGACTCCACCGCGTCCTGGCACCTCGGCCCGGACGGCGAGTGGACGCGGCACGCGACCGACGCGGACGGCCAACCCCTGCGCAACGTCCAGGAGATGCTCATAGACGCCCGGAGGCGCCGGCGTGGCACAGCAACACCATGACCTGACGGATCCCACGGCCGGGCGCGCCGCCCCGCCCGTGAGCGGGGAGGCCCTGGCCGGCTATCTCCGGGGCCAGGCCACCGAGTTCCTCCGCGCGCTGCGCCTGCACCGGGAGACCGGCGGCGGGCAGAACGGCTCGGGCGGCGGCACGGCGGACGCCGTCGACGCGGCGCGCGCCCTGCGCCGCTCGGCCCGCCGGATCAGCGGCAGCCTGCACACGTTCCGCCCGCTGCTCGACTCCGGCTGGTCGGAGGAGATACGCCCCGAACTGGCCTGGGTGTCGGGGACACTGGCCCTGGAGCACGCCTGCGCGTCCCGCCTGGAGCGGCTGCTGCTCGCGCTGCAACGGCTGTCGGGGGCGACGGTGGTACCGCCCCAGACCCTGGCGTCGGGGACGGGCGCGGCCACCGCGACGGCCGTGCCCCTGGCCGGCTCCCACAAGGCCGCCCCGCCGAGAGCGACGAGCACCGCCCCCGACCGCGGCAACCTCACCGTGGGCGCGGCCAAGGCGGGCGCCCTCCTCGACCGCCAGCTCACCCTCGCCCGCACCCGGGCCCACTCCACCGCCCTCCAGGCCCTCGGTTCCTCCCGCTTCCACGCCGTCGCGGACAAGGTCGCCGTCCTGGCCAGCGAGGTCCCCCTCGCGCCACACGCCGCCGGCGCCGACCCGCGGCCCCTGGCCGCCGCGGCCGAGGAGCGCCTCGCGGACGCGGTCGCCGCACTGCCCCTGGTGACCGCCGGCCATCCGTACAACGCGGAGGCGCTGATCCACGGCCTGTCCCCGGACCCCGCCCCGCACCCGCAGGACGCGCCCTGGCACCAGGTCCGCCTCCTGCTGCGCCTGCACCGGTACGCCCTGGAGGTCCTGCACGGCGACGACGGCCCGCCCGACGTCCGGCTGCTCGCGGCCGGCCAGTCCCTCGACCGTCACCGCGACGCCTCGGAGGCGGCGGCCGCGGCGGCCCACGCGGCCCGCACGCCCCGCATCGCCCCGGCGACGGCGTACGCGCTGGGCGTGCTGCACGCGGACCAGCGGCACGAGGTGGAGGCGGCCCGGTACGCCTTCCAGCGTTCGTGGCAGAAGCAGACCGTCGGCACGACCACGTCGTAGCCCGCGAGGGCCCAGCTCGTCCAGGAGGCGGTGACCGGTGAGCCATCCCGACGGCACATCCGAAGAGACTCTCGTGCGGGCAGCCGGCTGCGTCCTGTGGCGACGGGCGCCGTTCGACGGTGAGCTGGAGGTATGTCTGGTCCACCGACCGAAGTACGACGACTGGTCGCACCCCAAGGGGAAGCTCAAGCACGGCGAGGACTGGCTGGCGTGCGCCGTCCGCGAGGTGGCCGAGGAGACCGGCCACACGGCGCACCCGGGGCCCCGGCTGCCCACGGCCCACTACCTGGCCCAGGGCCGTCCGAAGGAGGTCCGCTACTGGGCGGCCGAGGCAGGCGCCGGCCGTTTCACGCCGAACGACGAGGTGGACCGGGTGCTCTGGCTGCCCCCGGCGACCGCCCGCGCCCGCCTCACGGAGCCGAGGGACCGTGCCCTCGTGGACGCGCTGCTCACCGCCCTGCACCGGGCGTAGGGCCTCTCGTTCGGATCATGCCGGGCTCGCGGGGTCCGGCACCCTGATCCGGCCTGATCCGAACGGAGGACCCGGCGCCGGCCCGGCCGGAATCACCCTGTGTCCTCGGCGTGAGCGTTCCGTGACCTAACCGCACCGCCTTCAGGGGTTCACCCCGCGTTCATTCGGGCCCGTAGGCGGCTTCACCTGTTCTGCCTAATTTCGGCCTTACCCGGTGCGGTGCGCGACTTCAGGGAAGCGCCCGTGCCGCCCAGTCTTCGCACGCCGCCGGATTCAGGACGGCGGCTCCCGGAAGGATCTCCCTCAAGTGAAGCTTCAGCGCATGAACCGGCGGGCCCTCACCCTCGGTGCTCTCGCCGTCTCCGGCGCCCTGGCCCTCACGGCGTGCGGCTCCGACGACACCGGCTCCAAGAGCAGCGGCAGCGGCAACAGCAGCTCCGCCGCCGCGGGCGCCAGTGACATCAAGTGTGACGACGCCAAGGGCCAGCTCCTCGCCGACGGCTCCTCCGCGCAGAAGAACGCGATCGACGCCTGGGTCAAGAACTTCACCCAGGCCTGCAACGGGGTCCAGGTCAACTACAAGGGCTCCGGTTCCGGCGCCGGCATCACCGCGTTCACGCAGGGCACGGTCGCCTTCGCCGGCTCCGACTCCGCGCTGAAGCCCGAAGAGGTCACCGCCTCCAAGGAGGTCTGCACCGGCGGCCAGGGCATCGACCTGCCGATGGTGGCCGGCCCGATCGCCGTCGCGTACAACCTCTCCGGTGTCGAGAACCTCGTCCTGGACGCGCCGACCCTGGCGAAGATCTTCGACGGCAAGATCAAGAACTGGAACGACGCGGCCATCGCGAAGCTGAACCCGGGCGCGAAGCTTCCCGACCTCCAGATCCAGCCGTACCACCGCTCGGACGAGTCCGGCACCACGGACAACTTCACCAAGTACCTGATCGCCGCCGCCCCGAACGACTGGAAGTACGAGGGCGGCAAGGCCTGGCAGGCCAAGGGCGGCCAGTCCGCTTCCGGCTCCTCCGGTGTCGCGCAGGGCGTCAAGCAGACCAACGGCGCCATCGGCTACATGGAGCTGTCGTACGCCAAGGACGGTCTCGGCACCGTCGCCCTGAACACGGGTGCCGCCGCCCCGGTCAAGGCCTCCTCCGAGGGCGCCACCAAGGCCGTCGCGGCCGCCAAGGTCGTCGGCACGGGCAACGACCTGGCGCTGAAGATCGACTACACCTCCAAGGCCGAGGGCGCGTACCCGATCACCCTGGTGACGTACGAGATCGTCTGCGACAAGGGCAACAAGGCCGCCACCCTGCCGGCCACCAAGGCCTTCCTGCGCTACCTGGCCAGCGAGCAGGGCCAGGGCATCCTCTCGGGCATCGACTACGCGCCGATCCCCGACTCCATCATCACCAAGGTCCGCACCACCGTCGAGGGCCTGAGCTGATCTGAAGGTGCGGTCCGGCGCCGGGTCCGCCCGGCCCGGACCGCACCGTCCGGTGCACCGCCGCCAGGGGCCGCACGCATACCCGGCCCCGCCCGAGCCGCCCACCCACGAGCGGCTCCGCAGACCGGAGAACCCCATGGACATAACGACGCAGAAGACAGACGAAGCACCTCCACCCACGGCCCCGCCGACCACGGCCGAGCAGAAGCGCGCGGCGCGCGGCGCCACCCGACCCGGTGACCGGATCTTCCTCGGTCTCTCCCGCGGGTCGGGCATCCTGCTGCTCGCGATCATGGCCGCCATCGCGGTCTTCCTCACGTACCGGGCCTCGCTGGCCATCAGCAAGGACGAAGCGAACTTCCTCACCGCCTTCGAGTGGAACACCGGCCTGGTGCCGCCGGAGTTCGGCATCGCCGTCCTCGCCTTCGGCACAGTGGTCTCCTCGATCGTCGCCATGGTCCTCGCGGTCCCGATCGCCGTCGCCATCGCGCTGTTCCTGACCCACTACGCCCCGCGCAAGCTGCGCAGCCCGATCTCGTACGTGATCGACCTGCTCGCCGCCGTGCCGTCCATCGTGTACGGCCTGTGGGGCGCGCTGATCCTCGTCCCGCACATGAACGGCCTCTTCAGCTGGCTGGACGAGTACCTGGGCTGGACGGGGGTCTTCTCCTGGGACCGGGGCGCGCCGCGCTCGATGCTCACCGTCGGCATCCTGCTGGCGATCATGATCCTGCCGATCATCACCAACGTCAGCCGCGAGGTCTTCCGCCAGGTCCCGCAGATGCACGAAGAGGCCGCCCTGGCCCTCGGCGCCACGCGCTGGGAGGTCGTGCGGATGTCCGTGCTGCCGTTCGGCCGCTCCGGCGTGATCTCCGCGTCGATGCTCGGCCTCGGCCGCGCCCTCGGCGAGACGATGGCCGTCGCCACGGTCCTCTCCCCCGACTTCGACATCCACGCCAGCCTGCTCAACCCGGGCGGCGGCACCTTCGCCCAGAACATCGCCAGCAAGTTCAACGAGGCGAACGAGTTCGGCCGGGACGCGCTCATCGCCTCCGGTCTCGTCCTGTTCGTCATCACGCTGCTGGTCAACGGCGCGGCCCGCGCGATCATCGCCCGCCGCAAGGAGTACTCGGGGGCCAACGCATGAGCCACGCCGTCGTCAACGACAAGCGCCCCAGCACACTGCGCGGCGCCACCCTGCCGAAGTGGTCCCCGTGGGCCATCGCGGGCGGTTCGATCGCCCTGGCCGTGGTCATCGGCCTGGCCGGGGGCCTCGACAGCCGCGTCCAGTGGGGCCTGATCGCCGGCCTCCTGTTCCTGCTGGCCACCTACGGCATCGCCGCCCGCGTCGAGGGCCGCCGCCAGGCCAAGGACCGCATCGCCACCGCCCTCGTCTGGGTCGCCTTCCTGATCGCCGTCGTGCCGCTCGCCTCGCTGATCTGGGCGACCGTGCAGCGCGGCACCAAGGTCCTGGACGTCTACTTCCTGACCCACTCGATGGGCGTCGTCGCCGACTCCGAGCCCGGCGGCGGCATCTACCACGCCATCCTCGGCAGCCTGGAGCAGGTCGGCCTCGCCACGGTGATCGGCGCCCCGATCGGCATCCTCACCGCGATCTACCTGGTGGAGTACGGGCGCGGCAACCTCGCCCGCGCCGTCACCTTCTTCGTGGACGTCATGACGGGCATCCCGTCGATCGTCGCGGGTCTGTTCATCCTCAGCCTCATGCTGATGTTCGACATGCAGCCCTTCGGCTTCGCGGGCTCGCTGGCCCTGGCCATCCTGATGATGCCGGTCGTCGTACGCTCTACGGAGGAGATGCTCAAGCTCGTCCCCAACGAGCTGCGCGAGGCCTCCCTCGCACTGGGCGTCCCCAAGTGGCGCACGATCCTGAAGGTGGTCGTCCCGACCTCCATCGGCGGCATCATCACCGGCGTCATGCTCTCGGTGGCCCGCATCGCGGGTGAGACCGCCCCCGTCCTCCTCCTCGTCTTCGGCAACCCGTTCATCAACGCGAACCCCTTCGAGGGGGCGCAGGCGTCGCTGCCGCTGTACATCTACCAGCAGTACGCGCAGAGCGCCGGCTCGCAGGCGGCGTACGACCGTGCCTGGGCGGCATCGCTCACGCTGATCGCCTTCGTGATGATCCTCAACCTGGTGGCCCGCGGCATCGCCCGCTGGAAGGCCCCGAAGACCGGTCGCTGAGCATCGATCTGCGGCTGCCGCCGCGCGGGACCACAGCGACCGACCGGACTTTTGGAAGTGAAGTAGCAGACATGGCGAAGCGAATCGACGTAAGCGGACTGACCGCGTACTACGGCTCCCACAAGGCGATCGAGGACATCTCGATGACCGTCGAGCCGCGCTCGGTGACGGCGTTCATCGGCCCCTCCGGCTGCGGCAAGTCGACGTTCCTGCGCACGCTGAACCGCATGCACGAGGTCACCTCCGGTGGCCGCGTCGAGGGCAAGGTGCTCCTCGACGACGAGGACCTGTACGGCCAGGGCATCGACCCGGTGTCGGTGCGGCGCGAGGTCGGCATGGTGTTCCAGCGTCCGAACCCCTTCCCCACGATGTCGATCTTCGACAACGTGGCGGCGGGGCTGCGGCTGAACGGCAACTACAAGAAGAGCGAACTGCAGGACGTCGTCGAGAAGTCCCTCAAGGGCGCGAACCTGTGGAACGAGGTGAAGGACCGCCTGAACAAGCCGGGCTCGGGCCTCTCCGGCGGCCAGCAGCAGCGCCTGTGCATCGCGCGGGCGATCGCGGTGGAGCCGAACGTCCTGCTGATGGACGAGCCCTGCTCCGCGCTCGACCCGATCTCCACCCTCGCCATCGAGGACCTGATCGGCGAGCTGAAGGAGCGCTTCACGATCGTCATCGTCACGCACAACATGCAGCAGGCGGCGCGCGTCTCCGACCGCACGGCCTTCTTCAACCTGGCGGCCGTCGGCCAGCCCGGCCGGCTGATCGAGATCGACGACACGGAGCGCATCTTCTCCAACCCGTCGGTCCAGGCCACCGAAGACTACATCTCGGGCCGCTTCGGCTAGAGAGCCAGACCCCTCGCGGTGCTGCATGGCGGTGCCACCGCGAGGACGCAGAAGAGCCCGCCCCCCGGCTCCCGGGGGGCGGGCTCGTGCGTTGCTGCGGGGGCAGGGGTGCCTCGCCGGGAGGACCTACAGGAACAGGAGGTCGACGAGCCAGAAGGCGCAGGCCGCGACGACCGCCGCCGCCGGCATGGTGATGAACCAGCCGAGGACGATGTTCTTGGCGACGCCCCACCGCACGGCGTTGATCCGCTTGGTCGCGCCCACACCCATGATCGCCGAGGTGATGACGTGCGTCGTCGAGATCGGCGCCTTGAAGAGGAACGCGGAGACGAACATGATCGAGGCGCCGGTCGTCTCGGCCGCGAAGCCCTGCGGCGGGTCCAGCTCGATGATCTTCCGGCCGAGCGTGCGCATGATGCGCCAGCCGCCCGCGTAGGTGCCCAGCGACAGCATCACGGCGCACACGAGCTTGACCCACACCGGGATCGGGTCGCCGTACTCCTCGACGTCGGCGATGACCAGCGCCATCACCACGATGCCCATCGTCTTCTGCGCGTCCTGGAGACCGTGCCCGAGCGCCATACCGGCCGCCGACACGGTCTGCGCTATGCGGAAACCGCGCTTGGCCTTGTGCGGGTTGGCCCGCCGGAAGATCCACAGGATCGCCGTCATCACCAGGTAACCGACCAGCAGACCGACCACCGGCGACACGAACATCGGGATGACGACCTTGTCCAGCACCCCGCTCCAGTAGACCTGGGTCCCGCCGGCCAGCGCCGCGCCCACCATGCCGCCGAACAGCGCGTGCGAGGAGGAGGACGGCAGACCGAAGTACCAGGTGACGAGGTTCCAGGTGATCGCGCCGACCAGCGCCGCGAAGAGGATCCCCATCCCCTGCGACCCCTCGGGCGTCTGGATCAGCCCCTCGCTGACGGTCTTGGCGACCCCGGAGCCGAGGAAGGCGCCGGCGAGGTTCATCACCGCGGCCATCGCCAGCGCCGCCCGCGGCGTCAGCGCCCGCGTCGACACGGACGTCGCGATCGCGTTCGCCGAGTCGTGGAAGCCGTTCGTGTACGTGAAGAAGAGTGCGACCCCGATGGTCGCGACCAGAGCGAAGGTGTCCATGAAGGGGTCAGGACTCCTTGACCGCGATGGTCTCCACCGTGTTCGCCACGTGCTCGAAGGCGTCCGCGGCCTCCTCCAGCACGTCCACGATCTGCTTGAGCTTCAGCACCTCGATCGCTTCGTACTTGCCGTTGAAGAGGTGGGCGAGCAGCTTGCGGTGGATCTGGTCGGCCTGGTTCTCCAGCCGGTTGACCTCGATCCAGTACTCGGTGAGGTTGGACATGGTCCGCAGGTTCGGCATGGCCTCGGCGGTCAGCTCCGCCGCCCGCGCCAGCACCTCGATCTGCTGCTCGACACCCTTGGGCAGCTGCTCGACGTTGTAGAGGACGACGAGGTCGACGGCCTCCTCCATGAAGTCCATGATGTCGTCGAGGGACGACGCGAGGTTGTAGATGTCCTCGCGGTCGAACGGCGTGATGAAGGAGGAGTTCAGCTGGTGGAAGATCGCGTGCGTGGCGTCGTCACCGGCGTGTTCCGCGGCCCGCATACGCTCTGCGATCTCGGCCCGGCCGGCGGTGTCCGCCCCGAGCAGTTCCATGAGGAGTTTCGAGCCCGTGACGATGTTGTCCGCGGACGCGGCGAACATGTCGTAGAAGCTCGTCTCCCTGGGGGTCAGACGAAAGCGCACGTGGGGTCCTCAGGATGCATCGGTTTCGGTCAGGCTGATGCTAGGCGCATCATCCGGCCACGGCTAATGGGCCGCCCACCAGTGTCACCCATGAACCACGACGACCGGCAGCGGGGCCGCCCGGTGGTCCGTCCCACGGGCCGCCGACGGCCGCAGCCACAGGCCCCATACCCCGCAAAGTTCGGTACGATATACCCAGTAGGGGTATATGTCTGGAGGAGACCATGACGACCACCGAGGCCGGGGCGGCCACCGAAGAGGCCGTGACCGACCACGACCGCGGTGTGCACGGCTACCACAAACAGAAGGACGAGCACCTCAAGCGCCTGCGCCGCATCGAGGGGCAGATCCGGGGCCTCCAGCGCATGGTCGAGGAGGACACCTACTGCATCGACATACTCACCCAGGTGTCCGCCTCCACCAAGGCCCTGCAGTCCTTCGCACTGCAACTGCTGGAGGAGCACCTGCGCCACTGCGTCGCCGACGCGGCCGTCAAGGGCGGCGACGAGATCGACGCGAAGGTGGAGGAGGCCACGAAGGCCATCGGCCGCCTGCTGCGGACCTGACCCCGGCCCTGACCCCTGACCCCTGACCCTGGCACCGACCGGGGCCCGCGCGTCAGCCGGCGCGGGCCTCACGCTCCTCGGCCACCCTCAGCACCTCGTCGATGCTCTCCAGGCTGAGCCGTTCCTCGGCGGCGGAGGCCGCGATGATCAGCTCCCCGCACAGTTCGATCTCGGCGAGGGCCACGTGGTCCTGTACCGCCGTACCACCGACCGGAGCCACGCGCATCACCTCGTCCCTGCCGTCACCGACTTCCTAGAGTAGGGAGCGGCGCACAGACCGCGCATGGCACGGACGGGCTAGTCCTCATACCGGTTCCCTGGCCGGATCCGGCCCCCACCGGACGGCCACCGGTCGCCCGCCCCGGGGCGCCGGCCCGGCTCACTCCTCCGCGATCCGCCCCGCGTAGATGTCCGCGGGCACCGGCAGCCGTACGTCGACGGGCGCCCCGAAGTCGTACAGCAGCGTCGTCGAGGCGACCGCGACGGCCTCCTTCTGCCGTCCGTTGACGAAGGTGAACCGGTGCCGGACCTTGCGGATGCGCCCCTCGTCGTCGAGGTAGACGTCGAAGGGGACCCGGGCGGTGGCGAACCCCTTCGCCGCCGCCCCCAGCGAGTCCCGGCCGCCCGCCGAGGCGCCCTTCGCGGCCACCGCGAGATCGGCGGTGCCGCGGAAGTGCCGCACGTCGGTACCCGCCAGCCGGTCGCGGCCCACGTAGGCCGCGGTGCGCGTCCCGCGCAGCACCTCGGCGGCGGCGTACGGGTCGGTCGCGCCGCCGGTGACCAGGTTCCCGTCGGACAGCGTCGCCGTGTCCACCCGCACCCACTTGTCGGCGGGCACGCCCGCGCCCCGGTTCTTCATGAACAGCGCTCCGGGCGCGAGGAGTTCGACGATGGGCCGGTGCTCACTGGCGCCGGCCGGATCCTGCGGGAGCACCACCTTCAGCTGCCCGAGCTGCCGGCGGTAGTCGTAGACACCCTCGCCCCGGATCGTCACGCGGGTCCCGCCGGTGGCCATCTCCATCGACGTCCGGGCCTTCGAACTGCCCGCCGCCACCAGCGCGTCGGCCGCCCGGCGGAGCGTCTCGACCGGGTCGGCGGCCCGCGCGTCCTCGGCGGCGTTCCCGGGCCCGGCGCAGCCGGCGGCGCCGCCGGCCCAGACCCCGGCCACCAGCCCCGCGACGACCGCCGTACCCCACCGCCGCTGCTGCCGCTGAGTCATCGCCTGTCTACCCCCAGCCGGTACGTCCGTCACGGGTTGCCCGTCGTTCCCGATAACGACGGGTGGGTGGCCCCGTCACGCGCGGCCGAGGCCTGCGGTGGTCACAGGCGTCCTTCCCGCCTGGGCTGGGTACGGTTGACTCCGTGACCCAGCAGGACCGTTCGGTCTCCTCCCCCGACGACGGGGAAACCCACACCACCACGACCGTCGAACGCGGCCCCTTCTGCCTGGCCCGCTGCACCTGCGGCTGGCACGGCCCGGCGCGCAGGGCGAGAAGCCTGGCCAGAACGGACGCCGCCGGCCACACCCACGGCTGACCCGATCCGCTCCCCTCCCCCCCTGCTCTCCCGGGAACCCCGGGGTCTCCCGGGAACCCCCGGGCCCCGGACCCCGTCTGGCTCCATGAAGCCGGCGGAAGGCAGAGGGGGCGGTCAGCCATGCATCGGCGTACGTTCATCGCGGGCGGCACGGCCGCCGTCGCGGCGGTCGCGACGGCCGCGTGCCGGCCGGGCGGCGACGGCGGCTCCTCCGGGACCGCCGCCGCTTCGCGGGCCGTCTCCGGCACGGCGGACGGCAAGATCCCGCTGCGGACCACGAGCGCCGTGGCCGCCGCCGACTGGGCCGCCCTCGACCGCTCCCTCGACGGCCCCCTGATCCGCCCCGCAGACGCCTCGTGGACGGCGGCCCGGCAGCTGTACAACACCCGCTTCGACACCCTCCGGCCGGCCGCGGTCGCCTACGTCGCCCACCCCGACGACATCCGTACCGCCCTGGCGTACGCCCGCGCCCACGGCACCGAGGTCGCCATCCGCAACGGCGGCCACTCCTACGGCGGCTGGTCCTCGGGCGACGGCCGGCTGATCATCGACGTCTCCCGGCTGAACCGGGTCCGCGCGAGCGGCGGTTCGGCCGTCGTCGGCGCCGGTGCCAAACTGATCGACGTCTACCGCGCGCTCGCCGCCAGGGGCGTGACGATCCCGGCCGGCTCCTGCCCGACGGTCGGCGTCTCCGGCCTGGTCCTGGGCGGCGGCCACGGCGTCGTCTCCCGCGCGTACGGCCTCACCTGCGACAGCCTCACCGGGGCGACGATCGTCACGGCGGACGGCAGGCGGCTCACGGCGGACGCCACGCACCACAAGGACCTGTTCTGGGCGCTGCGCGGAGCCGGCAACGGCAACTTCGGCGTCGTCACCGAACTCCGCTTCACCACCCACCCGGCCCCCCAGGCGGTGACCGGCCACCTCTCCTGGCCCTGGTCGAAGGCCGCGGCCGTGGTACGGGCCTGGCAGGAATGGGGCCCGTCCCAGCCGGACGAGATCTGGTCCGCCCTCCACCTGGCGAGCACACCCGGCGGCACCCCGAGGATCTCCGTGTCCGCCTTCTGCATCGGCACCCACGGCCAGTTGCAGAACGCCGTCGACCGCCTCGCGGACCGCGTGGGCGCCTCCGCGACGACCGTGTCGCTGCGCCGCCGCTCCTACGAGGAGGCCATGGAGGTCTACGCCGGATGCTCCTCCTTCGCCACCGACGCCCAGTGCCACCTGCCCGGTCCGACCCCCGGCCGCTCCCCGCGGGGCGCCCTGGGCCGCGAGACCTACGCGGCCCGCTCGGACTTCTTCGACCGCTCCCTCTCGGCAGCGGGCGTCCAGACCCTGCTCCGGCAGCTGGGGACCGTCCGGGGCGGCTCGGGCAGCATCGCGCTCACCGCCCTGGGCGGCGCGGTCAACCGGGTCTCCCCCACGGCCACGGCGTTCGTCCACCGCCGCTCCCGGATGCTGGCCCAGTACCTGGTGTCGTGGCGCGCCGGCACGACGGGCACGACGGCCCGGTCCTGGCTCACCGCGGCCCACAGCGCCATGGCCCCGCACGCCTCGGGCGCCGCCTACCAGAACTACGCGGACCCCGCCCTGCCGAACTGGAAGAAGGCGTACTACGGCCCGGCGCTCCCGCACCTCACCCAGGTGAAGCGCCAGTACGACCCGACCGGCTTCTTCACGTACGCACAGTCGCTGTGACGAGGCCGGCCCGGCCCGGGGCCACCCGCCACCGCCGGACCGCGGCCCACGGCCGACGCCCCGGGGCCGACGGGCCCCGGCCCACGGCCACGCGCCCGCCTACGCGGCCAGGTCCCGCTCCTCGGCGGAGACCGCCTCGACCCGGGCCCTGGGGACCACGGCGTCCTCGCCCGTGCCCCGCACGGAGCGCGCCCGCACGACCCACCCCAGCCACGCGGTCCCCTCGACCGCCTTCAGCACGGGGGTGAGCAGCATCGAGGCCAACGGCGACAGCAGCAGCGCCACAGCCGTACCGAGCGCGAAACCCCCGATGACGTCCGTCGGGTAGTGCACCCCCATGTACACCCGGCAGAACCCCTCCACCAGCCCCAGCCCGATCCCCACGAGTCCGAACCTGCGGTTGGCGACGAACAGCGCGACCCCCATCCCCATGGTGATCGTCGCGTGGTCGCTCACGAAGGAGTAGTCGGTCTTCCCGGAGACCAGGACCTCGAGGCCCTGGTGATCGAGGAAGGGCCGGGGCCGCTCCACGAACCCCCGTATCGGCACGTTCACCAGAACCGCGACCGCGGCGGCCAACGGCACCCACACCAGCGCGGCCACGGAGGAGGCGGCCTCCTCGGCCGACACGGGCCGCCGCCGCACGGTCCACCAGCACCAGACCACGAGCAGCACCATCGCCAGGAGCAGCCCGTACTCGCCGACGAACTCGACGATCCGGTCCAGCCAGTGCGGGGCTTGCTTGGCGAGGCCGTTGATGTCGTAGAGCAGGTCGACGTCAGGGTTCGACCCGGATGCGGCGAGTCCAGCCATGGTGCTGCGGCCCCTTCGTCGTTGCTGCCGGGCGCGCCTCACGCACGCCGCTCGTACCCACCCCCGTGGTCGTAGATCCGCGTTCGCCGCTCTGTCGGTCAGTCACAGGCGTTGCTCGGCTACGTCAACAGGAACGCACGACCCCCGTTGATACGTTCCACTCTCCACCGAATGATCACGCAGACGTTATCGAAGAGAGATACGTCACCGCAGCTCAGGCTTCGGGTCCCCGTCCGGATCAGACCCTCGTGGGGAGCGCTTTCGCGCCATCTTCGGTGACCCGCGTGGCACCGAAGTACTTCCGGGTGTCGATCGGGTCGAACCGGATGACCGCCCCCGTGCGGGGCGCGTCGATCATGTACCCGCCGCCGACGTAGATGCCGACGTGGTCGATGGCCCGGGAGTTGGTCGGATCGGTCGAGAAGAACACCAGGTCGCCCGGCAGCAGTTCGTCCCGCGAGGGGTGCGGCCCCGCGTTGTACTGGTCGTTGGCCACCCGCGGCAGGGTGATCCCGACACTCTCGTACGCCGCCTTGGTCAGCCCCGAGCAGTCGAACCGTCCGCCCTGCTCAGGTGTGCCGTTCCCGCCCCACAGATACGGCGTCCCGAGCTTCTTCTGCGCGAAGTAGATCGCCCCGGCGGCCTGCTCGGACGGATCGACCCGGGTGACCGGCGCGGCGAAGCTCTTCGCCAGCGTGGTGATCGTCTTCACGTAGTTCCGGGTCTCCCGGTACGGCGGCACACCCCCGTACTTGATGACCGCGTAGGCCCCCGCGTTGTAGGACGCGAGCATGTTGTGGGTGGGGTCGCCCGGCACCTTCTTCACGTACGAGGCGAGTTCGCAGTCGTACGCCGCAGCCGACGGAATCGCGTCATTCGGGTCCCACACGTCACGGTCGCCGTCCCCGTCGCCGTCGATGCCGTGGGTGGCCCAGGTGCCGGGGATGAACTGCGCTATCCCCTGGGCCGCCGCGGGGCTCTTGGCGTTCGGGTTGAATCCGCTCTCCTGGTAGAGCTGGGCGGCGAGCAACGCCGGATCGATCGCGGAACAGAGGTTGCCCCACTTCTGCACGAGCGCCTGGTAGGCGGCCGGCACGGCACCCTTGGCCAGCCCGACGCTCCTGCCGCCCACGCCGCCCGCGAGGTTCCCAGCGACGACGTACACGCCGATGACGAGCAGCATCACGAAGCTGAGCCCCGCCGCAGTCGCGACACCCGCCAGGATCCACGCCTTACGCACCGTCAACCGCCCCTCGCCCGTACGGCTTTCCGCCCGCGTCAGTGTATGAGCTTCCCCCGCGGAATCCCGTGCAACCGACGCTTCCACCACCGGCCGGACCGACTCCGGCCAGGCGCCGCCTCCCCCCATCGCGTGCGTCCCTCCCGATCGGCCGCGTCAAGGCCGGTCCTGGTGCCTGCTCGGCAGCGTCGCGTACGGCGTGCCGGAGCTGGGCATACCGCTGGTCGTGGTCCTCGGCCACCAGTCCTGCGGCGCCGTGCGCGCGGCGGTCGAGGCGGACCTCTCCGGCGAACGGCTGCCCACGCACATCCAGTACCTGGCCGACCGGACACGCCCCTTCATCGACCGTACGAAGGAGGGTGACGCCCGCATCGACGCCACCGTCGACGCGAACGTCCTGGCCGTCCGCTCCCTGCTCGCCGCCGAACCCGACCTCGCCGCGAAGATCACGAACGGCGAACCGGCCGCCGTGGGCGCCCGCTACGAACTCACGACCCAGGCGGTGCACCGGCTCCACTGACCCGGGGTCGGGTCGGGTCCCGCTATCGTCCTCGTGTCGCCGAGGCCCGTGCGGAAGGAATCTCCCGTGACCGACATCCCCCACGACCTGACGTGGGTTCGCGCCGCGCCACCGGAGGCGACCGGCCCCGGCCCCTGGATCGAGATCGCCTTCGGCGAGGGCGACGACGGAGAGGCCCCCGTCTACCTCCGCGAGACCAGCGACCCGGACAACGTGGTCACGACGAACCGGCGCAAGTGGGACGCGTTCGTCCTGGGCGTACGGGCAGGAGAGTTCGACCACTTCGTGGAGGGCGTGGAGGGCGTGGAGGGCGTGAACGAGGTGGCGGAAGCGGCGGAAGCGGACGCGGACGGTGACACGGGGAGCAGCGCCCGACCGCTCCCCTGACAGGCGGTCGGAGAGCGGGCGGACAGCCAGCCACGCCCCGCCTCCCGTTCGCCGTCAGTCATGAGACCATCGGAAACGGACGCTCACCCGACCAGCCGTCAGAAACGGCGCACGGCCGTGAAGTGGGTCAACGACGGAACCGCACGACAGGTTCCGCTCCGACCTCATTGCCCGGGGTGACCTGCCGTGATACACAGAGTGACGAGTGCGTGCTATTCGTACGAATCCCGCCCGTCAATGGCGCCAAGTCGACATACGAAGGCGGCGTTGTCGGCGACAATGAGGCCTGACCCCTGCACACCGCAGGGGCCTCTCGGAACTACCCACCAGGGGCGGTGACTTACATGCTCTTTGCGGCCGACAAGGGCGACATCAACACCATCATCGGCGGGATCGCTCCGGACTGGGGCCCCTTCGGCAGCCTGGGCAACGAGGCCAAGGTGATGATCGAGGTGGTGATGGCGGTCGCCATCCTCCTCTGCCTCGGCATCGCGATCTGGGGCGCCGCCAAGCAGCGCATCGGCGCGACGGCCCTGCGCGACACCTTCAGCGCGGAACAGGGCAAGGGCCTCATCATCGCCGGACTGACGGGCGTCTTCATCATCGGGTCCCTCGGCACCCTGTTCACGATCGTGTACGGCATGGCCGTGTAGCGGGCGTCGCCCACCGCCAGTCCGCCCCGGGCACTCCCGGCCCCCTCCACCCCACCCACCCGTCGTGCCCACCGGCTGAGGTTGCGTCTCCCTGATGTCGAGTCACCACACCGCGCCCGCGCGGGAACCAGCACGGCTACCGTCGTACTACTACGTGTTCCGGTACGGCAGCGAGGGGGCGTACACGGCATGAGTCCCGGAGACGAACACGACTACGGCGAGCCCGCGGGCACCCGCATGCGCCTGCCCGAAGCCGACCCCTACGGCGGCGCCCGCCGCCCCGCCCGCTCGTCCTCGCGCAGCCTGGTCATGGTGGTCGGCGTCGTCGTCCTCCTGATCGCCGCGATCGCCTTCGCGAACCGTGGAGGAGACGATTCCTCTTCCACCGCGGCCGCGGGCGAGGGCAACGCCGACAAGCCGAGGACCTCGTCGACGGCGGCGAGCGGGACGAAACCGGTGGAAACGAGAGCCGGCGGCATCCCGTCGGGCTTCGCCCGGACCGAGCAGGGCGCCCAGTCGGCGGCCGCCAACTACGCCGTCGCGCTGGGTTCGACCGGCATGTTCCAGAAGAAGAGCCGGCACGCCCTCGTCGGCACCGTCTACACCGCCGCCGCGGCGGCCGGGCTCCAGGCTCCGATGGACCAGGCCTACTCGGCCGACTTCCTCGCCAAGCTGGGTCTCGACGCCAACGGCAACGCGCCGACGGGCAACACCTTCGTCTCGCGGGTCGTTCCGGTGGGCACCACGGTCCAGGCGTACACCGGCACCGCCGCGAAGGTCGCCGTCTGGTACCTCGGTCTGATCGGCATGTCCGGGGAGAACTCGACCGACCCCGTCACCTCGTCGTGGAAGACCTGGACCTTCGACCTCCAGTGGGTAGAGGGCGACTGGAAGGTCGCCGCCGACGAGCAGAAGGAAGGCCCCGCCCCGGTCCCGGGTGACGACAAGGCCGCTGCCTCCGACGAGATCAGCAAGGCCATCGAGGAGTACGGAGGGTTCACGTATGCCCGGTAACCCGCACCGCGTGCTCCGGCTCGCCGGAGTCTTCGCAGCCGTTCAGACGTCGGCCGTTCTCCTGGCCACCCGCGCCTTCGCCGTGCCCACGCCCAGCCCGTCGCCCTCACCGTCGTCCTCGCCCTCCCCTTCGGGCAGCCTCGACTGCAGCCTCATCCCGGGCCGGGCAAAGGAGTACTGCGAAAGAGGCAACACCCCCTCCGGCACCACCACCCCCAGCGTCTCCGACACGGCCGACCCGCTCTCCTCGCTGGCCAAGGGCTGTGCCGACGCCGCAGCCTGGACCGTCGACAAGCTCAGCGTCGCCGTGCAGGACACCGCGAACGTCGACTTCACCAACGCCCGGTTCCTCCAGCAGTACGCCGTCGTCTTCGCCGCCTCGACCGTCCTGACCCTCCTGCTGTGGCTGCTGGCCGTCGCCAAGCGGGCCGTCCGGGGGGTCCCCCTGACCACCGCGATCGGCGAAGCCGTCGGCTTCCTGTGGCTCACCGTCCTCGCCTCCGCCTTCACGCCGCTGATCCTCTACACGGTCGTCTCGGCCACCGACGGCATCAGCGAGGTCCTGGCGAAGACCACCGGCAACCAGACCGACACCTTCTTCGGCACCTTCTCCGCCGCCCTGGAGAAGGGCGAGGACATCGGCGGCGGCCCGATCATGCTGATCGTGGTCTCCCTGGTGTCCATCCTCGCCGCCGGCGTCCTGTGGCTGGAGCTGGTCCTGCGGGCCGCCCTGCTCTATGTCGGCGCCCTGCTCGGCACGGTCGTCTACGCGGGCCTCGTCGACAAGAACCTGTGGGGCCACGTCCGCCGCTGGGCCGGCATCATGATCGCCGTCATCCTGGTGAAGCCGGTCATCGTGATCGTCCTCGGCCTGGCCGGCGCGCTCTCCGCCGACGACGGCCCGAACGCCTTCGGCGCGGTCGTCTCCGGCCTGTCCATCATCCTGCTGGCCATCTTCGCCAGCGCGATGATCTACCGCTTCGTGCCCGGGTTCGGCGACGAGATCGCGGGCTCGCGCAACAACCGCATGATGCAGGGTGCCGAGAGCAAGGCCGCGGCCGTCATCAGCTCTCCCGCCACCCTCGTCGCCCAGGGCATCAAGACGCACAGCACCCGCGCCGACAGCAACGGCGGCGGCGGGTCCTCCTCCGGTGGCCAACGCCCCGCCGGCCAGACCGCCGGCGGCATGGCCGCGCACAGCTCACGCGCCTCGAACGGAGGCGGCGGATCTGTCCCCTCCGCCGCACCCGCGCCCCGTGCCGGCAGCCCGGTGAACACCCCGCACGCCGGCAACAACCGCAACAGCAGTACCAACCGCACGGGAGGTGAAGGGCGTTGACGACTGATTCCCACGTGTCCCACGCGGTCACGCCCCGCCGTACATATCTGATCGGCCGCGCCCGGCCGAACGCGATCGTCGGCCGCAACCGCGAGTCCGGCGAGATCGCGCTCATCGTCATCGGCGCGTTCCTCGGCATGATGTGCGGGCTCCTCGTCCCCGTCCTGGCCCTGCGGATCGTGCTGCTCGCCGGCTTCCCGATGATCGCGATCGCCGCGGTCTACCTGCCGTACAAGCACCGCACGTTCTACAAGTGGTTCGAGATCAACCGCAGTTACAAGCGCACCCTGCGCCGCGGCACGGTCTACCGCTCGGCCGTCATGGAGGCGGGCACCCGGATCGACGGGCAGGAGATCGAGATCGGCCCGCCGCCCGGCATCGGCCGGATCAGCTGGCTCGCCGCCCCCTTCGGCCCCGACGAGATCGCCGTCCTGCTGCACGCCGACCGCCGTACGGTCACCGCGGCCATCGAGATCGAGGGGCCCGGCGTCGGCCTGCGCGACAGCGAGGACCAGGAGGCCCTCGTCGACCGCTTCGGCACGCTCCTCAAGCACGTGGCCAACGGCGACGGCTTCGTCACCCGCCTCCAGATGCTCGCCCGCACCCTCCCGGCCGACCCCGACGCCCACGCCAAGGACGTCTCCCAGCGCGGCGACGACAAGGCCCCACCGTGGCTGCAGTCGTCGTACGACCAACTCCAGTCGATGGTGTCGACGAGCAGCGAGCAGCACCGCGCCTACCTGGTCGCCTGCATGCACTACACGCGCGAACTGGCCGCCGAGGCGAACGCCATGGCCCGTGCCGCCCGCCCGCAGAACGGCCGCAGACTGGACCGCGACGCCGGTCTCGCCGTCGTCATGGCCCGCGAACTGACCGACATCTGCTCCCGCCTCCAGGAGGCGGACATCCGGGTCCGCCAGCCCCTCGGCCAGGGCCGCCTGTCGTCGCTCATCCACTCCATGTACGACCCGGACCACCCGATCGACCACATCCAGGCGATGACCCGGCGCAATGCCTGGCCGGCCGAGCTGGACGCCATGGAGCCGACCTACCTCAAGGCCAAGACCCGCGAGTCCTCCACCCGAGCCCCCTGGTGCCACGCCACGGCCTGGGTGAAGGAGTGGCCGATGACGCCCGTCGGCGTCAACTTCCTGGCACCGCTCCTCGTCCACACCCCGGACGTCATCCGGACGGTCGCCGTGACGATGGATCTCGAACCCACCGAGGTCGCCATCGAACGCATGCTGACCGAGAAGACGAACGACGAGGCGGAGGCGAGCCGGGCCGCCAAGATGA
Source organism: Streptomyces sp. NPDC088766 (assembly GCF_044750845.1). NCBI lineage: Bacteria > Bacillati > Actinomycetota > Actinomycetes > Kitasatosporales > Streptomycetaceae > Streptomyces > Streptomyces sp. NPDC088766. The sequence goes on along the minus strand of NZ_JBIVKQ010000010.1, from coordinate 3,959 downwards.
ACCGCACGGTGGACCCGCGCGACGTGGCCGCCCACTCCCGCATCGACCAGCGCGGCGAAGACCTCGCGAGCGGCGCGGCCGGCGTCAACCTCGTCGGCTACATCACCGTCTCCTCCCGCAACCCGGAGGCATTGGCCCGCGACAAGCGGACGATAAGGGCGTCCGCGGGCAAGTCGTACCTCAAGCTGGAGTGGTGCGACCGAGAGCACCACCGCGCGTTCGTGAACACCCTCCCGTTCGCCACCGGCATCCGAAGGTAGGGCTTTACATGCGGGACCCGATGTCCGTCCTCACCGACGCCTTCACGTCCTTCCTCTTCGGCAAGGTCGAGACCACCCGCCTGCCCGTACGCACCTCCACCGGCCAGGCCCAGGCGGTCTACCTCCCGACCGCCGCCCCCGGCCTCGGCGACTCGGGCGTGATCATCGGCCGCGAGGTCTACTCGGGCAAGGGCTACATCTACGACCCCTTCCAGCTGTACGGCCAGCAGCTCCCGGCCCCGCACTGGCTGGTCCTCGGAGAGTCCGGCAACGGCAAGTCGGCCCTCGAGAAGACGTACGTCCTGCGCCAACTGCGCTTCCGGGACCGCCAGGTGTGCGTCCTGGACGCCCAGGGCGAGGACGGCGTCGGCGAATGGAACCTCATCGCGCAGGCGCTCGGCATAACTCCCATCCGGCTGGACCCGATGGCCGCCCTGGACCACGGCATCCGCCTCAACCCGCTGGATCCGTCGATCACGACGACGGGCCAGCTGGCGCTGCTGCGCACCATCATCGAGGTCGCGATGGGCCACGGCCTGGACGAACGCTCCGGCTTCGCCCTCAAGGTCGCCCACGCCTACGTCAACGAGACGATCGTCGAACGCCAGCCGGTGCTCAGCGACATCGTCGAGCAGCTACGGCACCCCGAACCGGAGTCGGCCGAGGCGATGAACGTCGCCATAGACGACGTACGGGCGTGGGGCCTGGACGTGGCGCTGGTCCTGGACCGCCTCGTCGACGGTGACCTGCGCGGCATGTTCGACGGCCCGACGACGGTCGGCATCGACCTGGACGCCCCGCTCATCGTCTTCGACCTGTCCCACATCGACCGCAACTCCATCGCCATGCCGATCCTCATGGCGATCGTCGGCGTGTGGCTGGAGCACACCTGGATCCGCCCCGACCGGAAGAAGCGCATCTTCCTGGTCGAGGAGGCCTGGCACATCATCAACAGCCCTTTCGTGGCCCAGCTGTTCCAGCGGCTGCTGAAGTTCGGCCGCCGCCTCGGCCTGTCCTTCGTCGCGGTCGTCCACCACCTGTCCGACGTGGTCGACGGAGCGGCGGCGAAAGAAGCCGCCGCCATCCTCAAGATGGCGTCGACACGGACGATCTACGCCCAGAAGGCAGACGAGGCCAGGGCGACGGGCCGCGTGCTCGGCCTGCCCCGGTGGGCGGTGGAGATCATCCCCACCCTCACCCCGGGCATCGCGGTGTGGGACGTCAACGGCAATGTCCAGGTCGTCAAACACCTGATCACCGAGACGGAACGCCCGCTGGTCTTCACCGACCGCGCGATGACCCAGTCGTCGGCCGACCTCGCCGAGGACGACGCACTGCGCGCCGCGGAGCTGGAACAGGAGCGGCGGGCGGCGGCCTTCGTGGAACAGCACCTGCCCGACTTGGACGGCTCGTCCGAGTCGACGGTGGCCTAGGCGCGGGGGGCGCGATGAGACCGGGCGACCACCGCGGCCAGGACCGAGGGCAGGGCCAGGGAGGCGTCCCGGACGGTCTGCTGATCGGGCTGCTCGCGTTCCTGCTCGGCATGACGCTGCTGGTGTGGACGGCGACGGGCCTCGCGGCCCTCTTCGCCCACGGCTCCTGGCCGGCCGGCGTCACCTTCCCCCACACGCCCCTGGCCATGCGCCACCTCGCCGGCCGGCCGCACGACGTCGCCGGCGCCTGGCCGGCCGCCGACCCCTCGGCGCTCTCCGGCTACGGCCTGTTCTGGGGCCTGTTCATCGGCCAGGTGATGATCCTTCTGGTACTCACGGTGTTCACGCTGGGCACGGTGGCGAGATGGCGGGCCGTACGGGCAGGTCGCAGGACGCAACCCGGCCACGAGGTGCCCCTGCCGACACCGGCACCGGCCCCGGAGCCGGTGGCCCGGCCGGCTCAGCACGAGGTGCCCGCCCCCCGGACGGAACCCGCACGACAAGCCGCGGAGCCCCTTCCCGTCGCCCGGACCGAACCGGCGGTCGGCCGGGAGGCGGCATCCCGGCCGGAGGGCACGGTCCTCTACGCCGCGCCCGACACCCGCCACACCACCGCGGCCCGGGCCATACGCGACGCCGAGGGCGCCGTCCTGGTCCTCACCTCGCACCCAGCACTCTGGCAGGACACCAAGGACGCCCGGGCCAAGCTCGGGCCGGTCCTTCTCTACGACCCCACTCATCTCTGCGACACCCCGGCCCGCCTGCACTGGTCACCCATGGCGGGCTGCGAGGACAAGGCGACGGCGGCAGCCCGTGCGAGCGCCCTCCTCACGCCCGTCCGGCCCACCGCCCGCCTGGACCAGGCGGTCGCCGAGACCGCCGAGACGCTCCTGCGCAGCTATCTGCACGCCGCCGCCATCGACGGCCGCACCGTCCGCCACGTGCACCGCTGGTCACAGGGCACCGGGCTCCAGGAAGCGGTCCGCACCCTGCGCACGCATCCGAAGGCCGCGGCCGGTTCCGCGGGCGAGCTGGAAGCCGCCCTCACGGCCCACCCCGAACGGCGGGACATCGCCCAGGAACTGACGACCCGGGCCCTGTCCGCCCTCTCCACGGTGAATATCCGCGAGGCCTGCACTCCTCATCGAACTGACGCCCTCGCCTTGGATTCCTTCGTCGACGAAGGGGGAACGCTTTATGTGGTCGGTGAATCCATCGAGGACCCGAGGACCCGTCCCGGCGCGATGCCCTTCCTCACGGCCCTCGTCTCGAGCGTGGTCGAGCGCGGCCGGCGCATGGCCGAACGGTCATCCTCCGGTCGGCTCGACCCACCACTGACCCTGATCCTGGACGACGTGGCGGCCGTGGCCCCGTTCACCCAGCTCCCCGATCTCCTGGCCGAGGGCACCGGCCTCGGTCTTCCCACCCTGGCCCTGCTCCGCTCCCGCGAGCAGGCCCGAGCGCGCTGGCCCCACCACGAACTACCGGTGTGACATCTACGTCCGCTCGAGGACGTACTCCAGTTCGCGGCCGCCGGAGTCCCCGCCCAGCGGCACGACGACTCCGCTCGGCACGAAGCCGGCCCTGCCGTAGAAGGTCCGGGCCCGGCCGTTGTCCTCGTGCACGATGAGCCGCACCCGCTCCAGTCCGCGTGACCACGCCCATTCGAGCCCGGCGTCGAAGAGCACCTCGGTCAGTCCGATCCCGCGGTACTCGGGCCGCACGAACACCCCGACGACGTGCCCCTGCCGCTGCTCGACCGGAAACCCCGCCCAGTCCTTGGTCCCGGCCTCCTCGATGAGCACGGTGAGCGTCCCCACCAACTCCCCGTCCGGCCCCTCGGCGACGATCTGCTGTGCCCGGTCGGACCCCTCGGCCGCTCCCGCCGTCCGCTCCTGCCAGAAGGTGTCGGGTCTCGCCAGCCCTTGCTCGTACGTCTCCAGGAAGGCGAGGTGCGCGACCGGGTCCCGCAACGCCAGGAGCCGCAGCTCCCTCACAGCCGGCCACTCCTCGGCCCGCACGGACCTGATCAGGTAGCTCATGGGGCCACCGTAGTACCCGGGCATCACACACTCATCCGAATAATCCCGTGCCCAGAGGTACGGTAAAAACAGAAAAGTCCCGTGAACGCAGGAGACCCCCGTGCCATCGGCACGGGGGTCTCCCGGAATGATTGTTCGGCGGCGTCCTACTCTCCCACAGGGTCCCCCCTGCAGTACCATCGGCGCTGTGAGGCTTAGCTTCCGGGTTCGGAATGTGACCGGGC
>NZ_JBIVKQ010000009.1:0-275497 GCF_044750845.1 Streptomyces sp. NPDC088766 | reverse complement strand
AAACGCCCGGTCACATTCCGAACCCGGAAGCTAAGCCTCACAGCGCCGATGGTACTGCAGGGGGGACCCTGTGGGAGAGTAGGACGCCGCCGAACAATCTTTGGAAGGACCCCTGGTCCCAGCGTTCAGCTGGGGACCGGGGGTCCTTTTGTTTTTCCAGGAAGCGCCGGGTACCCGGCTGCGCGAGAATGACTTGCGGTACCGAAGACAGGAGTCACCCATGTCCACCAACTCTCCCGAGGATCGACCGGAGCGCGACCAGCGGCGACGGGACAGTGGGGACCGCGGAGACCGTGGCGAGCGCGGAGGCTTCCGTAGCGACCGCGGGGAACGTGGCGGCTTCCGTCGAGACAACGACCGCCCCGGCGCCGGCCGACGCGACGACAACCGCGGCGCCGGCAACAGCGGTGGCGGTTACGGACGTCGAGACGACAACCGTGGTGATCGTGGTGGTTTCCGTCGGGACGACAGGCGTGACGACCGTCGTGACGACAACCGTGGTGGTTACGGGCGTCGAGACGATCGCCGTGACGATCGCCGTGACGGTGACCGGGGTTCTCGTCCGGCGTTCCAGCGTGACGACCGCGACCGTGGGCCGCGCCGCGACGACCGTGGTGAGCGTCCCGCCTTCCGTCGGGACGACCGCGGTGAGCGGCCTCCCTTCCGCCGCGACGACCGTGGTGACCGTCCCTCCTTCCGCCGCGACGACCGCCCCGGCGACCGTCGCGACGACCGACGGGGCGACGACCGCGGCGACCGCGGTGGCTTCCGCCGGGACGACAGGCGCGACGACAACCGTGGCGGCGAGCGCGGAGGCTTCGTCCGTCGTGATGACAACCGTGGTGATCGTGGTGGTTTCCGTCGGGACGACAGGCGTGACGACCGTCGTGACGACAACCGTGGTGGTTACGGGCGTCGAGACGATCGCCGTGACGATCGCCGTGACGGTGACCGGGGTTCTCGTCCGGCGTTCCAGCGTGACGACCGCGACCGTGGGCCGCGCCGCGACGACCGTGGTGAGCGTCCCGCCTTCCGTCGGGACGACCGCGGTGAGCGGCCTCCCTTCCGCCGCGACGACCGTGGTGACCGTCCCTCCTTCCGCCGCGACGACCGCCCCGGCGACCGTCGCGACGACCGACGGGGCGACGACCGCGGCGACCGCGGTGGCTTCCGCCGGGACGACAGGCGCGACGACAACCGTGGCGGCGAGCGCGGAGGCGACCGTGGTGGGTTCCGCGGCCGTGACGACCGTGGCGGACGGCCCGGCGGCTTCCAGGGCCGTGACGACCGCGGTGGTCGGCCCGGCGGCTTCCGGGGGCGTGACGACCGCGGCGGACGCGAGGACCGACGGGGCGGCGGCCGGTTCCGTGATGACCGGGACCGGGACCGCGAGCCGATCAAGCGGCTGCCGATCCCCGAGGACGTCACCGGCGAGGAGATCGACAAGGACGTACGGCAGGAGCTGCAGAGCCTGCCCAAGGGGCTCGCTGAGGACGTCGCCAAGAACCTGGTGATGGTCGCGCGGCTCATCGACGAGGAGCCCGAGCGTGCCTACGGGTACTCGAAGGTGGCGTTGCGGCTGGCGTCGCGCGTCGCCGCCGTACGGGAGGCGGCCGGATTCGCGGCGTACGCCACCCAGAAGTACAGCGAGGCGCTGGCCGAGTTCCGTGCCGCCCGGCGGATGACCGGGACCGTGGAACTGTGGCCCGTCATGGCCGACTGCGAGCGCGGGCTCGGACGGCCGGAGAAGGCGCTGGAGATGGCCGGCGCGCCCGAGGTGCACAAGCTCGACAAGGCCGGTCAGGTGGAGATGCGGCTCGTCGCGGCCGGTGCCCGGCGTGACATGGACCAGCTGGACGCGGCCATCGTGACGCTCCAGAGCCCCGAGCTGGCCTCGAACTCCGTGCAGCCGTGGACCGCGCGGCTGCGGTACGCGTACGCCGACGCACTGCTCGCCGCCGGCCGCAGGAGCGAGGCGCGCGAGTGGTTCGCGAAGGCCGTCGAGGCCGACCGGGACAGCAGCACCGACGCCTCGGACCGGCTGGCCGAGCTGGACGGTGTGGAGTTCGTCGACGCGCTGGACGAGGACGAGGACGTCGTCGCCGAGGACGAGCGACCGGTCGAGAGCAAGGCCGACGAACAGGACTGACGTGGGGAAGTGAAAGGGGCTCGGCTCCGGTGCCGTACCGGAGCCGAGCCCCTTTTTTCGTTTTCCCGGTCAGAGGTCCAGCGCGCGCAGGACCAGGCCCGAGGCCGGTTTCGGGCCGAACGACGTCGACTTGCGGGGCATCATGACGCCCTGCCGGGCCAGGTCGCGGACGACCTCCTCGTGGACCGGGTGCAGCAGCACCGCCGTACCGGCGTCGCGTTCCGCCTTCTCGACCGTCGCGGCGGTGTCGTGGATGTAGGTGATACGGGCGGGGTCGTCCTCGGGGACGTGCCACACGTGGTCGAGGAGCGTGGCGTGCAGGACCGTCGCGTCGAGGGCGCGCCAGGCCCGCGGGCGGTCGGCGGGGACCGTGCGGGCGAGCAGGGCCGGGTCCGGGCGGTCCAGGAGGTGGAAGGCCCCGTCGCCGGCCAGCAGGAAGGCGTTGCCCCCGGCGGTCGCGTCCGCGAGGGCGTCGAGGGCCCGGGGCAGCGGCACCTCCAGACGCTGCACGCGGAACAGCCCCTCCACCGCGGCCAAAGCCTCGGCGACCGGCAGGCCGTGCAGGAGACGGTGGATGGCGCGGACGCGCAGGGGATGGCGGGCCGTGTCCACGAGGAGGACCAGACCGTCGTCCCAGGGGCTGGGGGAGGCGTGCTCCGCGCGTAGACGCAGGTACGTCGCCCAGCGGTGGTGGCCGTCGGCGATCAGCGCCTGGTGGTGGGCGAGGCCGGCCTGGACGCGGGCCACCTCGGCGGGGTCGGTGATCGACCACAGGCTGTGGCTGAAGCCGTCCTCCGTGGTCGTCGACAGGAGCGGAGGCCGGTCCGCGGTCCGCTCGACGGCCTCCGTCGCCGTGCCGTCGCCGCGATACGTCAGGAGCAGCGGTTCGAGGTTGGCCCGGGTGGCGCGCATCAGGGCCGCGCGGTCGGCGACGATGTGCGGCATCACGTCCTCGTGGGGGAGGACGACGCCGGCCGAGGGCTCGGAGACCCGCAGGGTGCCGATGAGGCCGCGCTGGAGCATGCCGTCGGCGTGCCGCTGTTCGTAGACGTACAGGGCGGGTACGGCGTCGGTCTTCAGGACGCCTTCGGCGAGCCAGCGGCGCAGGGTGTCCGCGGCCTGTTCGTTGCGGGCGCCGGCGGTGGTGGCCTGAGGGAGGATCAGGCGGACGATGTTGTGCGGGTCCGCGTCCTGGAGGTGGTGCAGGCCGTCGGGGCGGACCACGACGTCGTACGGCGGGGAGGTGACGGCGGCGAGACTGCCGACCCGGTCGGGGTCGTAGCGCAGGCCTCGGAACGGGGTGAGTTCCAGGCCTCGGGGCGCCGTCGCTTCCGAGTGACCTGCTGAGTTCATCCCGGCATCGTACGTGTGTCGGTGCCATGCGGGATGATCGGGGAAAGCGATCGAACGAGGAGCGATGTGGAATGAGCCGGAGCGTCAGGACGAGGCCCGAGGGCAGTGGGCAGGCCCTGAGCGAGGCGTACGACACTGCGCTGCTCGACCTGGACGGGGTGGTGTACGCGGGCGGGAACGCGATCGTGCACGCCGTCGGGTCGCTGGCGACCGCGCGCGATGGCGGGATGCGGCTGGCGTACGTCACCAACAACGCGCTGCGCACCCCCGACGCTGTCGCGGATCACCTCACCGAGCTGGGCATACCCACCGGAGCGGACGACGTCATCACCTCGGCGCAGGCGGTCGCCCGGCTGATCGGTGAACAGGTGCCGGCGGGGGCGCGGGTCCTGGTGATCGGTGGGGAGGGCCTGCGGGTCGCGCTGCGCGAGCGCGGGCTCGAACCCGTCGAATCGGCGGAGGACGACCCGGCGGCCGTGGTGCAGGGGTTCGGCGGGCCCGACCTGCCGTGGGGGCGGTTCGCCGAGGCGTCGTACGCCGTCGCGCGCGGCGTGCCCTGGTTCGCGTCCAACACCGACCTGACGATCCCGAGCGGGCGGGGCATCGCGCCGGGGAACGGCGCGGCGGTGGAGGTCGTGCGGATCGCGACCGGGGCCGAGCCGCAGGTCGCGGGCAAGCCGTTGCCCCCCATGCACCGCGAGACGATCCTGCGCACCGGCGCCGAGCGGCCGTTGGTGGTCGGGGACCGGCTGGACACCGACATCGAGGGCGCGTTCAACGGCGAGGTCGACTCGCTGCTCGTGCTGACCGGGGTGACCGACGGCGCGCAGCTCCTCGCGGCGCCGCCGCAGCACCGGCCGACGTACGTGGACGCCGATCTGCGCGGCCTGCTGACCGGGCAGCCGGAGGTCACCGAGGAGGGGAGCGGCTTCCGGTGCGGGGGATGGACCGCGTCGGCCGGGGCGGAGAAGCTCGAACTCGACGGTGAGGGCGCCGTCCTGGACGGGCTGCGGGCGCTGTGCGCGGCGGCCTGGACCGCGGCGGGCGACGGCTCGTGCGGGCTGGACGCGGGGAAGGCGCTCGCCCGGCTGGGGCTGTGAGCCCGGCGGCGCGCCCGCTGCGGTGACCCGCGCGGTGAGGCGGTTCGGTCGCGGCCGTGGCCTTCGGGCGGCGGCCGTGACCAGTCAGCGAATCAGTCAGCGAACCAGTCAGCGAGGAGGAATGGCAGGGTAGGCTAACCTAACTGCGTGTTGGTCGACAGTGTTCCCGAACAGCGCGCGGAGAGTGCCCCCGCGCCCCCGACCCGCCGGGCTCCACGGTCCCTTGGGCTGCTCGTGTCCGTCGCTGTCCTGCTGCTGGTGGCGGTGGCGAGCATCGCCATCGGTGCCAAGGAGCTGTCCCTCGAACAGGTCTGGCACGGCCTGTTCCAGGACACGGGGACGTACGGCGACGTCGTCGTGGGGGAGCGGGTGTCGCGGACCGTCCTCGGACTGCTGGTCGGCGCCGCGCTGGGGCTGTCCGGGACGGTGCTCCAGGCCCTGACCCGCAATCCGCTGGCCGACCCCGGACTGCTCGGCATCAACGCGGGTGCCTCGGCCGCGGTGGTCACCGCCATCACCTTCCTCGGTGTGACCAGCGTCAGCGGTTACGTGTGGTTCGCCTTCTTCGGTGCGGCGGCCGTCGGTGCGCTGGTCTGGTTCCTGGGCGGCAGCCGGGGCGCCACGCCCGTGCGGCTCGCGCTCGCCGGCACCGCGCTCAGCGCCGCGCTCTTCGGATACGTCCAGGCCGTGATGATCGTGGACAAGGCGGCGCTCGCCCGGATGCGCTTCTGGACGGTCGGTTCGCTGTCCTCCGCGACCGGCGACGTGATCTGGCAGGTGCTGCCCTTCCTGCTGGCCGGCACGCTCCTCGCGTTCGCGCTCGCCCGGCCGCTGAACGCCATGGCCATGGGCGACGACACCGCCAAGGCCCTCGGTGCCCACCTCAACCGCACCCGGGCGCTGTCCATGCTCGCCGCCACCGTGCTGTGCGGGGCCGCGACCGCCGCCTGCGGGCCGATCGTGTTCGTCGGACTGATGGTCCCGCACGTGGTCCGCTCCTTCACCGGGCCCGACCTGCGCTGGATCATGCCGTACGCGGCGGTCCTGTCGCCCGTGCTGCTGCTGGGCTCCGACGTGATCGGCCGGGTCGTCGCCCGCCCCTCGGAGGTCCAGGTGGGCATCATCACCGCGCTCATCGGCGGCCCGGTCTTCATCCATCTCGTACGACGGCGGAGGACGGCCCAGCTGTGAAGACCGCACCCCAGTCCGAGCCGGAGCGGACCACGAAAGCCATGGAAGCCGCGCAAGCCGCGCAAGCCGCGCAAGTCGCGCAAGTCGCGGAAGCTGCGGAAACAACAGAAGCAACAGAAGCAACAGGAGTCGCGAAGGCCACGGAGGCGACGGAGGCCGGAGGCCGGAATGCCGGCACCGTCCGAGCCCTGCGCACCCCCGGCGGGCTGTCGGTCCGGGTGCACCCGCGCGCCCTGACCGTCGTGCTCGCGCTGGCGCTGGCCGCCTTCGCCGCGAGCGTGGTGCTCATCGGCACCGGCGACTTCCCCATCTCCACCGGCGACGTACTGAAGACACTCGCCGGCAACGGCACCGAGGGCCAGGAGTTCATCGTCAACGAACTGCGGCTGCCGCGGGTCGTCGTGGGGCTGCTGGTCGGCGCCGCGCTGGGGCTGGGCGGCGCCGTGTTCCAGGCCGTCTCCCGCAACCCGCTGGGCAGCCCGGACGTCCTCGGGCTCGGGCAGGGGGCGACAGCCGGCGCGCTCGTGGTGATCGTGCTGATGTCCGGCTCCGCCACCCAGGTCGCCGTCGGCGCCCTCGTCGGCGGGCTGGTCACCGGTGCCGCCATCTACCTGCTGGCCTGGAAGCGGGGCGTGCACGGCTACCGGCTGGTCCTCGTCGGCATCGGTGTGTCGGCGATCGCGGCCGCGGTCAACGGCTACCTGATCACCAAGGCCGACCTGGTCGACGCGGCCCGCGCGGTCGTGTGGATGACCGGATCGCTCGACGGCCGCGACTGGAAGCAGGTCTGGCCGCTGCTCGTGCCGTGCTGCGTGCTCGTCCCGCTCGTCCTCGCCAACGCGCGCGGGCTGCGGATGATGGAGATGGGCGACGACGTCTCCCACGCCCTCGGGGTGCGCGTGGAGCGGGTACGGCTGCTGCTCATGGTGTGCGCCGTCCTCCTCACCGCCTCCGCCACCGCCGCCGCGGGACCCGTGGCCTTCGTGGCGCTCACCGCGCCCCAGCTCGCCCGGCGCCTGACCCGCTCTCCCGGACCGAACCTGGTGCCCGCCCTGTTCATGGGCGCCGCCCTCCTGGTCACCGCCGACTGGGCCGCGCAGCGGCTGTTCGGTGACGGACAGCTGCCCGTGGGTGTCGTCACCGGCGTGCTCGGCGGCGTCTACCTGCTGTGGCTGCTGGTCACCGAGCGCCGGGCGGGCCGGATATGAGCAGCGCCACCACCCGTGCCGGCCGCGGGCCGGACGACCGAAGGAGCACCGTGAACCGCCTGTCCGCCGAGAACGTCACCCTCGCCTACGACCAGCGGGTCATCGCCGAGCAACTGTCGGTGGAGATCCCCGACCACTCGTTCACGGTGATCGTCGGCCCCAACGCCTGCGGCAAGTCGACGCTCCTGCGCGCGCTGTCGCGGATGCTCAGGCCGAGCGAGGGCCGGGTGCTCCTCGACGGGCAGGTCATCCAGTCGATGCCCGCCAAGAAGGTCGCCAGGACGCTCGGACTGCTGCCGCAGTCCTCGATCGCGCCCGACGGCATCACGGTCGCCGACCTGGTGGGCCGCGGCCGCTATCCGCACCAGGGCATCCTGCGCCAGTGGTCGGCCGAGGACGAGCGGGTCGTCCAGGAGTCCATGGCCCGGACCGGGGTCGCCGAACTCGCCGAGCGGTACGTCGACGAGCTGTCCGGCGGTCAGCGCCAGCGGGTGTGGATCGCGATGGCTCTCGCCCAGCAGACCCCGCTGCTGCTCCTCGACGAGCCGACCACCTACCTGGACATCCAGCACCAGATCGACGTCCTCGACCTGTGCGCCGAACTCCACGAGGAGCAGGGCCGCACCCTGGTCGCCGTCCTGCACGACCTCAACCACGCCGCCCGGTACGCCACCCACCTCGTCGCGCTGAAGGGCGGCACGGTCATCGCGCAGGGTGCGCCCGGCGACGTCGTCACGGCGTCTCTGGTCGAGGAGGTCTTCGGGCTGCGCTGCCAGGTCATCGACGACCCGGAGACGGGGACGCCGCTGGTGGTGCCGGCCGCGCGCAAGGCACGCGCACGCGTGCCGGCGACGGAGGCCTCCTGACGGTCACGGGGAGGCCGCCCCGAGGTCACAGGAGCTTTCTGAGCCGGAGCAGATCCCTGAAGCCCGCCTCCAGCCGCACCCGGCCCGAGCCCCACGCCTTCGCGAAGTTCAGTTCTCCGTCGACCAGCGCGACCAGGTCGTCGCCGGCCATCCGCAGCCTGATCCCGGCCCTCTCCGGAGGCGGGCCCTGCACGGTGTCCCGCACGACGATCCGGCCGTCCGCCATCCGGCCGACGAACGTGACGTCCAGGTCGGTGATCCAGCAGCTCACCGACCGGTCGAGGGCGGCGGCCGCGCGGGCGTCCCCCTCGGCGCGGCCCATGCTCTGCGAGAACTTCTCGAGTGCGGCGCGGCACTCCTCGATCGTGGCCATCGCGCTCGACGGTACCCCAGCGGTTCGCGGTAGCGTCGGGGCATGAGCGACACGGTTCCGGAGCCGGCGGCCACGCCTCAGGAACAGGAACAGGCGCAGGAGCCGAGGCAGGAGCAGGCGCGGGAGCCCGAGTACGCCCCCTCCGCTCCCGCCCCGCTCCAGGTGCCCCGCACCCCCACCGGCGACGCCGGGGTGGACGCCCACCTGGACCGGCTGGCCGATGCCGACCACCTCGCCACGGACGGACACCTCGAGGTGTACGAGGATGTACACCGGGGGCTGCGCGACGCGCTCACCGCGCTCGACGCCCGCCCGGGACCTCCGGGGCCCCCGTCAACGCACGGCAGTAGGAGCTGAACCGAACGTGGCAGGAGTCGCACGTCGTCGTCTGGACGCGGAGCTGGTGCGCCGCAAGCTCGCGCGCTCGCGTGAGCACGCCGGTCAGCTGATCGCCGCGGGGCGGGTCTCGGTCGGGAAGACCGTCGCCACCAAACCCGCCACACAGGTGGAGACGGCGGCGGCGATCGTCGTCTCCGTCGACGACAGCGACCCCGACTACGTGTCGCGGGGCGGGCACAAACTCGCCGGTGCCCTGGAGGTGTTCGTGCCCCAGGGGCTCCTGGTCGAGGGACGGCGTGCCCTGGACGCCGGCGCGTCCACCGGCGGCTTCACCGATGTGCTGCTGCGGGCGGGGGCCGCGCACGTGGTCGCGGTCGACGTCGGCTACGGGCAACTCGCCTGGTCTCTGCGCAGCGATGAACGCGTCACCGTCAAGGACCGTACGAACGTACGCGAGTTGACGCTCGAAGCGATCGATGGGGAGCCAGTGGATCTTGTCGTGGGGGACTTGTCCTTCATCCCGCTCGGGCTGGTGCTGCCGGCCCTGGCGCGGTGCGCCGCGCCGGACGCGGACCTGGTGATGATGGTCAAGCCACAGTTCGAGGTGGGTAAGGAACGGCTGGGCAGCGGGGGCGTCGTGCGCAGCCCCCAGCTGCGGGCCGAGGCGGTGCGGGGCGTGGCCCGCAAGGCGTGGGAGCTGGGACTCGGTGTGAAGGGGGTCACCGCCAGTCCGCTGCCCGGGCCCTCCGGCAACGTCGAGTACTTTCTGTGGCTCAGGGCCGGGGCGCCCGCTTTGGACCCGGCCGATGTCGACCGTGCAGTTGCGGAGGGGCCGCGTTGACCCAGAACCGAGCTCGTACTGTTTTCCTGCTGGCCCACACCGGGCGGCCCGCCGCGATCCGCAGCGCGGAACTGGTGGTGAAGGGGCTGCTGCGCGAGGGCATCGGGGTGCGCGTCCTGGAGTACGAGGCCGCCGACCTGCCCCTGCCGGACGAGGTGGAGCTGGTCTGCGAAGCCACCCCGCAGTGCCTGGAGGGCTGCGAGCTGCTCATCGTCCTCGGCGGTGACGGGACACTGCTGCGCGGCGCGGAGTTCGCGCGGGCGTCCGGGGTGCCGATGCTCGGCGTGAACCTCGGCAGCGTCGGCTTCCTGGCGGAGGCCGAGCGGGACGACCTCGACAAGGTCGTCGACCGGGTGGTCACGAAGTCGTACGAGGTCGAGGAGCGGATGACCGTCGACGTCGTCGTGCACCGCAACGGGGACATCGTGCACACCGACTGGGCCCTGAACGAGGCGGCCGTGCAGAAGGCCGGCGCGGAGAAGCTGCTCGAGGTGGTGCTGGAGATCGACGGGCGGCCGGTCACCGGGTTCGGCTGCGACGGGATCGTGCTGTCGACGCCGACCGGCTCCACCGCCTACGCCTTCTCGGCCGGCGGGCCCGTGGTGTGGCCCGAGGTCGAGGCGTTGCTGATGGTGCCGATCAGCGCCCACGCCCTGTTCGCCAAGCCGCTGGTGACCTCGCCGAACTCGGTGCTCGCGGTGGAGCTGCTGCCGCACATCCCGCCGGGCGTCCTATGGTGCGACGGGCGGCGGACCTTCGAGCTGCCGCCGGGGGCCCGGGTCGAGGTGCGGCGCGGAGCCGTGCCGGTGCGCCTGGCCCGCCTGCACCACGCGTCCTTCACGGACCGGCTGGTGGCGAAGTTCGCGCTGCCCGTCTCCGGGTGGCGCGGGGCCCGGCACTAGGAAAGGCCCGGCGCCCCGATACGGCCCGGGCGCCGGGCCGCCCCCGCGTCGGCGGGGAGCACCGCATCCGCTGCTCGCCCAGGACGGACACGACCGACCGGATCGTCCCCGCCACGGCGGGGACCTGTCAGGGCAACGACGATCGGCCGGCAAAAGTAACGCCCGGCCATCGTTACGGGGGGCGGCGTCGCACGCCGCCGGCAAAACCTCGTATGGTCGGGGACGTGTTGGAGGAGATGCGGATACGGTCGCTCGGAGTCATCGACGACGCGGTCGTCGAGCTGTCGCCGGGCTTCACTGCCGTCACGGGTGAGACGGGCGCGGGCAAGACCATGGTGGTCACCAGCCTCGGGCTGCTGCTGGGCGGGCGCGCCGACGCCGCGCTCGTGCGGCTCGGCGCCGACAAAGCGGTCGTGGAGGGGCGGATCACCGTGCCCGCGGGCGCTCCGGTGGCCGTACGGGCCGAGGAGGCCGGGGCCGAACTCGACGACGGGGCACTGCTGATCAGCCGTAGCGTGTCCGCCGAAGGGCGGTCGCGGGCGCACGTCGGCGGGCGGAGTGTGCCCGTCGGGGTGCTCGCCGAACTCGCGGACGAGCTGGTGGCCGTGCACGGACAGACCGACCAGCAGGGGCTGCTGAAGCTGTCCCGGCAGCGGCAGGCGCTCGACCGGTACGCCGGTGACGCCGTCGCCGTGCCGCTCGCCAAATACACGGAGGCCTACCGGCGGCTGCGGGCCGTCTCCGGCCGGCTCGACGAGATCACCACGCGCGCGCGTGAACGGGCCCAGGAGGCCGACATGCTGCGCTACGGCCTCGACGAGATCGCCGGCGTCGAGCCGCGCGCGGGCGAGGACGCGGAACTGGCGGAGGAGGCGGAGCGGCTCGGCCACGCGGAGGCGCTGTCCTCGGCGGCCACTGCCGCCCACGGCGCCCTCGCGGGCAATCCCGAGGATCCCGAGGGCATCGACGCCACCACGCTCGTCGCGGGCGCGCAGCGGGCCCTGGAGACCGTACGGTCGCACGATCCGGCGCTGGCCGCGCTCGCCGACCGCATCGGGGAGATCGGGATCCTGCTGGGCGACGTGGCGGGGGAGCTGGCAGGGTACGCCGACGACCTCGACGCCGATCCGCTGCGGCTGGCGGCCGTCGAGGAGCGGCGGGCCGCGCTGACCGCGCTGACCCGGAAGTACGGCGAGGACATCGACGCGGTCCTCGACTGGGCCGAGCGGGGCGCCGCTCGGCTCGGCGAACTGGACGGCGACGACGAGAGGATCGGCGAGCTGACCGCCGAGCGCGACGCGTTGCGGGCCGAACTGGGCGGCCTGGCACAGGCCCTGACCGACGCGCGGACGGAGACCGCCGAGCGGTTCGCCGCCGCCGTGACCGCCGAGCTGGCCTCGCTGGCGATGCCGCACGCGCGCGTGTCGTTCGACATCCGCCAGACCGAGGACCCCGAGGGCGTGGAGGTCGACGGCCGTCCCGTCGCCTACGGGCCGTCCGGCGCCGACGAGGTGGAGCTGCTGCTCGCCCCGCATCCGGGGGCGCCGCCGCGGCCCATCGCCAAGGGCGCGTCCGGCGGTGAGCTGTCCCGCGTGATGCTGGCCGTCGAGGTCGTGTTCGCGGGGACGGACCCCGTACCGACGTACCTCTTCGACGAGGTCGACGCGGGTGTGGGCGGCAAGGCGGCGGTGGAGATCGGGCGGCGCCTCGCGCGGCTCGCGAAGACCGCGCAGGTCGTCGTCGTCACCCACCTGCCGCAGGTGGCGGCCTTCGCCGACCGGCAGTTGCTGGTGGAGAAGACCAACGACGGGTCCGTGACCCGGTCCGGCGTGAAGGTGCTGGAGGGCGAGGAACGGATCCGGGAGCTGTCCCGGATGCTCGCCGGCCAGGAGGACTCGGAGACGGCACGCGCGCACGCGGAGGAACTGCTGGAGACGGCGCGCGCGGACGCGTAACGGCTCGGGCGGAGGGCGGGACGGCGGCCCACGTGCCGGTCCCGCCCTCCGGCTTTCCCGGCCGGCTTTCCCGGCCGGCTTCCCCGGGACGGCCCGATGATCACACGAAGGAGCAGGAGGGCCGCGTTCGCCCGTCGGTGCCCGGGACCCGGCCGCGCGCCGACCGGCCCCACGGGCGGACCGCCCGGTGCGCACCGCACTTCCGCGGGCCGACGCCGCCTCGTGACAGGGCCTCACCAAGCCGCGGCAACCGGCTCACCCGTCGAACGGAAATCCGCCTTCCTTCACCCGTGTGGGTGATACGCGGGGGTGTGTTGCCGGGGCAGCGGGTGCTCGGCGGCACGGAACACCCGTACGCCCTGGCATCCTTGGGTGGAGGACGTGGAGGAGCGCGAGAGGTCCGCCCCCGCGCCCGAGTCCCTTCTGTACGTTCCTTCGTGATCGACCGATGCCGAACCAGGAGCCCCGGCCACGTGAGCAGCCACTCACCGCACGGCCAGTCGCCGCTGCGCACCGTGCAGGTGCTGGGCGGGGGCAACGCCGGCAGCAGCGCCCACGTGCGCTCCCTGGCCGCGGGGCTCGTCGCGCGGGGCGTGCGGGTGACGGTGTGCGCCCCCGCCGAGTCCGATCACCTCTACGACTTCACGGGCGCCGGAGCCGACCACGTGCCCGTGCCCCGCAGCAGCGATCCCGCGTCCGTGGCGGCGCTGCGGGCGGCCTGCACGGACGCCGACCTCGTCCACGCACACGGACTGCACGCCTCCTTCCGGGCCGTGCTCGCGCTCAGCGGGCGGCCCACCCCGCTCGTGGTCACCTGGCACAACGGGGCGCACGCCGAGGGAGCCCGCGCCCATCTGCTGCGCCTGTTGGAGCGGCGGGTCGCCAAGGCGGCCGCCGTGGTGCTCGGCACCACCTCCGACCTCGTGGACCGGGCGCGCCGCACCGGCGCCCGGGACGCCCGGCTCGCCGCGGTGGGACTTCCCGGACCCCGCACGACCGAGGAGGACCCGGAGCGGCCGCGGGCCAAGGTGCGGGCCGAACTCGGCGCGACCGGCCGCCCGTTGCTGATGGCCGCCGGCTCCCTCGACCGGCTTCGCGGTCACGACGTCCTGCTCGACGCCGCGCGCGTGTGGGGCCGGCTGGACCCCGTGCCACTGGTCGTGGTCGCGGGGGAAGGGCCGCTGCGGGCGGAACTCCAGCACCGTATCGAGGACGAGGGACTGCCCGTCCGGCTCCTCGGGCGTCGGGACGACGTGGGCGAACTGCTGGCCGTCGCCGACCTCGCCCTGCTGCCCGCTGCCGGGGAGTCGCGTTCGGTCCTGGCGCAGGAGGCCCTCCACGCGCGCGTGCCGCTCGTCGCGGCGCTGACCGGCGGAGTGCGCGAACTCGTCGGCGACGCCGCCGAACTCGTCCCGCCCGGCGACGCGGAGGCCTTCGCCGACGCCGTCGTACGCCTGCTCGCCGCACCCGAACGCCGCGAGCGGCTCCGGGAGTCGGGCACCCGGCAGGCGGCCACCTGGCCGAGCGAGGACGACACCGTCGCCCAGGTCCTCAGCGTCTACGACGAGTTGACGCAGCCGCTGCCGATGATCTGACGCGCACCCGCGATCCCGCTCCCCGGCACCCGCCACGGCGGCGGCTCAGGGCACCAGCCGCCGGGCCCGCAGCGCCAGGCTCAACGCCAGCACCGTCTGCGGGTCGTCGAGGTCGGTGCCCAGCAACTCGCCGATGCGCGCGAGCCGGTTGTACAGCGTCTGCCGGTTGAGGTGCAGCTCGCGGGCCGTCTCCGCCTTGCGGCCCGCGTGCGCCAGATAGGTCTCCAGGGTGGGCAGCAGGGGCGGCCTCGAGCGCTGGTCGTGGTCGCGGACCGGGCCGATCGCGCGGTCCACGAAGGCCGCCAGGCCGGGATGGTCGCGCAGCCGCCACAGCAGCAGGTCGATGTCGAGGCGGCGGGCGTCGTACCAGGGCCGGTCCGGCAGGCCCTGCGCCGCCGTCGCCGTCTCCGCCGCGTGCCCGAGGCCCGCCGAGGCCGCCGCCCAGCCGCCCGCGACGCCGACCACCACGACCGGCGGCTGAGCACCCGGCCGCTGGATCCCGGCCCGTTCCACCCCGGCCCGCAGCGCCGCCGCGACCCGGTCCGCGACCGCCGACCGCTCCGACTCCGAGCGCAGGCCCAGCAGCAGCGGCACGCGACCCTCCACCGGCCGCACGCCGAGCAGGACCGGCACCCCCACCGACGCCAGCTCCTCCGCCACCGCCCGCGCCAGCACCGCCCAGCCGCCGCCCGGGGACAACGTGTCGCCCAGGCGCATCACGACCGGCAGCAGCGGACCGTCGCCGGGCTTGAAGCCGAGGACACGCGCCTGCGCCGGAGCGTCCTCCGCCGCGATACGCCCCTCGGCGAGGTCGGTCAGGAAGTCGCCCCGGCCGCGCGCCGCCAGCTCCTCCTCCTGCCGCGCCTGCATCAGCACCACGGCCAGGATCCCGGCGGCCCGCTCGGCGGCGATCCGGTGCACCGGAGCGAGCGGGGCGCGTACCGGCAGCAGCACCAGCCGGGCCCGCACCGCACCCGTCCCCGGCCCGCCGCCGGGGACGTCCACCAGCACCGAACCGGCGGACGCGTCCTTGTGCGGGCCGCGCAGCCCCTCCCACACCTGGAGCGGATCCGCCCCCTCCGGCCCGGCCCCGGCGGCGTACAGCAGTTGTCCGTCGGTGGTCTCCAGGAACACCGGGTTGCCGCTGAAGTCGGCGAGAATGCCCAGCACTTGGGGGATCCCCCCGCCCCCCAGCAGCGCCTGGGTGCAGCGGCGGTGCACCTCCTCGGCCTGCTGGAGCAGCGCGTAGTGGCCGTTGACGATCTCGGTGTGGATCTCCTCGGTGACCGCGACGAACGGCACCTCGCGGTGCAGCTGCACCAGCGGCAGGCCGGTCGCGCGGGCCGTCTCCACCAGCGCCGCGGGCAGCCGGGCGAACCGGGGGCCCAGCTCGACCACCAGGGCCGCGATGCCCCGCTCGGCCAGGGTGCGCACGAACGCCCGCTGCTCCGCCGGGCGGGTGCCGAGGCCGTAACCGGTGGTGAGCAGCAGCTCGCCGCCCTTGAGCAGGGAGGCGATGTTCGGGACCTCCCCGGCGTGCACCCAGCGCACCGTGCGGCCCAGCCGCTCCGCGCCCGCCAGGATCTCGGGCAGCCCGCTGCGCAGACCGGGCAGCTCCAGTGCCCGCTGCACGGTGATGCCGGCGCCCCGGCTGTCGAATCGGTGGTCCGCGTGGCTGTCCATGGAGCGGACGCTACCCGCGGACCCCGTCCGGCCACATCTCCCGCCCGGCTACATCTCCCGCCCGGCCGCATTTCCCGTCCGGCCACGGAAACGCTCCGCGGCCGGGCGGGACAGGCGGGCTCAGCCGCCGTACGCCCCCGACGCCGTCAGGCGCAGGGCCGTGTCGATCAGGGGGACGTGGCTGAAGGCCTGGGGGAAGTTGCCCACCTGGCGCTGCAGGCGCGGGTCCCACTCCTCGGCGAGCAGCCCCAGGTCGTTGCGCAGGGACAGGAGCTTCTCGAAGAGCTTGCGGGCCTCGTCCACGCGGCCGATCATCGCCAGGTCGTCCGCCATCCAGAACGAGCAGGCCAGGAAGGCGCCCTCGTCGCCGGGGAGGCCGTCGACGCCCTCGCTCTCGCCCTCGGTCGGGTAGCGCAGGATGAAGCCGTCCTCCGTGGACAGCTCGCGCTGGATCGCCTCGATGGTGCCGATCACGCGCTTGTCGTCCGGGGGCAGGAAGCCCATCTGCGGGATCAGCAGCAGCGACGCGTCCAGTTCCTTCGAGCCGTAGGACTGCGTGAAGGTGTTGCGCTCCTTGTCGTAACCCTTCTCGCACACGTCCCGGTGGATGTCGTCGCGCAGCTCGCGCCAGCGCTCCAGCGGGCCGTCCGCGTCCCCCGACTCGATCAGCTTGATCGTGCGGTCCACGGCCACCCAGGCCATCACCTTGGAGTGCACGAAGTGGCGGCGCGGGCCGCGCACCTCCCAGATGCCCTCGTCCGGCTCGTCCCAGTGCCGCTCCAGGTAGCGGATCAGCTTCAGCTGGAGCAGCGAGGCGTAGTCGTTGCGGGCCAGCCCGGTCATGTGGCCGAGGTGCAGCGCCTCGGTGACCTCGCCGTACACGTCCAGCTGGAGCTGGTGCGCCGCGCCGTTGCCGACCCGGACCGGGGCGGAGCCCTCGTAGCCGGGCAGCCAGTCCAGCTCCGCCTCCCCGAGCTCGCGCTCGCCGGCGATGCCGTACATGATCTGGAGGTTCTCCGGGTCGCCCGCGACCGCGCGCAGCAGCCATTCGCGCCAGGCGCGGGCCTCCTCGCGGTAGCCGGTGCGCAGCAGCGAGGACAGGGTGATGGCCGCGTCGCGCAGCCAGGTGTAGCGGTAGTCCCAGTTGCGGACTCCGCCGATGTCCTCGGGCAGGGAGGTGGTGGGGGCCGCCACGATGCCGCCGGTGGGGGCGTACGTGAGCGCCTTCAGCGTGATCAGGGAACGGATCACCGCCTCGCGGTAGGGCCCGTGGTACGTGCAGTGCTCGACCCACTCGCGCCAGAAGTCCTCCGTGGCCTGGAGCGACTGCTCCGGCTCCGGCAGCGCGGGCGGCTCCTTGTGCGAGGGCTCCCACGAGATGGTGAACGCGATCCGGTCACCGGGGGCGACCGTGAAGTCGGAGTACGTCGTCAGCGACTTGCCGTAGGTCTCGGCCTCCGTGTCGAACCACACCGAGTCGGGACCGGCGACGGCGACCGTGCGGCCCTCGTGCTTGTGCACCCACGGCACGACGCGGCCGTAGGAGAAACGCATCCGCAGGGTCGAACGCATGGGGACGCGGCCCGAGACGCCTTCGACGATCCGGATGAGCTGCGGGGCGCCGTCGCGCGGGGGCATGAAATCGGTCACCCGGACCGTGCCGCGCGGGGTGTCCCACTCGGACTCCAGGATCAGCGAGTCGCCCCGGTAGTTGCGCCGGGCCGCCCGCGGCGGCTCGGCGTCGGAGGCGTGCGCCGGGCCGAGCCGCCAGAAGCCGTGCTCCTCGGTGCCCAGCAGCCCGGCGAAGATCGCGTGGGAGTCGAAGCGGGGCAGGCAGAGCCAGTCCACCGTCCCGTCGCGGCAGACCAGTGCGGCGGTCTGCATGTCTCCGATGAGTGCGTAGTCTTCGATGCGCCCGGCCACGTGCAACTCCAGTCGAACGGCCACGTAGCCCCCATCAGGCGGGGGCAGTCGCTTGGTGCGGTCAAGGGGAAATGTGTCATGCGTCGTTGAGCGGTGAAGCAAAGCAGTCGCTCAGCCGTATTGGCAAAAGGCCAATTCTTGCTCAACCAACTGCCGAGCTCTCATTGTTCCGGTGGGTACGGGCTGGGGTGTGCCGTCTTGCCGGCCGGGCTCGGCAGCGAGTGTCCGAGCAGGATACGACGCACGTAGATGATCTGTGTGCCGCTCCGGGCAACGTGGGTGGGCCGAACGGGTGAGCAGTGGGTGAGGACCCGGCGTGCCGGTGCCCCGGCGTGCCGGACCGTGCGCGGAGCGTGGTCGGAAGCCGTCCCCTCGAGGCGCTGATACCCTGGTGGCCCGTGGACCGGTGGGCACGAAACCCCCGAACCGCAGCGACGGCACCCCCGGAAAACTCCGGCACGAACCGCCGGCGAAAGCCTCCGGGAGCCGCACCGCACCCCCAGATCGCGACCACGGGAGCCCCCTCTTGGCCATGCCGCCCGCTGCTTTCCGAAACAGCTCCGCCACGACGA
The DNA here is from genome assembly GCF_044750845.1 of Streptomyces sp. NPDC088766. NCBI lineage: Bacteria > Bacillati > Actinomycetota > Actinomycetes > Kitasatosporales > Streptomycetaceae > Streptomyces > Streptomyces sp. NPDC088766. The sequence continues at coordinate 257,447 of NZ_JBIVKQ010000009.1, read as the reverse complement.
CCAAGCACATCTTCGTCACCGGGGGTGTCGCCTCCTCCCTCGGCAAGGGGCTGACCGCCTCCAGCCTCGGCATGCTGCTCAAGGCGCGGGGCCTGCGCGTCGTGATGCAGAAGCTCGACCCCTATCTCAACGTCGACCCCGGCACGATGAACCCCTTCCAGCACGGTGAGGTGTTCGTCACCAACGACGGCGCCGAGACCGACCTGGACATCGGCCACTACGAGCGCTTCCTCGACCGCGACCTCGACGGCTCCGCCAACGTCACCACCGGCCAGGTCTACTCGACGGTGATCGCCAAGGAGCGCCGCGGCGAGTACCTGGGCGACACCGTGCAGGTCATCCCGCACATCACCAACGAGATCAAGCACCGCATCCGCCGGATGGCGACGGACGAGGTGGACGTGGTGATCACGGAGGTCGGCGGCACGGTCGGCGACATCGAGTCGCTGCCGTTCCTGGAGACCGTCCGCCAGGTCCGCCACGAGGTCGGCCGGGACAACGTGTTCGTCGTTCACATCTCGCTCCTGCCCTACATCGGTCCCTCGGGCGAGCTGAAGACCAAGCCCACCCAGCACTCCGTGGCCGCCCTGCGCAACATCGGCATCCAGCCGGACGCGATCGTGCTGCGCTGCGACCGCGAGGTCCCCACCGCGATCAAGCGGAAGATCTCGCTGATGTGCGACGTCGACGAGGCCGCCGTGGTCGCCTGCCCCGACGCCAAGTCGATCTACGACATCCCCAAGACCGTGCACGGCGAGGGCCTGGACGCCTACGTCGTCCGCAAGCTTGACCTGCCCTTCCGGGACGTGGACTGGACGACCTGGGACGACCTGCTCGACCGCGTCCACCACCCCGACCACGAGATCACCCTCGCCCTGGTCGGCAAGTACATCGACCTGCCCGACGCCTACCTCTCGGTCACCGAGGCGCTGCGCGCCGGCGGCTTCGCCAACAAGGCCCGCGTGAAGATCAAGTGGGTCACCTCGGACGACTGCAAGACCCCGGCGGGAGCCAAGGCGCAGCTCGCCGACGTGGACGGCATCTGCATCCCCGGCGGCTTCGGCGACCGCGGCGTGCTCGGCAAGGTCGGTGCGATCCGCTACGCCCGCGAGAACAGGATCCCGCTGCTCGGCCTGTGCCTGGGCCTGCAGTGCATCGTGATCGAGGCGGCGCGCAACCTGCTCGACATCTCCGACGCGAACTCCACCGAGTTCGACCCGGCCACCGCTCACCCGGTCATCTCCACGATGGCCGAGCAGCTCGACATCGTCGCCGGTGAGGGCGACATGGGCGGCACCATGCGGCTGGGCATGTACCCGGCGAAGCTGGCCGAGGGCTCGATCGTGCGCGAGGTCTACGACGGCAAGGAGTACGTCGAGGAGCGGCACCGGCACCGCTACGAGGTCAACAACGCCTACCGCGCGGAGCTGGAGAAGAAGGCGGGCATCCTGTTCTCCGGCACCTCGCCGGACGGAAAGCTCGTCGAGTACGTGGAGTACCCGCGCGACGTCCACCCCTACCTGGTCGCCACGCAGGCCCACCCGGAGCTGCGCTCGCGGCCGACCCGTCCGCACCCGCTGTTCGCCGGGCTGGTGAAGGCCGCGGTCGAGCGGAAGACCTCGAAGTAACACACCAGTTGTACGGTGGCCGGGGTGCATCCCTTCAAAGGTGAGCACCCCGGCCTCTTTTTTCTGGTTTCCCGGTCCGACACGGCCGGTTCTCCTTTGGCCGGATTCCTTTTGTACGTGTGGAAGGACAGGGCATGACGATCAAGGACACCGCGCAGGCGTGGGAGATCCGCGCGACGGAGACCCCCTTCGTGGGCAAGAAGACCTCCGTCCGCACCGACGAGGTGGTCATGCCCGACGGCTCCGTCGTCCACCGCGACTACCAGGTCCACCCCGGCTCCGTGGCCGTTCTCGCCCTCGACGACGAGGACCGCGTCCTGCTGATCAAGCAGTACCGCCACCCCGTGCGGCAGAAGCTGTGGGAGATCCCGGCCGGCCTGCTCGACGTGCCCGGCGAGAACCCGCTGCACGCCGCCCAGCGGGAGCTGTACGAGGAGGCCCACGTCAAGGCCGAGGACTGGCGGGTGCTGACCGACGTCTACACCACTCCCGGCGGCTGCGACGAGGCGGTGCGCATCTTCCTGGCCCGCGGTCTGTCCGCGGCCGACGGGGAGCGCTTCGCGGTCGAGGACGAGGAGGCCGACATGGAGCACGCGCGGGTGCCGGTCGGCGAACTCGTGCGGGGGGTGCTCGCCGGCGAGCTGCACAACAACTGCCTGGTCGTGGGCGTCCTGTCGCTGGTCGCCGCGCGCGGCGGCGAGGGGCTCGACGCGCTGCGCCCGGCGCAGGCGCCGTGGCCGGCCCGCCCCTTCGAGGCGTGACCGTCCCGCGCCCTCCTGCCGACCCCTGCGGTGTGACGATCTGCTGATCCGATCGGGGGACGTCACCGCCGTGCTCCCCACGGAACGTCGCAGAGCGTGAACTAGGCTCGGGAACCGCCCGATCCGGAGTTCCGGCGGGCTCGCGCGTGCGGTGGGACGGGAGTGTGGCCCGTGACGGATCAGGCAGTGGACACAGACGGCGTGCAGCTGTCCGGACACGCTGCGACGGAGGGCCATTTCCTGGGCCGTACCCGGGAGTTGAAGGAACTGCGCGCCGACATCGAACGCGCGGGGCTGGACACCCTCTCCGGGAAGAAGGCCCCTCGCGCGCGCGTGCTCCTCATCGCCGGACGGCCCGGCTCCGGCCGTACCGCGCTCGCCGAGGAGTTCGTCCGGCAGGTCGCCGGGCGCTACCGGGACGGCGTGCTGCGCGTCCGGCTCGGCGAACCCGACGGCACCCCCGTGCCCGTCGAGCAGGCCGCTCGCGACCTGCTCACCGCGCTGGGCCGGCCGGTCCCGCCGGGCGCCGGCGAGGAGGACCTTTCGGCCACCCTGCGCGAGGCCCTCGCCGAGCGGCGCGCGCTGCTCCTGCTCGACGACGCGGCCGGCGCCGACCAGGTCGACGCCCTCCTCCCGGACACCCCGGAGTGCCTGGTCGTGGCCGTCTCGGCGGGCCCGCTCACCGGGATCTCCGACGTACGGCCCTGCACCCTGGGCGGCCTCGACACCAAGTCCGCCCTCGAACTGCTCACCCGGCGCACCGGCTCGGTCCGCGTCACCGTCGACCCGCGCGCCGCCGAGGGCCTCGTCGAGGCCTGCCAGGGGCACCCCACGGCGCTGATCCTCGCGGGCGGCTGGCTCGCCGCGCGGCCCAAGTCGGCGATCGCCGACCTCGCCAAGCAGCTGCACGCCGAGGGCGACGAGGGAAGCCCCCTCAGCCGGGTCTTCCGGCTCGTGCACGCCACCCTGCCCCCGGCCGCCGCCCGGATACTGCGACTGCTCTGCCTCGCCCCGGCCGGCCTGGCCGACCCGCACACCGCCTCCGCGCTCGCCGGCTGCTCGATCGGCGCCGCGCGCACCACCCTGGACGACTTCGTCGCCCTGGGCCTGCTGCGGGCCCTGCCGTCGCCGGTGCCCCAGTACGAGGTCCCCGGCTGCCTCCAGCCCCTGCTGCGGGCGGCCGCCGAGACCCACGAGCGTCCGGCCGAGCTCCAGCTGGCCCGCGCCCGCATGCTGGAGCGCACCGTACGGCTGCTCCAGTCCTGCCGGGCGATCACCGAGACGGACAGCCCGCAGGCCCGGGAGAAGCTCCAGGAAATGCCCCGCGCCCTGCGGTTCGACACCCCGCGCGCGGCCGCCGACTGGCTGCGCACCCGCCGGCCGGCCCTGCTCGCCTCCGCCCGGCTCGCGGTCGCCGACGGCGAGCTGGACACCCTGGCCAGGCGTCTGATGTCCCAGCTGGTCAGGGCGATGGTCGCGCACCTCGGCACCCAGGGGGCCGCGGCCGATCTGTACGGCGTCCACCAGCTCGTCCTGGACGTGGCCGAGCGCCGCGACCTGCCCCGCGAGAAGGCCGCCGCCCTGCTGAACCTGGCCGACGTGGACGCCCGCACCGGGCGCACGGCAAAGGCCCTGGTGCGCTACCGGGCCGCGCTGGACGCCGGACGGGAGGCGAACGACCCGTACGCGACCGGCCGCGCGATGGAATCCGTAGGCGGCGCGCACCTGGAGCTGGGGGACTACGACCGGGCCGCCGACTGGTTCGGCCGGGCCCTCGCCCAGCGGCTGGCCCGCGACGAGCGCGTGGACGCCGCCCGGCTGTACGGCCGCATCGCCACCGCCCACACCTACGCCGGACGGTACGGCGAGGCGCAGCGGGGCTGGCGAGCCGCGGCCGCCGGGCACCGCAAGACCGGCGATGTGGCCGCGTCCGCACGGGCGTTGAGCGAGCTGGCCCGGGTCCAGGAGTACGCGGGCCGGCCGGAGGAGTCGCTGCGCACCTGCCAGGAGGCGGCGGAGTGGGCCCGGCGCGCCGACGACACCCGTCTGCAGGCCGCCCTCCAGCTCCGGCTGGCCGACACCCTGGAGCACCTCGGCGACCCCGCGGCCGCCCGCCTGCACCGCGGCGCGGCCGAGCGCATCCTGGGAGATGAGCCCGGAGACCGTGATCCGGAGCCGGAACACGGCGATAACGCCTGCGAAATCCGCAGTACACCCACTGAAGATTGATGCAATGAAAGGCTAGACAGCGGGAACACCTTCATTAGACTGGCTCTGCCGCACGTTCTCCTGCGGTGCATCCCGGTGCGTCCGCTACCTCCGGGTATGTGTTGCTGTTTCCCCACACCCTCTGAGCCAAGGACCGTGATCGACGTGAAGGTCGGCATCCCCCGCGAGGTCAAGAACAACGAGTTCCGGGTGGCCATCACCCCCGCCGGCGTGCACGAGCTGGTACGCAACGGCCACCAGGTCGTCATCGAGCGCAACGCCGGTGTCGGATCGTCGATCACGGACGACGAGTACGTCGCCGCCGGTGCGCGGATCCTGGACGCCGCCGACGAGGTGTGGGCCACGGCCGACCTGCTGCTGAAGGTCAAGGAGCCCGTCGCCGAGGAGTACCACCGCCTCCGCAAGGACCAGACCCTCTTCACCTACCTCCACCTGGCCGCCTCCAAGGAGTGCACCGACGCCCTCGTCGCGTCCGGCACCACCGCGATCGCCTACGAGACCGTCGAGCTGCCGAACCGCGCGCTGCCGCTGCTCGCCCCGATGTCCGAGGTCGCGGGCCGGCTGGCCCCGCAGGTCGGCGCCTACCACCTGATGCGGGCCAACGGCGGCCGCGGCGTCCTGCCCGGCGGCGTCCCCGGCGTCACCCCGGCCAAGGCCGTCGTCATCGGCGGCGGGGTGTCGGGCTGGAACGCCACCCAGATCGCCGTCGGCATGGGCTTCGACGTGACCCTGCTCGACCGCGACATCAACAAGCTGCGCGAGGCCGACAAGATCTTCGGCACCAGGGTCAAGGCCGTCATGTCCAACTCCTTCGAGCTGGAGAAGGCCGTCCTCGACGCCGACCTCGTCATCGGTGCCGTGCTCATCCCGGGCGCCAAGGCCCCGAAGCTGGTCACCAACGAACTGGTGTCCCGGATGAAGCCCGGCAGTGTTCTTGTCGACATCGCGATCGACCAGGGCGGCTGCTTCGAGGACTCCCGTCCCACCACCCACGCCGAGCCGACCTTCCCGGTGCACGACTCGGTCTTCTACTGCGTCGCGAACATGCCGGGCGCGGTGCCCAACACCTCCACCAACGCCCTCACCAACGCCACGCTGCCGTACATCGTCTCGCTCGCCAACAACGGCTGGGTCGAGGCGCTGCGCCGCGACCCCGCGCTGGCCAAGGGCCTCAACACCCACGACGGCCAGGTCGTTTACCGCGAGGTCGCCGAGGCGCACGGACTGGCCCACGTGGAGCTCGACACGCTCCTCGGCTGACACGCCCGGGCAAGTCACCTTTCCGTAAAGGCGATACGTCAACAGGACGAGTCAATCGCGCACATCCGGCCGGACCTTGCCCGACAAGGTCCGGCCGGATGTGTGTATGGTCACTTTGCGGCTCTCGGTCAACTCGCCTCGAACGTGATCCTTCGACCGATTCGCACGCCGGTGAAACCTGCTGTGCGACGGCCGTACGCCCTTGACAGCGGCATGTTTCATTGTCGACACATCGAGTCGGGTCCGGCGGATTGTGTTGCTGCGAACACCCGACACGCCATAGAGTCGCCAACCGTCGGCATGGTGCCACGCTGACCTTGTCTAGAAGTTTCCTGGTCACCAAGGAGGTAAGACGACTTGTGAATGAGTCGACATTTTCTCCCGGGGGTGGTCAACCAGGAATGCCTACGCGGAGTCAGGGCTCCACGGGGCTCGAGGCTGTCGGCTCCGTCGCTGTCCGAACCTTCGCAGCCCACCAGAGCCAGTCAAGCCCCCACACGGCTCTGTCAGCACCCCAGAGCATGGATGGCCATCACGTGAACGCCATGGCCGGCGACGGAAGTGGCACGCCCCGCAACCACTTCGCCGACTACGACGAACTGCCCGAAGGGCACTTCTACGACCCCGACGCCGAGTACGAGCCCGACCCCGAGTACGCGGCCACCCTCGCGCCTGACGCCGCCCGCCAGCGCCGCGAGCGCATCGGCCCGACCGGTCGCCCGCTGCCGTACTTCCCGATCCCGGGACCGCTGACCAACCACGGTCCCGCGACGATCATCGCGATGTGCAACCAGAAGGGCGGCGTCGGCAAGACCACGTCGACCATCAACCTGGGTGCCGCGCTCGCGGAGTACGGGCGCCGGGTACTGCTCGTGGACTTCGACCCGCAGGGCGCGCTGTCGGTCGGCCTGGGCGTCAACCCCATGGAGCTCGACCTCACGGTCTACAACCTGCTCATGGAGCGGGGCATGTCGGCCGACGAGGTGCTCCTGAAGACGGCGGTCCCCAACATGGACCTGCTGCCCAGCAACATCGACCTGTCCGCCGCCGAGGTCCAGCTGGTCTCCGAGGTCGCGCGCGAGTCGACGCTGCAGCGTGCGCTGAAGCCGCTGATGGACGACTACGACTACATCGTGATCGACTGCCAGCCCTCGCTCGGCCTGCTCACCGTCAACGCGCTCACCGCCGCCCACAAGGTGATAGTGCCGCTGGAGTGCGAGTTCTTCGCGCTGCGCGGTGTCGCCCTGCTGACGGAGACCATCGAGAAGGTCCAGGAACGGCTCAACCCGGAGCTGGAGCTCGACGGGATCCTGGCGACCATGTACGACTCGCGCACGGTGCACAGCCGTGAGGTGCTGGCGCGGGTCGTCGAGGCCTTCGACGACCACGTCTACCACACGGTCATCGGGCGCACGGTCCGCTTCCCGGAGACCACGGTCGCCGGTGAGCCGATCACCACCTACGCCTCCAACTCCGTCGGCGCCGCCGCCTACCGTCAGCTCGCCAGGGAGGTGCTCGCCCGGTGTCACGCCGAGTGAGTCTGCCGGGGGCCGACGAACTCTTCCGCACGACAGGGGGAACGGCGCTCCAGCCGTCCGCACCCCGGCGCCCCGCGGGCGGCGAGGCCCGGGTGCCCGCTCCGGCGGGGGAGCGCGACGGGGCGGCGGCCGGTCCCGCCGACGACGCGCCGAACGCCGTACCCGCACAGGGCGGGGACGGCGAGGGAACCGAACACGCGGCGGCCGGCGCCGAACAGGGCGGCACCCGGGGCACCGGGGAGCGTTCCGGTCCCCGACAGGGCGCGCAGGAAGGTTCTGCCACCCAGGACGACGCCCCGTCGCGCAAGCGCGGACGGGCCTCCGCCCGCCGGCCCAGCGGCCGCGAACGGCACGACGAGAAGATCACCGTGTACGTGTCCGCCGAGGAACTGATGGACCTCGAGCACGCCCGTCTGGTGCTCCGCGGCGAACACGGGCTCGCGGTCGACCGCGGACGCATCGTCCGCGAGGCGGTCGCCGTCGTCCTCGCCGACCTGGAGAGCCGCGGAGACGCCAGCATCCTCGTACGACGGCTTCGCGGGCGGTAGCGGTAGCCTGCGGGGGTCATGACCTCGAACGACCCCGCCCGCACCCCCGGCCCAGGAGCACCCGTCGGCCGCCGCCGCGCGCTGGGACGGGGGCCGGGGACGGCGCCTGCGGAACCGGTACCAGTGCCGGTACCGGAACCGGCGCCGACGCTTGTTCCGGCTGCGGTGCACGAGCCGGAACCCCTACCGGAGCAGGTACGGGAGCCGGAACCGGTGCACGGGCCGGAACCCGCTGACGAGCCCGCCGGCAGTCCCCGGGACGACGCCCGTGACGACGCCCGGGACGACGTCCAGGAGTCCCCCGACGGTGTCTTCAAGGTCCGGCTCGCCAACTTCGAGGGCCCCTTCGATCTCCTGCTCCAGCTGATCTCCCGGCACAAGCTGGACGTCACCGAGGTCGCGCTGTCGAAGGTCACCGACGAGTTCATGGCGCACATCCGGGCGATGGGCCCCGACTGGGACCTGGACCGGACGACCGAGTTCCTCGTCGTCGCCGCGACGCTGCTCGATCTGAAGGCGGCCCGCCTGCTGCCCGCCGCCGAGGTCGAGGACGAGGCGGACCTGGCCCTCTTCGAGGCCCGCGACCTGCTGTTCGCCCGGCTGCTGCAGTACCGCGCGTACAAACGGATCGCCGACATCTTCCGGGAACGGCTGGACGCGGAGGCCCGCCGCCGTCCGCGGACCGTCGGCCTCGAACCGCACCACGCCGAACTGCTGCCCGAGGTCGTCATCAGCATCGGCGCGGAGGGCTTCGCGAAGCTCGCCGTCAAGGCGATGCAGCCCAGGCCCGAGCCGCAGGTGTACGTCGACCACATCCACGCCCCGCTGGTCAGCGTGCAGGAGCAGGCCCAGATCGTGGTCGCACGGCTGCGGCGGCTCGGCGAGGCCGGCTTCCGTACGCTCGTCGAGGACACCGACGACACCCTCACCGTCGTGGCGAGGTTCCTGGCCCTGCTGGAGCTGTACCGGGAGAAGGCCGTCGCCTTCGACCAGGAGGCCGCGCTCGGGGAGCTGCTGGTGCGCTGGACCGGCGGGGACGGGGACGACCGGCCCAGGGTGACCGACGAGTTCGACCGGCCGCCGCAGAAGACCGAGGAGGAGCGCAAGCCGTGAGCGAGGAGACCGCGGGGGCCCCGGCGGCCCCGGCCGGAGCGCGTACCGTCGCCGGCCTCGGCCTCAAGCCCGCCCTGGAGGCCGTGCTGATGGTCGTGGACGAGCCCGCCACCGAGGAGCACCTGGCGAGGATCGTGGAGCGCCCGCGCCGCCAGGTCGCGGACGCGCTGCGGGAGCTGGCCGACGAGTACACCGTGCAGGGGCGCGGCTTCGAGCTGCGGTTCGTCGCGGGCGGCTGGCGGTTCTCCACCCGGGCCGACTACGCCCCGGCCGTCGAACGGTACGTCCTGGACGGCCAGCAGGCCCGGCTGACCCAGGCGGCGCTGGAGACCCTCGCGGTGGTCGCCTACCGCCAGCCGGTCAGCCGCAGCAGGGTCTCCGCGGTGCGCGGAGTGAACTGCGACGGTGTGATGCGCACCCTGCTCCAGCGCGGTCTGGTCGAGGAGGCGGGCACGGAACCCGAAACAGGTGCGATCCTGTACGGGACGACGAACTACTTCCTGGAGCGGATGGGCCTGCGCGGTCTGGACGAGCTCCCGGAGCTCGCGCCCTTCCTCCCGGAGGCGGAGGCGATCGAGGCCGAGACCCAGGAAGCCGTACCGTCGTTCGATCCGGACGCCCCGGATGCGGACGACGGTCCCACGACGGACACGACGACGACGGAAATCTGATGCGAAGCAGCGGCAGCGGTAGCGGCAGGAGCGGTGGGCGCGGTAACCCCCGCGGCGCCGGCAACAACAGGGGCCAGAAGCAGGGCCAGGGCCGGGGGCAGGCACAGAGCCGGGGCCAGGGCCAGGCCCAGGGCCGGCCCAGCAAGCCCCGCCCCGAGGAGCGCCGCTACGACGTGGGCCCCGGCGCGTCTCACGAGGGCCCGAAGGCGGGGCGCGGCGGCGCGGCCCGCGGCGGCGCCAAGGGCGGTCCGAAGAAGCCCCAGCAGCGCGGGCCGTCGGCTCCGGCGACCTCGCGCGAGTACGAGACGCGGGCCGAGGAGCGCAACCGCGAACGGTACGCGGCCAAGAAGGACGTCAAGCTGCCCAGGACCTTCCCGGGCGCCGAGCAGGAGGGCGAGCGGCTCCAGAAGATCCTCGCGCGCGCGGGCTACGGCTCCCGGCGGGCCTGCGAGGAGCTGATCGAGCAGGCGCGGGTCGAGGTCAACGGCGAGATCGTCCTGGAGCAGGGCAAGCGGGTCGACCCGGAGAAGGACGAGGTCAAGGTCGACGGACTGACCGTGGCGACGCAGTCGTACCAGTTCTTCTCGCTGAACAAGCCCGCCGGCGTGGTCTCGACGATGGAGGACAACGAGGGCAGGCAGTGCCTCGGCGACTACGTCACCAACCGTGAGACCCGCCTGTTCCACGTCGGGCGGCTCGACACCGAGACCGAGGGCGTCATCCTGCTCACCAACCACGGTGAGCTGGCGCACCGCCTGACGCACCCGAAGTACGGCGTGAAGAAGGTCTACCTCGCGCACATCGTGGGCCCGATCCCGCGCGACCTGGGCAAGCGGCTCAAGGACGGCATCCAGCTCGAGGACGGGTACGCGAAGGCGGACCACTTCCGGGTCGTCGAGCAGACCGGCAAGAACTACCTTGTCGAGGTCACCCTCCACGAGGGCCGCAAGCACATCGTGCGCCGGATGCTCGCGGAGGCCGGGTTCCCGGTCGACAAGCTGGTCCGCACGGCCTTCGGCCCGATCACCCTGGGCGACCAGAAGTCGGGCTGGCTGCGCCGGCTGTCCAACACCGAGGTCGGCATGCTGATGAAGGAAGTCGACCTGTAGAGCGGCTCGTCGGAGCGGCCGGTCCCGGATTTCCGGGACCGGCCGCTTTCTCGTGTCCGCGCTTTCTTGTGCCCGGACACCGGTCAGGTTTATGGTCGGTACGACTATTAAAAGGGGGTGGATGGATGCGGGGCTACGACAAGTACGCCTTCGAACCCTTCGCCGTCACCGTGGACCTCGCCGTCCTCACCCTGCGCGCGGGCGCCCTGCACGTGCTGCTCGTCGAGCGCGGGCAGGAGCCGCACCTCGGCCGCTGGGCGCTGCCCGGCGGGTTCGTGCTGCCGGACGAGTCCGCCGAGGCCGCCGCCCGGCGCGAACTCGCCGAGGAGACCGGCATCGCCGACGTCTCCGGCCTCCACCTGGAACAGCTGCGCACCTACAGCGAACCCGACCGCGACCCCCGCATGCGGGTCGTCTCCGTCGCCTTCGCCGCCCTGCTGCCCGACGCTCCCGAACCGCGCGGCGGCGGCGACGCGGCCCAGGCCCGCTGGCGGCCGTACGACGACGCCGCACCGCTCGCCTTCGACCACGACCGGATCCTGGCCGACGCCCACGAACGGGTCGGCGCCAAGCTCGAGTACACCTGTCTCGCGACCGCCTTCTGCCCGCCCGAGTTCACCCTCGGCGAGCTCCAGCAGGTCTACGAGACGGTCTGGGGCACCGGCCTGGACCGGCCCAACTTCCGCCGCAAGGTCCTCGCCACCCCCGGCTTCGTCGAACCCGTTCCCGGCGGCCCCGCACGGCTGACCGGCGGCCGCGGCAAACCGGCCGCCCTCTACCGCGCGGGCACCGCCACCACCCTCCACCCGCCCCTGCTGCGACCGCCCCGGGAAGGACGTTCCGCATGACCACCACGACCGTCAGGAAGCGCGCCGCGACGGGGGCCCTGCTGGGCCTCGCGCTGGGGGACGCGCTCGGCTTTCCGACCGAGTTCGACGACGTCCCCTCGATCCTCGCCAAGTGCGGGCCGTGGCGGGAGACGGAACTGCCGGGGCGGGCCTTCGTCTCCGACGACACGCAGATGACGCTGGCCGTCGGCCGCGCCCTGCGCACGGCCGTGGACCGCGGGCCGCTCGAGCCGGCCGGGCTGGAGCGGCCGCTGCGCGAGGAGTTCGTGGCCTGGTACCGCTCGCCCGAGAACAACCGCGCCCCCGGCCGTACCTGCCTGACCGCCTGCGGCATGCTGGAGGACGACGGGCGCCCGTGGCAGGACGCCAGTCAGATCGGCTCCAAGGGCTGCGGCGCCAACATGCGCGTCGCGCCCCTCGGCCTCGCCCCCGGCCTCAGCGACGAGCAGCGGGCCGGTGCCGCCCAGCTCCAGTCCGGCCTCACCCACGGCCACCCCACCGCGCTCGCCGCCTCCGACCTCACCGCCCACGCCGTACGGCTGCTCGCGGACGGCGCCGAACCGACGGGCCTCGTCGGACTGCTGCGGTCCTACGCCCTCGACAACCGCACCCACTACCACCACCGCTGGCTCGGCGACCTGTGGACCCGCTCCCAGGACCCGGCCCCGGAGCACTTCATCGCACGGGGCTGGGACGACTGCCTGCACGTCCTGGAGCGCCTCCAGGAGGCTCTGCGCGACCCCTCGCCGGAGACCGACCCGTGCCTGGCCACCGGGGAGGGCTGGATCGCCGAGGAGGCGCTGGCGACCGGGCTGCTGTGCTTCCTGCTCTTCCCCGACGCGCCGGTCACCGCGCTGCGCCGGGCCGCCTGCTCCGCCGGCGACTCCGACTCCATCGCCTGCCTGGCCGGCGCCTTCGCGGGCGCCCACGCCGGGGCCGACGCCTGGCCGACGGAGTGGGCGGACCGGATCGAGCACCGGAGCGAGCTGGTCACCCTCGGGGCACTGTGGGACCACTGAGCACCGGCCACCCGTCACCGGCCGCCGATCCCGCTCGTCCCACGCCGGCGTGATGACGTCGCCCTTCACCACGATCTCCGCCGCGGGCAGCGGCTCGGTCGCCGGGGCACCCGTCACCGTGCCGTCGCCGATGCCGAAACCGCTCTTGTGGCAGGCGCAGTCGATGGTGCCGTCGGCGACGGCCGCCACGCTGCAGCCCTGATGGGCGCAGACCACCGCGAACGCGGTGAGGCGCCGGACCCGTGGCACGGAGGACACGACCCGGGCCCGCGGCCGGCTGCTCGCACGGGGCGCGTCTCAGCGGGCGGGCGCCGTGCTCCGGGCCGGTCCGCGCTGACTACGCTGGACGACGAAGAGCCGTGACCTACGTGAGCGAGGAGCAGCGCCGTGGCGGTACGAGCGGTCCGGGGGGCCGTCCAGCTGGACAGGGACGAGGCCGGGCACATGGACGAGCGGGTCGGGGCCCTGCTCACCGCCGTCATGGAGCGGAACGCCCTCACCGCCGACGACCTGATCAGCATCTGGTTCACGGCCACCCCCGACCTGCACAGCGACTTCCCGGCCGCCGCCGCGCGCAAGCTGGGCATCGTCGACGTACCGCTGATCTGCGCCCAGGAACTCGACGTCCGGGGTGCCATGCCGAGGGTCGTCCGCGTCCTCGCGCACATCGAGTCGGACCGGCCCCGCTCCGAGATCAACCACGTCTACCTCGGCGCCGCGGCCGCCCTGCGCAAGGACATCGCCCAGTGAGAACCGCGCTCGTCATCGGAACCGGACTCATCGGCACCTCCGCGGCCCTCGCCCTCGCCCGGCGCGGCGTCGTCGTCCACCTGGAGGACCACGACCCCGAGCAGGCCCGTACGGCGGCGGCGCTCGGCGCCGGCACCGACGACGCCCCCCGGGGCCCGGTCGACGTCGCCATCGTCGCCGCCCCGCCCGCCCACGTGGCCGCCGTGCTCGCCGACGCCATGCGCCGGGGCGTGGCCCGCGGCTACCTCGACGTCGCCAGCGTCAAGGGCGGGCCGCGCCGGGAACTGGAGGCGCTCGGCCTCGACCTGTCGGCCTACCTCGGCACCCACCCCATGTCCGGCCGCGAGAAGTCCGGCCCGCTGGCCGCGACCGCCGACCTCTTCGAGGGCCGCCCCTGGGTGCTGACGCCCACCCGCGACACCGACACCGAGGTGCTGAACCTCGCCCTGGAGCTGGTTTCGCACTGCCGGGCCGTCCCCGTGGTGATGGACGCCGACGCCCACGACCGGGCCGTGGCGCTCGTCTCCCACATGCCCCACCTGGTCTCCAGCATGGTCGCGGCCCGCCTGCAGAACGCCGAGGAGGCCGCCGTACGGCTGTGCGGGCAGGGCATCCGGGACGTGACCCGGATCGCCGCCTCCGACCCCCGGATGTGGATCGACATCCTCTCCGCGAACCCCGGGCCGGTCGCCGACCTGCTCGGCGACGTCGCCGCCGACCTCGACGAGACGGTCCGGGCGCTGCGCGCCCTGCAGTCCTCCGACGAGGACAAGCGGCGCGCCGGCGCCGGCGGCATCGAGGACGTCCTGCGGCGGGGCAACGCCGGTCAGGTCCGGGTCCCCGGCAAGCACGGGTCCGCTCCGCGGGTGTACGAGGTCGTGGCGGTGCTCATCGACGACCAGCCGGGACAGCTGGCCCGCATCTTCGCCGACGCCGGCCGGGCCGGGGTCAACATCGAGGACGTACGCATCGAGCACGCGACGGGGCAGCAGGCCGGTCTGGTGCAGCTGACGGTGGAGCCGGAGGCGGTGGCCGTGCTGAGCGCCGCGCTGCGGGAGCGGGGCTGGGCGCTGCGGCAGTAGGCACCCGGTGTCCGGGTGCCCCGGCCCGCGTCGGAGAACCGTGCCGGACGGGCCCCCTCCGCGGCCGTCGGCCGGACGAGTGACCCGCAGCCAGTAACCTTGTGCGGGGCACATTGTCGTCCCGCAGCCCACCGCCTCGCACCAGGAAGGTGTCCTCCCGTGGAAAACGGCGCCGCCCAGCCCGTGATTGTCGCCATCGACGGTCCCTCCGGCACGGGCAAGTCGAGCACGTCCAAGGCCGTGGCCGCCCAGCTCGGGCTGAGCTACCTGGACACCGGCGCCCAGTACCGGGCGATCACGTGGTGGATGGTCAGCAACGGGATCGACATCGAGGACCCCACGGCGATCGCCGCCGTCGCCGGCAAGCCCGAGATCATCTCCGGCACCGACCCGGCCGACCCGACGATCACGGTCGACGGCGTCGACGTGGCCGGTCCGATCCGCACCCAGGAGGTCACCTCCAAGGTCAGCGCGGTGAGCGCCGTCCCCGAGGTGCGGTCGCGGATCACCGAGCTGCAGCGGTCGCTGGCGGCCTCCGCCGAGCGCGGCATAGTCGTCGAGGGACGGGACATCGGGACGACCGTGCTGCCCGACGCCGACCTGAAGATCTTCCTCACCGCCTCGCCGGAGGCCCGCGCCGCCCGCCGCAGCGGCGAGCTGAAGGGCGCGGACGTGCACAGCACCCGCGAGGCGCTGATCAAGCGGGACGCGGCCGACTCCTCCCGCAAGACCTCCCCGCTCGCCAAGGCGGACGACGCCGTCGAGGTGGACACCACCGAGCTGACGCTGGCCCAGGTCATCGAGTGCGTGGTCACCCTCGTCGGGGAGAAGCGGGCGGTGAAGTGAGCGAGCTGCCCTCGGAGAGAGGGGCGGAGGTCGGGCGGCGCATCGGCGTCGGCCTGATGTTCGGGCTGTGGAAGCCGCGGGTGCTGGGCGCCTGGAGGGTTCCGGCGACCGGCCCCGTGATCTTCGCCGTCAACCACTCCCACAACATCGACGGGCCGATGGTCATGGGCGTGGCGCCCCGGCCGACGCACTTCCTGATCAAGAAGGAGGCGTTCGTCGGCCCCCTCGACCCGTTCCTGACCGGCATCGGTCAGCTCAAGGTCGACCGGGACACCACCGACCGCAAGGCCATCACCCGCGCGCTGGGCGTGCTGGAGGCCGGCGGCGTCCTCGGGATCTTCCCGGAGGGCACGCGGGGCGAGGGCGACTTCGCCTCCCTGCGCGCGGGGCTCGCCTATTTCGCGGTGCGCAGCGGGGCGGCGATCGTCCCGGTGGCCGTCCTGGGAAGCACCGGGCGGCGCGGACGGTTGTTCAAGGCACTGCCCCCGCTGCGGTCCCGCGTCGACGTCGTCTTCGGCGACCCGTTCGAGGCGGGCGACGGCAGCGGGCGGCGTACCCGAAAGGCGCTGGACGAGGCCACCGAGCGCATCCAGAAGCACCTGGCCGCCCACCTGGAACACGCCAGACGGCTCACCGGCCGTCCGACGGACGACGGACAGCGGCGCGACGCATAGCGGCGCGACGGTACGAAGACGGTACGAAAACGCCGGGCGTCCGGGCGGGCGCTGGGCGACACTGAGTAGTGGATCAAACCGCCGAAAACGGATGCTCCACCGATCACCACGAATGAACGCAGAGGTACGGACTTCATGAACGACCACATCCAGCCCGACGGCTCGGACTCCTTCGAGCACGATCACGGGGCGCTCGGCGACGCCGAGTACGCGGAGTTCATGGAGCTCGCCGCGGTCGAGGGCTTCGACGTCGAGGACGTCGAGGGGGCGATCGAGGCCGCCGGGCACGGGCCGCTGCCCGTCCTCGCGGTCGTCGGCCGCCCGAACGTCGGCAAGTCGACCCTCGTCAACCGGATCATCGGGCGGCGCGAGGCGGTCGTCGAGGACAAGCCGGGCGTCACCCGCGACCGGGTCACCTACGAGGCCGAGTGGGCGGGCCGCCGCTTCAAGGTCGTCGACACCGGCGGCTGGGAGCAGGACGTCCTCGGCATCGACGCCTCCGTGGCCGCGCAGGCCGAGTACGCGATCGAGGCCGCCGACGCCGTCGTGTTCGTCGTCGACGCCAAGGTCGGTGCCACGGACACCGACGAGGCGGTCGTACGACTGCTGCGCAAGGCGGGCAAGCCCGTCGTGCTCGCCGCCAACAAGGTGGACGGCCAGAGCGGCGAGGCGGACGCCGCCTCTCTGTGGTCCCTGGGCCTCGGCGAGCCCCACCCCGTCTCCGCGCTGCACGGCCGCGGCACCGGCGACATGCTGGACGCGGTCCTGGAGGCGCTGCCGGAGGCGCCCGCGCAGACCTTCGGCACGGCGGTCGGCGGCCCGCGCCGCATCGCCCTCATCGGCCGCCCGAACGTCGGCAAGTCCTCGCTGCTGAACAAGGTGGCCGGCGAGGAGCGCGTCGTCGTCAACGAGCTGGCCGGCACCACCCGTGACCCGGTCGACGAGCTGATCGAACTGGGCGGTGTCACCTGGAAGTTCGTCGACACGGCCGGTATCCGCAAGCGGGTCCACCTCCAGCAGGGCGCCGACTACTACGCCTCGCTGCGCACGGCGGCCGCCGTGGAGAAGGCCGAGGTGGCGGTCATCCTGATCGACGTCTCCGAGTCGATCTCCGTGCAGGACCAGCGGATCGTCACCACGGCGGTGGAGGCGGGCCGCGCGATCGTCCTCGCCTACAACAAGTGGGACACCCTCGACGAGGAGCGCCGCTACTACCTGGAGCGGGAGATCGAGACCGAGCTGGCCCAGGTGGCGTGGGCGCCGCGGGTGAACGTCTCGGCGCGCACCGGACGGCACATGGAGAAGCTGGTCCCGGCGATCGAGACCGCCCTCGCGGGCTGGGAGACGCGCGTCCCGACCGGCCGGCTGAACGCCTTCCTCGGCGAGCTGGTCGCCGCCCACCCGCACCCGATCCGGGGCGGCAAGCAGCCGCGCATCCTCTTCGGCACCCAGGCGGGCACCAAGCCGCCGCGGTTCGTGCTGTTCGCCTCCGGCTTCATCGAGGCGGGCTACCGGCGCTTCGTCGAGCGCAGGCTGCGCGAGGAGTTCGGCTTCGAGGGGACGCCGATCCACATCTCGGTGCGGGTGCGCGAGAAGCGCGGCAAGAAGAAGTGACCCGACGGCACGGCCGGAGGGCGGCACCCGCGGTGGGTGCCGCCCTCCGGCCGTGCCGCGCCCGCCGCGGGCCTCAGACGCTCCGCCGGGGTGCCGGGGGCAGTGCCGCCGGGACGTGGTGCGTCCCGGCCGGCGTGTGCGGCCGGCCGGTCTGCCCGAGCGGGCCGATCCGCTGCCACTGCGGCGCCTGGGACTGCGCCCGCTCCTGCTCCTGCTCCTGCTCCTGCGACCGGGACGATGCCGGTGACTGCGACGGCTGCCCGAGCCGTGCGCTCTGGGCGCCCGCGCTGTAGGCGCTGTACGAGCTGCTGAACGACCCCGGCCGCGGCACCGCGTACGTCCCCGTGCCGTGCGGCATGTTCCCGAAGGCGGTGAATCCCAGTTCGTCCTCACCGCTGCGGTCACCGGGCAGCGAGCGGAACGACTTGACGTACTCGGCGTAGAGCGCGTCGTAGATCGGTGTGGCCGAGGGGCCGCCCTGTGAGTCCTGGGCCGGTCGCGCGGACGGGATCGGGTAGGGCTGGCGGCGGGGAACGTCGTAGGTGTGCACGTATGTCCAAACGACGTGTGGGGTCGGGGGATGCGGCCGGTGACCGGCCTTCGGGGGGCGCGGGGTACGGCCCGCGTCCCCGCCCTGCGGGCTCAGGTTCCGGCGAGGGGCAGCGCCGCCCCGACCAGCTGGCCGTTCGCCGCGGCCTTGTCCAGCGCGTCCCGCAGCAGGTCCTCCCGGGGCTGGCGGCCGATCGCCCCCACCGGTGCCGCGAACATCAGCACCTGCTGGTGCTTGTTGGCGGCGGCCCGCCAGCCCTCCGTCACCTGCAACGGCTGGTGGGCCTGCCACCAGGCCACCGGCTGCCCGCCGTTGACCGAGGGCTGGAGCACCGCGTGCAACTGCCCCATCGCCAGCAGCACGGACCAGCCGTGCCGCACGGGCGGCGCCTCGGACAGCTCGGACAGCGGCATGAAGCCCTGTTCGATGAGGAGCGGCAGGAAGTCGTCGCCGATGCCGGTGGCGCCGGGCCGCACGACGGGCGCGGTCGGCTCGACGACCAGGGCCGGGTGCAGCTCCCCGGCGATCAGGACGAGTCCGCTGGTCACACCGAGCACGGCCTGCTCGGGCACCGTCTTGCCGGGGTCCAGGTCGGCGGTGTCGCCGCCGATGGAGCGGACGGCGCCCTGGAGCTGCTCCTCGGTGACCTGGACGATCTGCGAGGGCAGGCAGGTGGCGTGGGCGAAGGCGAGAACGGCGGTCTCGTCCCCGATGAACAGGACGGTGCTGGTGCGCTCGTACTCGGAGTCGCCCGGGGTGCGGCAGGACGTGCAGTCGTAACTGCCCGGGGCGTTCTCTCCGGCGATCAGCCGGTCGGCTTCTTCGGCGCCGATCTCGGCACGTACCTCGTCGCTGACGTCGAGCATGCGCGGCACGGGTGACTCCCTCGGATGCGGTGCGTGGGCGGGCCGGGTGGCTCCCCGGCTCATGCAGAGACAACGGGCGAGCTGTGGCGGGGGTCACGCTGCCGGGCGAAGGGAATCGAACCGGCCTGCGCGCACGGTCACGATTCGTGCGGAACCGGCCACTCATCGTCAAGTAACGAGAGTGTCACGGAAGTTGAATGCGTGAGGTGGGACACAGGCGGGCCGGGATGTCGGTCGACAAATCCGGAAATCAGGGAATGAAGTAGGTGTCCTGATTTCGCCGATACCAGCGGTAACCCTCAACTGGCCTGCGATGACCGCGTGTTGATTGATGACGGGCCGTCGGATTCCCTAGATTGCTCGGCCGTGTGCAGCGAGCACCACCCGGGTACGTCCGCCGGCCGCGCAGAACCAGACATCGCGCAGCACCACCGCCGGCGGACGGGGCGGAGCACGACGACCGCGTTCCCGCGCGGCCGGCGCGCTCCGCTCGGGGGGAGACCCGGGTTCGTAGAGAGGGATCCTCATGTCCGAATGTGCCGATGACACCCGCGTCGACGCCCGCGCCGCCAAGGCGCGTACGACGGCGGTCCTCGCCGGGGCGGCGCTTCTCGCCCCCCTGGGACTGCTGGCCGCCGGCGGCAACGCCGCCGCGGCGGACGCCGGAGTGTGGGACCGCATCGCCCGGTGCGAGAGCGGCGGCAACTGGCACATCAACACCGGCAACGGCTACTACGGAGGGCTCCAGTTCTCCGCCTCCACCTGGCGCGCCTACGGCGGCACGGCCTATGCGCCGACCGCCGACCATGCCACCAGGGAGCAGCAGATCGCCGTCGCCACCGAGGTCCAGCGCTCCCAGGGATGGGGCGCGTGGCCGACCTGCTCCACGCGCGCCGGGGCCTCCGGCGGCGCGCCCGCTGCCGCGAGCGGCCCGGCCAAGAGCGGCCCGGCCGAGAGCGGCTCCGCGCAGGGCGGCTCGTCCGCCGGCGGGTCGTCGAAGAACGGTTCGTCCACGGGAGGCTCCTCGAAGCCGGCCGACGCCGCCGAGCGTTCTCCCGGCCACGGCTCCCGCGGTACGTCCTCCCGCGGCGACGGCGACTACACCGTCCGCGCGGGCGACACGCTCAGCACGATCGCCGCGCGTCACGGAACCACCTGGCAGCGGGTCTACGCCGCGAACAGGACGGCCGTCGGCGGGAATCCCGACCTGATCGTGCCCGGTCTGCGGCTGAACTTCTGACGGCGCCCGGCCCCGTGGCCCCGTCCGGTGTGCACGCCGGACGGGGCCACGGGGCCCCGCTCACGAGTCCGCCTGGTGCTTCTTCGGCTCCGGCTGCGGGATCTCCGCCGCGTACTCGGGATGGCGCAGGTCGAACGCCGGGGACTCCGAGCGGATCCGGGGCAGCGTGGTGAAGTTGTGCCGGGGCGGCGGGCAGGAGGTCGTCCACTCCAGGGAGCGGCCGTAGCCCCAGGGGTCGTCGACCCCGACCTTCTCGCCGTACTTGGCGGTCTTCCAGACGTTGAGGAGGAACGGCAGTGTCGACAGACCGAGCAGGAACGCGCCGATCGTGGAGACCGTGTTGAGGGCGGTGAAGCCGTCCGCGGCCAGGTAGTCCGGGTAGCGGCGCGGCATGCCCTCGGCGCCCAGCCAGTGCTGGACCAGGAACGTGGTGTGGAAGCCGACGAACAGCGTCCAGAACTGGATCCTGCCGAGCCGCTCGTCGAGCAGCTTGCCGGTGAACTTCGGCCACCAGAAGAAGAATCCGGCGAAGACCGCGAAGACCACCGTGCCGAAGACGACGTAGTGGAAGTGCGCCACCACGAAGTACGAGTCGGTGACGTGGAAGTCCAGCGGCGGTGAAGCCAGGATCACCCCGGTCAGACCGCCGAAGAGGAAGGTCACCAGGAAGCCGGTCGCCCACAGCATGGGCGTCTCGAAGGAGAGCGAGCCCTTCAGCATGGTTCCGGTCCAGTTGAAGAACTTCACGCCCGTCGGCACCGCGATCAGGAACGACAGCAACGAGAAGAACGGCAGCAGCACCGCGCCGGTGGCGAACATGTGGTGGGCCCAGACGACCACCGACAGCCCGGTGATCGCCATCGTCGCGCCGACCAGGGTCAGGTAGCCGAAGACCGGCTTGCGGCTGAAGACCGGGATGATCTCGGTGATGATCCCGAAGAACGGCAGCGCGATGATGTACACCTCGGGGTGCCCGAAGAACCAGAAGAGGTGCTGCCACAGCAGCGCCCCGCCGTTGGCCGCCTCGAAGACCTGCGAGCCGAACCGCCGGTCCGCCTCGAGCACCAGCAGGGCCGCCGCCAGCACCGGGAACGCCAGCAGGATCAGGATCGACGTGAACAGCGTGTTCCAGGTGAAGATCGGCATCCGGAACATGGTCATGCCGGGCGCGCGCATCCCGATGATGGTGGTGATGAAGTTGACCGCGCCGAGGATCGTGCCGAAGCCTGCCAGCGCCAGCCCCATGATCCACAGGTCGGGGCCGAGGCCGGGGGAGTGCGTGGCGTTGTTGAGCGGCGCGTAGGCGAACCAGCCGAAGGCGGCGGGGCCCTCCGGCAGCAGCAGCGAGCCGAGCACGATCACCCCGCCGAACAGGAACAGCCAGTACGACAGCATGTTCAGCCGGGGGAAGGCGACGTCGGGGGCGCCGATCTGCAGTGGCATCAGCTCGTTGGCGAAGCCCGCGAAGGACGGGGTCGCGAACAGCAGCAGCATGATCGTGCCGTGCAGGGTGAACAACTGGTTGAACTGCTGGTTGTCCACGATCTGCAGGCCCGGGCGGGCCAGTTCGGCCCGCATGATCAGCGCCATGGCCCCGCCGACCAGGAAGAACGCGAACGACGTGATCAGGTAGAGGTGCCCGATCTTCTTGTGGTCGGTGGTGGTCAGCCAGTCGACGACCACCCGGCCCCGCCTCCCGCCCGCGGTGCGCGCCGTCGCCGGTACGGTCTCCGTCCCCATTGCTCGCTCGCCCTTCGCTCGTCGCGTCCCGGGTCCCGCCCCGCTCGCGCCGCACGGGTGCCCGCGAGCCGCCGTCGCGGTGCTCGCGCCGCCACGCGCCCGACAGGGGCATACGGAGGATGTGTGGGGGAGCCGTGTATTTCCTATGAGGATCCGACCCCCGCGGAGCCCCGCGGAATCGAAAGGAAACGGGATCCGGGAACGGTTCTCCGGGAACTTTCCGCCGGGTAATGGAAGGAGCCGGTGCGACACGCGGAAATGGCGGTCGAATAGGTTCGGAAGGCTTGTGAAACCGCCCGTTCGAGTGATGGATTCGTACGGAAACCCGTGTCGTGGTCCTGTGACAGAAGTGTGACCGTAGTGATCCACATCTCCCGTTCGGGGTTCCCGGAACGGCGGTCCCGGCCTAGCGTTGCGGGTATGGCACCGATTCCCACTCCGCCAGCGGAGCCCCAGGACAGTCCGGACGGATATGTCGGCCTCGAGAGCGGCCGGGCCGAGCGGCTCGCCCGTGAGCGAGGGTGGTCGACGGTGCGTTCGCTGGCGCCCGGAACGATCATCACCATGGAGTACCTCGTGGGCCGGCTGAATTTCGAGGTGCGCGAAGGACGGGTGACGCGGGCCTGGAAGGGCTGAGGCGCGCGGGGCCCGGTGTGTGCGCACCGATGGGCCCCGCGCGCGGGCCGGCCGCCGGTCAGGGGCGGGCGGCCGGGTTGGCCGAACCGTGCGGAAGCCGGTCCGCGTGCGGCGGGCGACGGCTGCCGGCCGGGGTGACCGGGGCGCGCTCCGCGCGGGTCGTGTGCGGGCCGGGGGCGAGGTAGACCGGCGCCCTGGGCGGACGGGCCGTCGCCTCGCGGGCCGCGGTGGTCTCGTCCGGCCGGCCGGCCGTGGCGCACTGTGTGAGCGGCACGGCCACCGGTACCGGCGCCGGGACGGGCGCCGTCCTCGCGCGACGGTCGCGCAGGCGGTCACGCAGAGTGAAGATCCAGGCCTCGGTGCGGGCGATCAGCGGCTCGAACGCGGGCAGCGCCAGCAGGATCAGCAGGCCGGCGGCCCAGCCGAGGACCACGTCGCTCAGCCAGTGCGTACCGAGGTAGACCGTGGCCAGGCCGACGCCGAGCGAGGTCACCGCGGAGAGCGCGGACAGCCAGCGGCGGGCTCGTGGGGTGGAGGCCAGATAGGCCAGGATTCCCCAGGTCACGACCGCGTTGGCGGTGTGGCCGCTGGGAAATATATCGCCGCCCAGACCCATCTCGTTCGAGCCGATGGCGGTGGCGTAGTGCGGGCCGAGACGGCCCATGCCGATCTTGGCGGCACCGACGGTGATGTTCAGCAGCAGCAGCGACGTACCGAGCGTGAGCAGGGGCCGCAGGGTGTGCTGGCGCCAGGATCTCCAGCCGAGCCAGGCGCAGACCATGACGGCGGTGGGTCCGCGCTGGCCGAGGACCACGTAGTAGTCCACGAACCAGTGGATCTCCGACCACTGCTGGTACGGCCGGAAGAACATGACCTGCCAGTCGAGGCGGACCAGCCACGAGGTGGTCACCACGAGCCACACGATGGCCAGGTAGAAGGCCAGGGTCGCCGAGAACAGCGCGACCCGGTGCCTGCTCATCTGCGGCACATCGAGGTGGGCCGGTCGTTCCGGCTCACGGTCGAGCCTTGCGAACACCCGGTCCAGACGGGTGAGGTTTCGTTCGGTACGCACCCAATCGACGTTACAGCGAGTGAGTGCAGTTCCCCGCCGAACCCGCGGCTTTGTGATGACGATGTGATGTGGGATTGCTCTCGTAAGGGTGGCTATTCCGCTGGAATCCGCAATCTCCGAACCGTGTTCCCTGCAATTCTTTTGATCATTCCGGAGGATGGTTCCGACTGGCTTATGAATGCGTTCACCGAATGCACGGCCGCCATTCTCCGCCCGCTCATCCGTCCGTCGGGGCGGCTCAGGGCGGACCGGAGCCGTTCAGCCACCACGCGCCGTACACGGCCGACGCCGCCGCGGCACCGCCGACGACCAGGGCCGATCGCCAGGGCCGCAGCCGCGCGAGGGCCGTGGCGAGGGGGAACAGCAACGGGAAGGCGGGCAGCAGCAGACGCGGCTTCGAGCCGAAGTAGCTGGAGGCGCACAGCGCGAGCGCCAGGACGACCCCCGTGTGGACCAGCAGGGGGAGGGGCTGGCGTCCGCGTACGCAGGCGACGTAGAGCCGGATCAGCAGGGCGACGCCGACGACCAGGGCGAGACCGGCGAAGGCCGAGGGAATCGACGTGAACTTGCCGATGACGAACCGGGCGAAGGCGTGACCGCCGTCGAAACCGTTGCGCCAGCCCGCCTGGACGTCGAGATAGCCGAGCGGACCCCGCCCGGTGCGGTGCCCGACCCAGAGGACGTAGCCGGCGGCGCCCAGGGGGGCGAGGAGAAGACCCAGGGCGCGCGGGGCGATGCGCGCGCCCGGCGCGTCCGCCGCGCTCCGCTCTCGCACGAACGAGACCGTGCCCGCCGCCCACACCGCCGCCACCACGGCGATCCCCACCGGGCGGGTCAGCCCGGCGAGCGACGCCAGCAGGCCCGCGGTCACCCAGCGGCCGGTGAGGACCGCGTACAGCGACCAGGCGGCCAGCGCGGTGAACAGCGACTCGCTGTACGCCATCGACTGCACGATCCCGACCGGCAGCACCGCCCACAGCAGCACCGCGCACACCCCGGCCCGGCGCCCGTACAGACGGTCGGCGACCGCGAAGATCCCCCAGGCCGCGGCGAGCGAGGCGATCAGGGAGACGGCGAAACCGGCGTCGGCGTACGACAGCGGTGTCGGCTCCGCGACCAGCCGCTCCAGCCACGGCAGCAGCGGGAAGAAGGCGAGGTTGGAGTGGACGTCGCCGCTGGGCAGGCGCACCTCGTAGCCGTACCCCAGTTCGGCGACCCGGGTGTACCACAAGGAGTCCCAGCGGGCCGTCAGCAAGGTGTACGCGCTCTTGTCCCGCGCGGCGCTCCACACCGCCAGGGCGAGCAGCCCCAGCGCGCGCACGGCCGCGTACCCCAGGAGAGCGGGGGCCGCCCGGCGCAGGGTCGGGGGACCGGGCGGCGCCACCCGGGTGTCGAGATCGGTCACGGGGCGATTATCGGCGGCGCCCGGAAACGGAGGGTGCGCCGGGGTGCGACGGGCCGTGAGGGGAGTGGCGTACGCCACATGTTCGGCGGGGAACTGTGAGAGGTCCGCCACGTGGCCGACGCACGAACTCGCGTACGCTGCGTGTCACTCGTCGTTCGTTGCGCGGGCCGGAGACCACCGCTTCTCTCCGGCCGAGCCCCGGGGAGTCCCCACCCCGCGAGCCCGCCGGACCGAGGAAACTCTGGGAGGTACGTTCATGTCCGGGACGACCACGGCCGCCGTTCGGTGGCGCCGTCGGGCGGCCGGGGCCGGTGCCAACCGCTGGGTCGTGCTGGTGGTGCTGTGCGTCAGCCTGCTCCTGGTCGCCGTCGATGCGACCGTGCTGCACGTGGCGGTGCCCGCCGTCACCGAGGACCTCCGGCCCGGCGCGATCGAACTGCTCTGGATCGTCGACACCTATCCCCTGGTCTGCGCCTCGCTGCTGATCCTGTTCGGCACGCTCGGCGACAGGGTCGGCCGCAGAAGGGTGCTGCTGCTCGGTTACGCGCTGTTCGGCGTGGCCTCCGCCCTCGCGGCGTTCGCCGGAAGCGCCGAGGTGCTCGTCCTCGCGCGGGCGCTGCTCGGCGTCGGCGGCGCGATGATCATGCCCGCGACGCTGTCCATCCTGCGCCAGGTCTTCCCCGACCGGCGGGAGCGGGCGCTCGCCATCGGCATCTGGAGCGCCGTGGCCGCGGTCGGCGCGGCGGTCGGGCCGCTGCTCGGCGGCTTCCTGCTGGAGCACTTCTGGTGGGGCTCGGTCTTCCTCGTCAACATCCCCCTGATGCTGGTCAGTCTGCCGGTGGGCCGGCTGCTGCTGCCCGAGTCCAAGGGCACGGGGGAGGGGCCGTGGGACGTCGTGGGCGCGCTGACGGCCGCCGCCGGACTGTTCGGCGCCGTCCTGGGCGTGAAGCGGCTGGGCAGCGGCGAACTGGGTCCGCTCACCCTGGTGCCGCTGGCCGTGGGCGCGCTGCTGATCGTGCTGTTCGTACGGCGTCAGCGGCGGCGCGCGCACCCGCTGGTGGACCTGCGCATGTTCGCGCGGCCCGCGTTCGGTACGGCGGTGGGGTGCATCGTGCTGGCGATGCTGGCGCTGGTGGGTCTGGAACTGATCGCGGCGCAGTACCTCCAGCTGGTGCTGGACCTGTCCCCGCTGGAGACGGGGCTGCGACTGCTGCCGCTGACCTTCGCGGCGATGGCCGCGGGGCTCGCCGGGGCGCGGCTGCTGCGCCGGTTCGGGCCGCGGCGGATGGTGTGCGCCGGGTTCTGCCTCACCGCCGCCGCGGTCGTCACGCTGACCGCGATGGGCGGGGCGGACAACCCGGCGCTGCTGCTGGTCGGCTTCCTGCTGCTCGGGTTCGGGCTGGAGACGACGCTGTTCGGGGCGTACGAGTCGATGCTGAGCGAGGCGCCGCCGGAGCAGGCGGGCGGGGCGGCGGCGATCGGCGAGACGTCGTACCAGCTGGGGGCCGGGATCGGGATCGCGCTGCTGGGCAGCGTGATGAACGCGGCCTACGCGCCGGGGCTGTCGTCGGTGCCGGGGGTGCCGGCCGCGGCGTCGGCCGCGGCGGGGAACTCGCTGGGCGAGGCGTACGAGGTCGCCGGGCGGCTCGGCGGGCCCGCCGGGGAGGCCCTGCGGCAGACGGCGCGGGACTGTTTCGTGCACGGACTGCATGTGACGCTGATGGTGAGCGCGGGGCTGTTGCTGCTGGGCGCGGTGATGGCGCTGCGGCTGCCGCGGGTGATGCAGTGCGAGGCCCCCGCGGTGCGGCTGCCCGCGCCCCGGGAGGTCGGGCAGCCGCGGGTCTCGGCCTGACGGCCGGTCGGTCTCCCGCCCGCACACCGCCCGGGGTGATCCCCGCAGGGCCGGGCGTCGTCCGTGGTGGTGCGGCGCCGTCGGCGGCTTCCCGTCCGCCGCGCGCATCGCAGGGGTGGGGTGGACGGGGTTCGCCGGGCGTCGTAACGTCGGGGGAGTTGCGTGACTAGCGGTGCTAGTTTTCAGGTTTCGGAGGGAATCATGTCGTCGTCCTCGGGGCCCGCGGGGTCTGTGCCGCCCCCTTTCGACCCGTCCGACCCCCTCGGGATCGACGATCTCCTGGACGACGAGGACCTCGCCGTACGGGACACCGTGCGCTCCTGGGCCGGGGACCGGGTGCTGCCGTACGTCGCCGAGTGGTACGAGAAGGGCGAGCTGCCCCAGATCCGGGAACTGGCGAGGGAACTGGGCGGGATCGGTGCCCTCGGCATGTCCCTCACGGGCTACGGGTGCGCCGGTGCCACCCACGTGCAGTACGGGCTGGCCTGCCTTGAGCTGGAGGCCGCCGACTCCGGGATCCGCTCGCTCGTCTCCGTCCAGGGCTCCCTCGCCATGTACGCCGTCCACCGGTTCGGCAGCGAGGAGCAGAAGCGGGCCTGGCTGCCGCGCATGGCCGCCGGTGAGGTCATCGGCTGCTTCGGCCTGACCGAGCCCGACCACGGTTCGGACCCCGCCGGCATGCGGACCCACGCCAGGAGGGACGGCTCCGACTGGGTCCTGAACGGGCGCAAGATGTGGATCACCAACGGGTCGGTCGCGGGCGTCGCCGTGGTGTGGGCGCAGACCGAGGACGGCATCCGGGGCTTCGTCGTGCCCACCGACGCCCCCGGGTTCTCCGCGCCCGAGATCAAGCACAAGTGGTCCCTGCGGGCCAGTGTCACCAGTGAGCTCGTGCTGGACGACGTACGGCTGCCCGCCGACGCCGTACTGCCGGAGGTCGTCGGGCTCAAGGGCCCGCTCAGCTGTCTGTCCCACGCCCGGTACGGGATCGTCTGGGGTGCGATGGGGGCGGCGCGGGCCTGTTTCGAGACCGCCGTCGACTACGCGAAGTCGCGGGAGCAGTTCGGGCGGCCGATCGGCGGCTTCCAGCTCACCCAGGCCAAGCTCGCCGACATGGCGGTCGAACTGCACAAGGGGATCCTGCTCGCCCACCACCTGGGGCGGCGCATGGACGCCGGCCGCCTGCGTCCGGAACAGGTCAGCTTCGGCAAGCTCAACAACGTGCGGGAGGCGATCGAGATCTGCCGTACCGCGCGGACGGTCCTCGGGGCCAACGGGATCTCCCTCGAGTACCCCGTCATGCGGCACGCGACCAACCTCGAGTCGGTGCTGACCTACGAGGGCACCGTCGAGATGCACCAGCTCGTGCTGGGCAAGGCGCTCACCGGACTGGACGCCTTCCGCTGACCCCGGGAGGAGGCAGGGCCGGCGAGCGGCCCTGCCTCAGCTCTGGTTGAAGAAGCCGTCCGCGCGGCGCGCGGCCGGGTCGCCGTTGACGATCTCGGTGTTGGCGGGGCTGAGCAGGAACACCCGGGTCGACACCCGCTCGATCGAACCACGCAGCCCGAAGATCAGCCCGGCCGCGAAGTCGACCACGCGCTTGGCGTCGGCGGCCTCCATGGCCGTGAGGTTCATGATGACCGGGACACCGTCGCGGAACAGCTCGCCGATCGCCCGCGCGTCCCGGAAGCTGTCCGGGGTCACGGTGCCGATCCGGCGGCCCTTCTCCTGGGCCGTGTCGGTGGCGACCTTCACCCGCGGGTCGGTGACCCAGGCGTCTCCGGGGTCGGTCCCCTCGGAATAGTCGTCGTCGTAGTAGCGCTCGTCATCGTTGTCGTCGACGAGGCCAAGCCAGGCACTCGCCTTGCGTACCGATCCCATGGACGCCTCCTCTCACAGCGGTCATTCTTGCTTTCCGCATTCCCCATGGTCGTCCATGATGCGGATGTCGCGCCAAGTGGATAGACGCCGCGCGGGGGGTTTGTGACGCTACTGGTGCACAGTCGATCCGTCGAGAGTCCAAGTGCCCCAAGGGTCGCGACTCATACGGCTGCTGACTGTGAGTGAAATATGATTCTTCACGGCGTACGGGTGAGTGGCGGAGCGGACGGGTGAACCGGGCGCGCCGTTCCCGCGTGACGAGCGGTCGATACGATGCGGCGGCCGGCGGCCGTCTCCACGGCCGCCCGGCGTCGCGGGGATCGACACACATCACGGGGGATCGACATGTTCGGGATCGTCAGGCCGTGCCGGCACCGGCTCGGTGAGGGGCTCAGGACCCAGTGGACGGCGCACCTGTGCGGGCTCTGCCTCGCCCTGCGGCGCGATCACGGGCAGTTCGCGCGGATCGTCACCAACTACGACGGCCTGCTCGTCTCCGTCCTGACGGAGGCTCAGGCCGAACGGCCCGAGGGCGCGAGGCGTACGGCCGGGCCCTGTCCGTTGCGCGGTATGCGCTCCGCGTCCGTCGCACAGGGTGAGGGGGCCCGGCTCGCGGCGGCGGTCTCGCTGGTGCTGGCCGCCGCCAAGGTGCGCGACCACGTCGCCGACGGGGACGGGCTGCTGGCACGCCGCCCGGTCGCCCTGGCCGCGCGCCGGGTGGCCACGAGCTGGGGGCGGGCGGGCGCGCGCGGCGGCTCCGCCGTCGGCTTCGACACGGCCGTCCTGGTGGACGCGGTGGACCGGCAGGTCGGCATCGAGGCACTCGCCGGGCCCGGCACACCGTTGCTGACCGTCACCGAGCCGACCGAGACGGCCACCGCCGCGGCCTTCGCCCACACTGCGGTCCTGGCGGGCCGGCCCGGCAACGCCGGGCCGCTCGCCGAGGCCGGCCGTCTCTTCGGCCGGCTCGCGCACCTGCTGGACGCGGTGGAGGACCGGGAGAGCGACGCCGCGTCCGGTGCCTGGAACCCGCTCACGGCCACCGGGACCTCCCTCACGGAGGCCCGGCGGCTCGCGGACGACGCCGTGCACGGGATCCGGCTGGCGCTGCGCGACGCCGAGTTCACGGACGCCGGGCTCGCTCATGTGCTGCTCGTGCACGAGCTGCGCACCTCCGTGGACCGGGCCTTCGGCACCGCCTCGTGCGGACACGCGCACGCGCCGGAGCAGTACGGGCCGCCGCCGGGCAACCCCTACGCCCCGTCCGGCCCCGGCAGTCCGCCGCCCCCGCGGCCGCCGCACCGGGACCGGCGCGGACTGCTCGCCGGGTGCCTGGTGTGGGCGGGCCTCGCCTGCACGTGCCAGATGTGCTGCGGCACGTACGAGGACCCGTGGACCCGGGAGCCCAAGGATGGGCTGTGCCAGCGCTGCGACAACTGCTCGGACTGCTGCGAATGCTGTGACTGCTGCGGCAACTGCGGCGACGGCTGCTGCTGCGACGGCTGCGGCTGCGACTGCTGAACCGCGCCCGGCGCAGGTGCCGTCGGCGATGAGCCGGCCGGCGGCCACCTGGCGTGGCCGACGCCGGCGCCGGTCCCGGCCGCCGCACCCTCGCCCGGTACGCCGATGTCGTACCGGTGCGGACGGCGAGCCGGGCGCAGGCCCGGTCGGTGCGTGAGCAACCGGGCTCGGAGGCGACGGCGGCGCTGCTCCCGCACCGGGGTCTGTCGCGCACCTTCTCTCCGGGAAGCGCCCTCCGGGAGCACCTGGGTCCGGCCCTGCCGGTCGGTCGGTACGCCGGAGGGCCGGTGTGATGTCCCGGAGGGTTTGCTTCCGGACATCCCGTGGCGCGGGCGGCCGAAAGCGCGGGAGCGGTGCCCGCGGCATCGGTGCCGGAGCGCCGACGCCCTTGCGCACGAGCCGAGTTGCTCTGTACGGGGGGCGCTTCGTGCCGTACGGCGGGAAGCGCTCCGGGCGGGCGGCCGGGGTCCGGCGCGCACGGGTGGTTCAAGGATCGACGGCCGAAAGGCACCCTTGCGCCGACCGGCCGTTCGGCCGAATACTCCCCCTCAGCGCTTGTCAGGGGCATGGCTTGTTCGGAATCCGGACGCCCCCACGGCCCTCGACTGCGCCTCACGGGCCCCGACCCCACGCGGGCCCCCGATTTCCCCTGGGAGGGAACGAAACGTGAGGATCAAGCGCACCACCCCCACCAACGGCATCACGAGACGCACCCGGCTGATCGCCGTCACCACCGGTCTCGTGGCCGCCGCCGCCGTCGCCATCCCCCACGCGAACGCCGCGGACACCACCCCCTTCAGCACCGCCGAACTCAAGAGCGCCGGCAGCGCGGTGCTCAAGGCCGACGTCCCGGGCACCGCCTGGGCGGTCGACAGCAAGACCAACCGGCTCGTCGTCACCGTCGACAGCACGGTGTCCCAGGCCGAGATCGCGAAGATCAAGGAGCAGGCGGGCGGCAACGCCGACGCCCTGACGATCAAGCGGACCGAGGGCAAGTTCCAGAAGTACATCCAGGGCGGCGACGCCATCTATGCGAGCAGCTGGCGCTGCTCCCTCGGCTTCAACGTCCGCGACAGCGCGGGCAACTACTACTTCCTGACGGCCGGTCACTGCACCGACGGCGCCGGCACGTGGTGGTCCAACTCGTCGCACACCACCACGCTCGGCACCACGGCGGGCTCGAGCTTCCCGACGAACGACTACGGCATCGTCCGGTACACCAACACCTCGGTCACCAAGGCGGGCACCGCCGGCGGGGTGGACATCACCAGCGCGGGCACCCCGTCCGTGGGCACCACGGTCTACCGTGACGGCTCGACCACCGGCACCCACAGCGGACGGGTCACCGCGCTCAACGCGACCGTCAACTACGGTGGCGGCGACGTCGTCTACGGCATGATCCAGACCAACGTCTGCGCCGAGGGCGGCGACTCCGGCGGCTCGCTCTACGGCAGCAACGGCGTGGCCTACGGCCTGACCTCCGGCGGCAGCGGCAACTGCACCTCCGGCGGCACGACGTTCTTCCAGCCCGTGGTGGAGGCGCTGAACGCGTACGGCGTCAGCGTCTTCTAGCCCGGACGTACGGCCTTCGGCCGACAGCAGGGGAGCCCTCGCACGCGGTCCGCGTGCGGGGGCTCCCGCTCGTCCGCGCGGGTCCGCGGGGACCGGTGGTATTCGCCGTTCGAACTGCTCTCGGGACGGCCCGAGTCGGCCGCCGGGTCCGCCCCCCGAGGTGGTGAAGGCGGGAAGGGTGCGCGGTGTTCACCCTGTGCTCGTCCTCGGTCCGAACGTGTGTGCTCCCTGTGCGGCCGGGGAGAACGGAGGCGCTGTCGGCGACGGGCACCCGGACCGGCTGACGTCTTCGGCCGCCGGGTCCGGACCTGGCCCCACAGGCTTTGTCCGAGCAGGTGGGCGGCCTCGCGGCGGCCCTCGGTCCGGACCCCGGCCGGGAGAAGTCCCGCCCCGTGCGGCAAGCGGGTGCGGGACTTCCGCGTCGTACCGACACGCCTCAGGGGCCGGCTCGCCGGGTGCGCAGGGCCGTCGCCAGCAGGGTGATCGCGGTTCCGGCGACCGCCCACGCCGACAGCACCAGCAGGGCGGACGTCATGGCGTTGCCCTCGAAGTACGCGATCGACCGCGCGGCCCAGGTGCCCGCGCCCGGCGGCAGGGCCGGGCCGATCGCCTTCCAGAAGGGCGGCAGCAGCGGAGGCGGGAGGGCGCCGCCCGCGCTCGGGTTGCCCAGGATCACCACGATCAGGATGGCCAGGCCGATGCCGGCAAGCCCGAAGACGGCCTGGCAGGCGAGAGTGGCCGCGCCGACCGCGAAGACGATCAGGGCGCCGAGCCCCCACAGGGCCGGGAAGCTGCCGGGCAGCGCGCCCAGGACCGGCCCGGCGATCAGGGCACCGCCGAGTCCGCCGAGGAGTGCGACGAGGGCCATGGCGGCGAGCCGGATCGTCGCCCGCCGTGGCGTGGAACGGGCGGCGCCCGCGCTGATCGTCATGATCGATGCGCAGAGGTAGCCGCCCACGCACCAGCCCACGGTCACGTAGAAGGACGTCAGCCCGTTGGCGTCGCCGGTGTCGGCCGGGGCCACGTCCACGGTCCGTACCGTGCGGTTCTCGGACTTCTCCACGCGGGTGACGAGCGTCTCCAGGGTGGTGGCCAGCGCCCGGCCGCCTCCGGTGGCGACCAGGAGGGTGTCGGTGGTGCCGGCCGGGTCGACGATCAGCGCGCCGTCGATCTTCCGGTCCAGGATCTGCTTCCGGGCCGCCGCCCGGTCGGCCACCGTCCGCGGGTCCAGCGGCCCGCCCGGGAGCCCCGCCAGCCGGGTCACCGTCCGCTCGGCCACGGCCCGGGGCGCGACGACGCCGAAGGGCACGTCCCTGGGGCGCGGGTCGTGCAGCGCGCCCACGTAGGAGGCGATGAAGAGCAGGTGCAGGGCGAGCACGCCGATGACCAGCAGGGTGGCGTGCGGGGTGACCGCGTCCTTCACCTCGGCGAGGAAGGAACGGTCGGGAGGGTGGGGGGCGCCGACGGCCTGTGACATGTCCCAACCGTCCGGCTCCGAGGGCGTTCACGCAGGTGGGAGGCGGCCGAACGGATGTCGTGCACATGTTCGAGCCGGTTCGTCGGTGTGGTGCCGAAGGCCGTGGGCGACTCGCGGGCGCGGGCCGCGCCGGCTTTGTCGCAGGGAGTCGGGGCGGGACGGGGGTCGAGGTGTTCGCCGCCGGGGTCAGTTCGCCCACGGGGGAGCGAGCACGGTTCCGTCGGCCAGTTCCGCTGTCAGGCCGACGGAGGTGGTGACCCAGGTGAGCGCGGTGTGAGCGGTGGGGTTCTCCACGCTCAGGGTCGACCCGGCGTTGACGATCACGGTGTCGCCCGCACCGACCCGCTCGGTGCGGCCGTCGAGCGTGAGGGCCAGCTCGCCGACGAGGACGTGGAGGATCTCCTCCCGGCTGACGGTGTGCGCGGGAGCCTTCGTCCCCGGCGGGATCTCGCCCCGCCAGGCGGCCAGCTCCTCGCTGCCGGTGCCGGGAGTCGCGTACGAGACGAAGCGGGCGCCGTGGATCTCGTGCGTCACGGCGTCGCAGGAACGGACGAACGGCATGGGTGTCTCCTCGGAATATGGTCAAGTTGCTTGACTAAATGGGCCGTGTCCATAGTCAAGCGCCTTGACCGAAACGTCAAGGGTGTTTGAATGCGGACGTGCAGAACTCCGAAGCCCTCGCCCTGGCCGCCGCCCTGCTCGCCGCGGCCGGTGATCTCACGCGACGCATCAACGACGGCGTGGAGGCACGTGGGTTCGAGGTGCGGCCCGCCCACGGCTTCGCCTTCGCGCGGCTCGCTCCGGACGGGGCGACCGTCACCGAGCTGGCCGCGCACCTCGGGGTGACCAAACAGGCCGCCAGCCAGCTCGTCGACGAGCTGGTCCGCAAGGGGTACGCCGAGCGGCGGCCGCACCCCGTGGACGCGCGCGCCCGGCTGGTCGTCCTCACCGAACGCGGCCGGGACTGCACCCGTGCCGCGGAGGAGGCCGCCGCCGACGCCGTACGGGCCTGGGCCGAGGTCCTCGGGGAGGGTGAAGTGCGCGTGTTGCGCGACCGTTTGGCGCGAATCGCCCCCTACGGTCCCCTCAGGCCCACCTGGTGACCCGGCGTCGGGCGCCCCGCCGTCGCCAGCCGTCGCCGGAAGTTTTTACCGACGCGTAACTTCACACTTCACCTACTCGCCCGTAACTTGACGGGTGAACAGCACCCTTGTGATCCGGATCACCAGGCGTAAGGCCGTCGAACCTCCCTTGAGCCGCGAGGAGATCACGCGATGCTGCCCTGGAAACGCCTGCTCGGACCGCTCACCGCCCTGCTGCTGGCGATCGCGGCCACCGCCGTCCCCGCCGCCACGGCCGCGTCCACCGCCCACGCCGCCACCGCCTCGAGCCTGGGGGGCTGGAACGACTACGACTGCGAGCCCTCCGCCGCCCACCCCCGCCCCGTCGTCCTCGTCCACGGCACCTTCGGCAACTCCGTCGACAACTGGCTCGGCCTCGCGCCGTGCCTGAAGCACCGCGGGTACTGCGTCTTCTCCCTCGACTACGGCCAGTTGCCCGGCGTCCCCCTCCTGTACGGCCTCGGCCCCATCGACAAGTCGGCGGAACAGCTGTCCGCCTACGTCGACAGGGTCCTCGCCGCGACCGGCACCACCGAGGCCGACCTCGTCGGCCACTCGCAGGGCGGCATGATGCCCCGCTACTACCTCAAGTTCCTCGGCGGAGCCGCCAAGGTGAACGCCCTCGTCGGCATCGCCCCCAGCAGCCACGGCACCACCCTCGCCGGGCTGACCAACCTGCTGCCCTTCTTCCCCGGCGCCGAGGACCTCCTCACCACCGCCACCCCGGCCCTCGCCCAGCAGATCGTCGGCTCCGACTTCATGACGAAGCTGAACGAGGGCGGCGACACCGTCCCCGGCGTCCGCTACACCGTCATCGCGACCCGGTACGACGAGGTGGTGACGCCGTACCGGACGCAGTTCCTGAGCGGGCCGAACGTCAGGAACGTCCTCGTCCAGAACCTCTGCCCGCTCGATCTGTCCGAGCACGCGCTGCTCGGACTGACCGACCGGATCGCCTTCCACGAGGTGGCCAATGCGCTCGACCCGGCCCACGCCGCCCCCACCACCTGCGCGTCCGTCCTCGGCTGACGGAGGTGGTCGTGCCGGGGCCTGTCCGGCCTGAGCCGCCGGTCAGGCCCCGGAGCCCGTCGGATCAGCGGCCGCCGCGGCCGCCGCCCACCGCACGCCGCCGCACCGACGCGAACAGCACGCCCGCCCCCAGCGCCAGGACGGCCGCCCCGCCGACCGCGAGGTACGGCGTGCTGCCGTCGCCGCCGGTCTCGGCGAGACTGCCGCCGGTCCCGGCCGCCTTCGGCTCGTCGGCCTCGGGGGCGGAGGGCGCCGACGTCGGGTCCGTCGTGGTGGCGGGGTCGTCGTCGCCGTGACCGCCGTGCTCGACCGTCGACTTGTCTGCCCCCTCCTCGATCTGCTCCTCGGACGGCGCGGACGCGGCCGGAACCGGGGCGGCGCCGCCGGTCGGGCCGCCGGTCGGGCCGCCGGTGGAACCGCTCGCGGAACCGGCCGGGGAAACGCCGGCGGAACCGCCCTCCGTGCCGCTCTGCGCACCGCTTCCGGAGCCGCTCCCCGAACCGCCCGCCGCCCCGCCGAAGGTGACGTCCGAACAGGAGTAGAACGCCTCCGGGCTGTCCGAGCGCTGCCACACCGCGTACAGCACATGCCGCCCCGAACGCTCGGGCAGCGTGCCGGAGAACGTGTAGAAACCGCCCGCCGCGACCGGGTCGGTGGCCGTCGCCACCGGATGCCCCAGATCCAGGTCGGACCAGGCCAGCGGCCGCGCCGGGTCGTACCCCGGCTTGGTGACGTACACCGTGAAGGTGCCCTTGTGCGGCGCGGTCACCCGGTACTTGAAGGTGGCGGACCCGCCGCGCACGCTCGTCGCCGGCCAGTCCGCGCGGGCCAGGTCGAGGCCCTTGAACGCGGCGTTGCCCGCGCTGCACAGCTTGCCGTCCGGGATCAGCTCCTGGTGCCGGCCGGCGGCGTCGCCGATGCGGATGCCGTTCCAGTCGTACAGCGCCTGCGTCCCGCCCGCCGCGACCGCCGCCTTGCAGGCGTCCGACCGCGGACTCTCGGGGCCCTCCGCGTAACACTGTGCGACGCGGCTGACCGGGTCGCCCATCGAGCCGTGCGCGGCCGCGGGACCCGCGACCAGCACGGACAGCGCGGTCAGGGCCGGCGGGGTCAGGCCCAGGGCGGCGGCGACGGCGGCGGCCTTGCGGCGTGCGGGCATGGGGGATCTCCTCGGAACCGGTGCTGATGTGTGCCGGAACCAAGAAACCCCGGAATCGCCCGGAGGGGAGCTCCGTCGGCGATCTTTAGGGTCCCCTTAAGGACCTGCTGAGGCAGGGATCAGGTAGGTGGCGTCGGCGTGCGGCGCCGTGCCGCGCAGGTGGCGTTCGGCGTCGTGCCGCGGCCCATGGAGGCGGACCACGCGGCGGACGTGGCGGCCGGAG
Source organism: Streptomyces sp. NPDC088766 (assembly GCF_044750845.1). Taxonomy (NCBI): domain Bacteria; kingdom Bacillati; phylum Actinomycetota; class Actinomycetes; order Kitasatosporales; family Streptomycetaceae; genus Streptomyces; species Streptomyces sp. NPDC088766. The sequence continues at coordinate 220,413 of NZ_JBIVKQ010000009.1, read as the reverse complement.
AGGTGTTCGTCACCGGGGACCCCGTCGTCGGCCCGGTGGTGGTCGAGGAGTCCGGGGGCGAGCCGCCGGACCACCACGAGGCCGGGCCCCGCACGAACGCGCTCACGGGGAGGAGGGGAAGGAGGGGGGAAGAGGGGGAAGCGCCGGAGGATCCACCCCGGTTACGGCCACCGGGGCGTGGAACGCCGGGCCGACGGGCCCTGCGGCCGCGTCGACCGCCGCGAGCGGCCGGACCGGCGCGGACCGCGGGCGCGCCTCACCCGTCCGGCCACCACGTGCGCGCGATGTCCTTGCGCACCTCGGGACGTCCGGCGGGGCGTTCGTCGCTCTCCTCGCGGATCCTGCGGGGTTCCGTCTTCTTCAGGGGCTTCTGCACGGTCGTACGGCGCATGGCTGCCTCCTTCGGGGTCCACCGAGTTCCGCGTTCTCACGGAGGTAGACCCGTTCCGGGAGAGTTCCTCATCGCCACCCGTTCTGTCAGTGGCGGCTGTCACGATTCGAATGTCAGTGGTGGGTGCCACTCTTGAGCACATGGCACACCAGAGTGACGGGACGACTTCGGCGCGTGTCGACTGGGACGCGCAGGCCGCCGCCTTCGACGAGGAACCGGACCACGGGCTGCGCGACCCCGAAGTGCGCGCCGCGTGGGCGGGCCGGCTGCGCGGCTGGCTCCCGGACCGTCCCGGCGGCCTCCTCGACCTCGGCTGCGGCACCGGCAGCCTGTCGCTCCTGGCCGCCGAGCGCGGACACCGCGTCACCGGCATCGACCTCTCCCCGGCCATGATCGACCGGGCCCGCGCCAAACTCGCCGGACGTGACGCGGTGTTCCTGGTCGGTGACGCTGCGGCGCCCCCGGTCGGGGAGGAGCGCTTCGACACCGTCCTCGTACGGCATGTGCTGTGGACCCTGCCCGACCCCGGCCGCGCCCTGCGGCGCTGGTGCGACCTGCTGCGCCCCGGAGGCCGGCTCGTGCTGGTCGAGGGCGTGTGGGGCACCGTCAGCCCCGTCGGCATACCGGCGGACCGGCTCGCCGCCCTGCTGGCCCCGCTCACCGTCCACGCACGCGTGGAGCGGCTCTCGGACGACCCGCGGCTGTGGGGGAGGGCGGTGGAGGACGAACGGTACGCGGTGGTGGCGACCGTGCCGCTCTAGGGCGTGTTTCGAAAGTCCCTCCCCCAGAGGGGGTGCCCCCAGCCTGGCGACGTCTGGCACGCACTCCCCCGGAGGGGGCACCCCCAGCCGCGTTGTCGGGATCACCCCGATACAACCAGTATCGGGGCGACCCTCCGCCTTGCGATCGCACGCACCGGACGCCGCCGGGCCTGCCCTTCGGGCAGACGACGCCACTTTCGAAACACGCCCTAGGCGGTCAGTTCCCCGAAGCGGTTCCCGCGGGCCAGTGACTCCAGTTCGTCGAGTGCTCCCACCGCGGCGGCCGCCGCCTCCGGGTCCCGCTCGGCCAGCCCGCTCCGCGCGAACTCGTCCTCGTCCAGCCGCCGTACGTCGTCGCCGTCGGCGGAGCGCCACAGGTCCAGGTCCAGATCCTCCACGACCAGCTCGGTGCCGGTGAGGGTCGCGGGGCGGGTGACGTCGCAGTACCAGCCCTTCAGGGCGCCGGACACGCCGCGGACCTCCTTCACGGAGTACCAGCGGTCCAGCCAGTAGTACTCCGTGAAGACGTCACCCGGCTCGAACCGCACGAAGCCGAAGTCCCGTACGCCCTCGCCCGCCCAGGGGGCCCGGACGGCGATCCTGGTGCCGTCGTCACGGAGCAGCTCGGCGGGGTAACGGATCTTCGTCCGGCCGCCCTTGACGAGGACGACGTCCACGAGCCGGGCGGGGTCGGTCGAGTTCACGGGCATGGCGCACCTCTGTCGCACAGATCTCGTAGCCGAACCACTTGTTGACGGCGAGCATCGGCCCGTTGCCGGTGTCGTTGCCGGTGAACGCCTCCCGGTGTCCCGCGGCGCGGGCACGGTGCAGCGAGACGTTCTTGACGAGCTTGGCCAGGCCACGGCCGCGGTGGGCGCGCGCCGTGCCGGTCATGCCCGTGGAGTAGCGGGCCGCGCCGTCCGTACGGGCCGCGGTGAAAGCGACGGGACGGCCCTCGACGACGGCGACCGAGGTCAGGTCGAGGTCGAGCAGCGGATGCCGCCAGGTCTCCTCCAGCCAGGCCTCGTAGTCGGTGAACTCGGCGCCGATGTCGCCCGGTTCGTCCGCGGTCACCTCGGCGTCCAGCTCGAACAACGGGCGGGGGTCGTCCGCGAAGTCGGCGGCGGTGCGCAGTTCGACACCGGTCGGAGGGTCCTGGAGCGGGGGCAGCGAGCCGTTCGCCAGGTCCAGGCGGAGGAAGTGCGCGGAGCGGCTCGCCCGGTAGCCGCGCCGCTCGGCGAAGCCGCGGTCGTCCGGCTCGTCCAGGACCCAGGTGAACAACCGCGTCGCCCCGTGTGCCGCCAGGTGCTCCTCGCCCGCTCGAGTCAGCCTCGAACCCGCCCCGCGGCCCCGGTGCGCGGGGTGCACGTACACGTTGAGGGAGCCCTGGCCGGGTTCCGGGCTGTCGTGGACGAGGCCCACCTGGGCCGTGCCGGCGATCTCGCCGTCGGCCTCGGCGACGAGCAGGCGGAAACGGGCGTCGGGACGGGTGCGGGTGAGGTCGTGGACCACGGATTCCGGGGTGGACACCATGAACGGCAGTGCGGCCCGCCGTACCCGGACGAAGCCCTCCACGTCCGCCGGCACTCCGGCACGCAGATCGCGCACGATGACGGTCATGCGCCCCACGCTATGCGTCCGGCCTGCCGGGATGCCTCCCATTTTCCGGCGGGTGCGGGACAATCGGGCCGTGACCTTGAAGATCGACATCGTTGAGGGCGTCGCGCCGTACGAACAGGTGAGGGCGCAGATCGCCGAGCAGGCCCGGTCGGGAGCGCTGCCCGTGGGTCATCGGCTGCCCACCGTGCGCGGCCTGGCCGAGTCGCTGGGCCTGGCGGCTAACACGGTCGCCAAGGCCTACCGGGCGCTGGAGACGGACGGCGTGATCGAGACTCGCGGGCGCAACGGCACGTTCGTCGCCGCCGCGGGCTCGGCGGCGGAGCGGGAACTCGCCGCCGCCGCGCAGACCTACGCGGAGCGGGCCCGCCGGCTGGGCCTGGGCGAGAAGGAGGCCCTGGCAGCGGTCCGGGACGCCCTGCGAGCGGCCAACGGCTGAGAGGCGCGCCGGGAGGCGGCGGTCACGGGGCTCCGTCCCGCACCCCGTCCTCTCCCGCCCGCCCGTCCGACCCGGTCGGCCGGGCGGTGGCCGTCGTGCGGCCGCGCCCCGGAACCGGTCCTCGCCCGGCCACCCGTCCGGCCCGGCAGCCCGTGGTTCCGGCCCGGCCGGTGCACCGCCGAAGCACCCGCGTCGCCCGGACCCGCACACCACGCACACGTCTCCTCGAGCCGCGGTGCGAGATCACGTGCGCCTCGGAGCCCGGCGGGCGCGGCCCGTGCACGCCGCCGAGCCGGTGGACGGCCGTACGGGCGTCTTTCCGAGACGCAGGGCGGGAGGCCGTTCGTGTTTCCCGGGCCGGCCCGCAGAGTGCTCGCGCGCGCGTCGTGCCGGGAAGGCCGGCCGCTCAGCCCGCCGGCACGGCGAGGGCCCGCGTCGGGCGCAGCCCCGCCCGCTCCGCGAGTCGCCCGAACAGCACCGCGTTCTCCACCGCCGCGCCGCCGGGGTCGTTGTTGAAGTAGGCGTACACGTCGGCGCCGGCCGGCCAGGTGGTGGCGATGCGGCCGATCCATGTCTCCAGCGCGCGCCGGCCGTAGCGCGGCCACGGGTGGGCGCGGCCCTGGTGGAAGCGGACGTAGCCCCAGTCGGTGGTCCGCCACAGCGGGGTCACCGGGCGGGACCGGGCGTCGGCCCAGCACAGGGCCGCGCCCCGGCGCTCCAGGACCGCGCGGACCCGGGGGGGTCCACCAGGAGTCGTGGCGGGGTTCCACGGCGACCCGGGTGCCGGACGGGAAGCGGGCCAGGCAGGTGTCCAGCAGGTCCGGGTCGGCGCGCAGGGTCGGCGGCAGCTGGAGGAGGACCGGGCCCAGGTGGTCGCCGAGCCCGGCCGCGTGGGTCGTCAGGCGCCGCACGGGCTCCCCGGGGTCCCGCAGCCGCTTGACGTGGGTGAGGTAGCGGCTGGCCTTGACCGCGACGACGAAGTCCGGCGGGACCCGTTCGGCCCAGGACGTGAAGGTCTCCCGCGAGGGCAGCCGGTAGAACGCGTTGTTGATCTCGACGGTGGCGAAGTGCGCCGCGTACTCCTCCAGCCACCGCCGTACCGGCACGTCGGCCGGGTACAGGACGCCCTTCCAGTCCTTGTACTGCCAGCCCGACGTGCCGACGAACAGGGTCACGCATCCATCAAAGCACTACAGGTACAGCCCGGCGTCGGCCCCGCCGCGGGGCTCCGGCAGCGACGTGGGGGAGGTGCCCCGGCGCAGTGCGTACAACTCGGCGAGGGTGGCGCCCTCGCGGCCGACGCCCTCCTCGGTGCCGAGCCAGTCCACCGCCTCCCGGCGGGTCAGCGACCCGACCTCGATCCGGGCCAGGCAGCGGCCCGGCCGCACGACCGCCGGATGCAGCCGCTCCAGGTCCTCGTTGGTGGTCACCCCGACCAGGACGTTGCGCCCCTGGCCGAGCAGGCCGTCGGTGAGGTTGAGCAGCCGGGAGAGGGCCTGGCCCGCGGTGTGCTTGGCCTCGCCGCGGATCAGCTCGTCGCAGTCCTCCAGCAGGAGCAGCCGCCAGCGGCTCTTGCCGGGGCCGTCCTCCTCGCCGATCGCTATGTCCATCAGATAGCCGACGTCGGAGAACAGGCGCTCGGGGTCCAGGACGCAGTCGACCTGGCACCAGTCCCGCCAGGAGCGGGCGAGGGTGCGCAGCGCGGAGGTCTTGCCGGTGCCGGGCGGGCCGTGCAGCAGGAGCAACCGGCCGGCGATGTCGTCGGGGGTCGTCGCCATCACACGGTCCATCGCCTCGGCGACGAGGGCCGTGTAGTTGGGGCGGATCTCGTCCCAGGTGCCCGCGGCGATCTGGCGGGTGGTGCGGTGCGGGCCGCGCCGCGGGGAGACGTACCAGAAGCCCATGGTGACGTTCTCCGGCTGGGGCTCGGGCTCGTCCGCCGCGCCGTCGGTCGCCTCGTCGAGCACCTTCGCGGCGAGTTCGGCGCTGGTCGCGGTGACGGTGACGTCCGCGCCGCGGTTCCAGCGGGACACCAGCAGCGTCCAGCCGTCGCCCTCGGCGAGCGTGGCGCTGCGGTCGTCGTCGCGGGCCACGCGCAGCACGCGCGCGTGGGGTGGGACCAGGTCGGCGCCGGAGCGGACGCGGTCGATGTTCACCGCGTGGGAGTACGGCTGCTCGCCCGTCGCGAAGCGGCCGAGGAACAGCGCGTCGACGACGTCGGACGGGGAGTCGGAGTCGTCGACGTTGAGCCGCATCGGCAGGGCGTCGTGTGGGTGCGCGGACATGCCCGCCATGATCCGGCACCGGCGGTCGGTGTGCACCCGGTTTCCGTACTGCGCGCCGGTGTGTCGGATATGTCCGGTGCGCGTGCGGTGCGTGCGGTGCGTGCGGTGCGTGCGGTGCGCGTGGTGCGCCGTGAGGCGCGGCCGGGGCCCGCCACCCCCGGCCGCGCCTCACGGCGCAGGGCCACCGAACCGGCCCGCGCCGCGCCTTCCGGCACGAGGCCTCCACGGCCGGCCCGCACCGCGCCTTCCGCCTCGGACCGTCGGACCGTCAGACCAGGGCCCCGGCCGCCCTGCGGTGGATCCGCCGGACCCCGCGCACCATCGCGTATCCCTTAGTGAGGGCGCGGTCCCGGGCGAAGGCGCGGGCGACGGCGCGTCCGTCGAGGAGCCGCTCGAACTCCTCGACGCCGGTGCCGCGCCGCACGGTCACCCGCCGCAGGGCGTACGGCCCCTGCGCCCGCCGGGCCAGCGCGTTGCCGACGGCGAGCGCCTGGGCGAACCCGTGCTCCCGTACGGCCGTGCGCACCCGTCTGCTGGAGTAGCCGTACGGGTAGGCGAACGAGACCGGCAGGGCGCCCAGTTCGCCGGCGACGATGTCCCGGCAGCGGGCCAGTTCGGCGTGCAGCGCGGTGTCGTCGAGCTGGTCGAGCTGTGGGTGGCTGTGGCTGTGGCCGCCGATCTCGACGCCCGCGCGGGCCAGTTCGCGCACCTGTTGCCAGTCCAGCATGGTGTCCGGGCCGCCGCCGGTGTCGTACGCGCCGCGGAGCCAGCCGGTGGACACGAACAGGGTGGCCGGGAAGCCGTGTTCGGCCAGGGCGGGCAGGGCGTGGCGGTGCACGCCCTCGTAGCCGTCGTCGAAGGTGATCAGGACGGGCAGGGCGGGCAGCGGGCGGCCGGAGCGCCAGCGGGCCGCGAGGTCGGCGGTGGTGAGCGGGGTCAGGCCGCGGTCGGCGATCAGTGCCATCTGCCCGGCGAACGCCGCCGGGGAGACCGAGAGGGACCGGGTGGCGTCGTTCGGCTCGGACGCGACCGCGTGGTACATGAGGATCGGGATCCGTGCCTGTGTCATGCGGCGGCCTCCCGGTCCGCCCCGGCGGGCGCGTCGATGCGTACCTGCGAGAACGTCGTCCCGTTCCGCCGCGCCCGTACGCTGCCCACCACGTAGCCGGCGGCGGCGGTGAGCACCCCGGCGACGATCGCGCCCGCGCGCCGGGCTCCGCCGCGGCGGGCCAGCGCCTGGTCGCGCAGCCCCCGGGCCACCCCGGCCGGCAACACGCGGGCGGCGTAACGGCGTTCGGACTCCAGGCCCTTGTTCGCGCCGACACTGCGGGCGACGAGCGCCTTGGACAGGCCCTCGGCGTAGGTGCGGGTGCGGAAGTACGCGAAGTGCTCGCGTGCCTCGGGCACCCTGTGGTGGATGACCGCGCGGTCGTCGACGAGCAGGACGGCGTCGGGGCTGGCGCGGCCGATCCGGATGCACAGCTCGGTCTCCTCGCCGCCCAGCGGCCGCTTGTCGCCGTCGCGGCCGATACCGGTGGCGAAGCCGCCCGCGAGGTCGAACGCGGTCCGCCGGAAGGAGGCGTTGCCGCCGAGGATGTTGCGGACCCGGACCAGGCCGGACGGCAGGCCCCGGTAGGAGCAGCCCACCACCCAGTCGAACTCGTCGGGGAACCAGTCGGGCCGCCGCCCGGACGCCCACACCGGCTCGGTACGGCCGCCGACGGCCATCACCCGCGGGTCGTCGTAGGCGGCCGCGAACCGGCTGAGCCAGTCGCGTTCGGCGACGGCGTCGTCGTCGAGGAAGGCGACGACCTCGCCGCGGGAGGCCGCGATGCCGGTGTTGCGGCCGGCCGACAGCCCGCGCGGGCCCGCGTTGGGCAGCACCCGCACCTCGGCGATCTCCTCGTACTCCCCGGCCAGCCGGTCCAGGAGCACCGGGTTGTGGTCGACGACCAGCAGGGTCTCCAGGGCCGGCCGGCTCTGTGCGCGCACCGAGGAGACCGCCGCGAGGATGTCCTCCCAGCGGTCCTCGGTGTACACGCAGACGACGACGGAGACGCGGACGGGCGGACCGGCCGGGGCGCCGTTCGCGCTCAAGACACCTCTCCCCGGCCCCCGTCGAGCATCCGGGCGCGGCGGCCGCCGCGGCGCAGCGCCCGCCGGTTGGAGCGTTCGCCGATGATCACCCGCAGCACCCGCAGTCCGTCGCGCACGGCGCGCAGGTTGCTGACGCCGTGGATGCGCAGGTACTCGTGGCTCGGGATCTCCTGCACCCTCAGTCCGGCCTTGACGACCCGGATGTTCATCAGCGTCTCGACCTCGAAGCCGGTGCAGTCCAGGTCGATCTTGTCCAGGCAGTGCCGCCAGAAGGCGTTGTAGCCGTAGCACAGGTCGGTGTAGCGGGCGCCGAACTTGCGGTTGACGACGGCGCACAGGACGCGGTTGCCGAGCCGGCGGACGAAGGTCATGTCGTCGGTGCCGCCGCCGTTGGCGAAGCGGGAGCCCTTGGCGAAGTCCGCGCCCGAGACGAGGGCGGAGACGTACGACACGATCTCGTTGCCGTCGGCGGAGCCGTCCGCGTCGACCATCACGATGATGTCGCCGCTGCACGCCTCGAAGCCGGTGATGAGGGCGTCGCCCTTGCCCCGGCCCTGCTGCCCCACGACCTTGACGCCGGGCCACAGTTCCCGCGCGACCTCGACGGTGGCGTCGGTGGAGTTGCCGTCGACCAGCACCACTTCGTGGATCCAGTCCGGCAGGGTCTTGAAGACGTACGGAAGGTTCTCGGCCTCGTTCATCGCCGGGATGACGACGCTCACCGGTGGCGTGATGGCCAGGTGAGAGGAGATGGGCCGGTACTTCCCGGCGGTCGACGGGGCCTGACGATCCTGGCCCGGTGTCGCCGGATGCAGAACGGAACTCATCAGTCTGGTCCCTCTCGTCCGGTGGGCCGCCCACCCCCGGGCGGCCCGGATGTAAGTCCGGTTCGAAAGGGGGGTTGTTGTGTCACCCACGGCCGTACGGCATGACGGAGGACCTCTCCGTCGGCCCTGCGGCCCGGTACGGCGGAAGACCTCTCCGCGCACCCCGGGTGAGCTGGCAAAGCTGGACGGCCACCGGAAAAGACGGCAGCCGACTGCGCGGCACGACCCGGTCACCAGGTTCGGTCACCGGGCACGGCACCCCCCTACCGCGCCCCGCGCCGGAAACCGTCTGCGGTCCTTGAGCCCTCCCCCAGGCCCTGTCGTCACATTCGCGTCTGCCCGGCGACGCCATGCACGCCCTCCGGGCGGACGACGGGAATGTGACGACAGGGCCCAGCCGCTTACCGACGGTCCGATGCGGGTGAGATGTCTGACGGTATTGACGAATGCGCCCGTATGGCAAGACCTGGAACGAGGCCTCACCTTTTTGTTCGTTTGACCGTTACACAACGGCTCGTCCCGTGCCGGGACGGACCTCGATGATCAGGAACCTGACATAAACGTCCCCCGGAGGCCGGGTGCGCCTCCGGGGAACGGGGCGTGACCGGTCGCCGCCTCAGCGGCGTCGGGTCACGGGACGATCTTCAGCAGGCGGTTCGGCGAGCCGGTGCCCGCGCTGGTGACCTTGCCGGTGGTCGCGCCGTTGATCAGCGCCGTGGCCACCTGGGCCGGGGTGGCCGAGGTGTGGCCCGCCAGGTAGATCGCGGCCGCGCCCGCGACGTGCGGGGTCGCCATCGACGTGCCGGAGATGGTGTTGGTGGCGGTGTCGCTGGTGTACCAGCCCGCCGTGATGGAGGAGCCGGGGGCGAAGATGTCCAGGGCCGAGCCGTAGTTGGAGTAGCTGGCCCTGGCGTCGGTGCTGGTGGTGGCGCCGACCGTGATGGCCTCGGTGACCCGGGCCGGGGACGACGAGGAGGCGGTGGTGCTGCTGTTGCCCGCCGCGACGGCGTAGGTGACGCCGCTGGCTATGGAGCGGCGCACGGCCGCGTCCAGGGTGGTGGAGACGCCGCCGCCGAGCGACATGTTGGCGACCGAGGGCCCGGAGTGGTTCGCGGTCACCCAGTCGATGCCCGCGATCACACCGGCCGTGGTGCCGGAGCCGGAGTTGTTCAGCACCCGGACGGCCACGATCTTCGCCTGCTTGGCGACGCCGTAGGTGGTGCCCGCGATCGTGGTGGCGACGTGGGTGCCGTGGCCGTTGCCGTCCTGGGCGACGTTGTCGCCGTCGACGGCGTCGTAGCCGTTGACGGCCCGGCCGCTGATCTGGGAGTGCGTGATGCGTACGCCGGTGTCGATGACGTAGGCCGTCACACCGCTGCCGGCGGAGTCCGGGTAGGTGTAGGTGCCGGACAGCGGGAGCGAGGTCTGGTCGATGCGGTCCAGGCCCCAGGGGGCGCTGGACTGGGTGGCGTCCACGTGGACGGTCTGGTCCTGCTCCACCGCGGCGACCGCGGGGTCGGCGGCCAGTCTCCTCGCCTCGGCGGCGGAGAGGGTCGCGGTGTAGCCGTTCAGCGCGGCGCCGAACGTCTTCTTCACCGAGCCGCCGTAGCCCTTGATGAGGTCCTTGCCGGTCGCCGAGGACGCCTTGAAGCCGGCGTCCTGCTTGAGGGTGACGATGTAGCTGTCCTTGACGGCGGTGGGGGAGCCGGCCGCGAGGACCCTGCCCTCGGCCGGGGCGGCCTGGGCGGGGAGCGCGGTCAGTCCGCCGACGAGGGCGGCGGCCGCCACGGTGGCGGCGGCGGAGACGCGGACCTTGTTGCTGCGAAGGTGTGCCATTACGAGGGAGTCCTCCTCTAGGCGGCGCGCGCCGGGGTGGGGCGTGCGTCTGTGGGGGATGCGCGGGGTGTTCGCGCACACGGCGTCGAGCGTCGCGGCGTACCGCTCTCGGCCGGGGTAAAGACTCCGTCATCTACCGCCGTAGAACAAGGGTGTTGAAAGACAGTCAACAAATTTGACGTGCCCACGTAACAAACGGGGGGCGATCGATCGCTTCGCGGCCGAGAAGTTTTGGCATGAACACTTCCCGTCAACGCGCGTAGTTGGTAACAAGGTTGCGGCAGAGATCCTGCTAAGGGAGGTTCCATGAGACGTTCCCGCGTTGCCGTACTCGTCAGCTCGCTCCTCCTCGCCGTCGGCGCCGCCCTCACCGGGGCGGCCTCCGCGCAGGGAGCCCAACTCGCCGCGACCGGTGGCTATGTGGCCCTCGGTGACTCCTACTCCTCAGGCGTCGGAGCCGGCAGCTACATCAGCTCCAGCGGTGACTGCAAGCGCAGCACGAAGGCGTTCCCGTACCTCTGGAACGCCGCGCATGCCCCCGCCTCGTTCTCGTTCACCGCTTGCTCGGGCGCTCGAACGGGTGATGTTCTCGCCGGACAGCTCGGCCCGCTCGACTCCTCCACCGGCCTGGTCTCCATCAGCGTCGGCGGCAACGACGCCGGCTTCGCCGACGTCATGACCACCTGCGTCACCAGCTCCGACAGCACCTGCCTCAGCCGCATCAACACCGCGCGCTCCTACGTCAGTTCCACGCTGCCCGGCCAGCTCGACAGCGTCTACTCGGCGATCCGCTCCAAGGCGCCCGCCGCCCGCGTCGTCGTCATCGGCTACCCCCGCTTCTACCAGCTCGGCACGACCTGCCTGGGACTGTCCGAGACCAAGCGCACCGCCATCAACAACGCCTCCGACCTCCTCAACAGCGTCACCGCCCAGCGCGCCGCCGCCCACGGCTTCGTCTTCGGAGACGTCCGCACCACCTTCACCGGCCACGAGATCTGCTCCGGCAGCTCCTGGCTGCACAGCGTCAACTGGCTCAACATCGGTGAGTCCTACCACCCGACCGCGTCCGGTCAGTCGGGTGGCTACCTGCCGGTCCTCAACAACGCCGCCTGAGCCGTCACTGCGAGGGTGACGCGGAGGGGGAGGCCCCGCCCGACGGGGCCTCCGTCTCGCACGTGACCGAGAACGGCACCGAGTTCGACGTCACGCGCCCCGGCTCGCGCACCTCGACACCGATCGCGTTGCGGTACGTCCCGCTCTCGGCGTGCGTGGTCACGACCACCTTGTCCTGCCCCGACTTCCCGCCGCCCGCCGGCAGGTCCAGGGTCCGCCAGCCCGCGTCCACGAGTTCGCCCTCCTTCGACACCCACCGGTAGGACACCTGCGCGGGCAGCCGGCCCACCGTGATCGTCACCGTGAACGTGGGCGCCTGCGCATCCGGCGGCGGGCAGGACCCCGAGTAGTCCGTGTGCGAGCCGGTGACCGTGACCGCCACGGACTGCGGCGGCGCCTCGCTCGTGGCACTCCCGCTCTCGCTCGGACTGGCGTCCGGCGAGGGCTCCCCGCTGTCCGAGGTCTCGCTCTCCCGCGGCGTCGCGGACGGACTCACGCCCTGCGAACGGCTGTTGACGACGTCCCCACCACTGCCGCCGTCCCCGTCCCCCCGGCTCAGCAGCGCGTACGTCAGCCCGCCGACCGCCAGCGCCAGCACCGCCACTCCGGCGATCAGCACCCCCGCGGTACGCCGGTCACGGCCGGGCCCGGTCCGGGTGGTGTCCCCCTGCGGACCGGGCCGGGGCGGAGCCGGCGAGGGCGTCGGCAGCGGCTCGGTGCGTGACGTCGCCGGAGGCCCGGCGGCCGTCGGCGGATACGGCGTCGTCGCCCGGAACGTGCCGGGCCGGGCGGTGCCGCCCGCGGCGACGACCCGCAGATCGGTCTCGGCCACCTCGGCCGGCACCCGTTCCGCCGGGTCCTTGCGCAGCAGCCCCTCGATGACGGGGGCCAGCGCGCCCGCCCGGCGCGGCCGCGGCAGCTCCTCGTCGACGATCGCGCGCAGGGTGCTCAACGGCGTGTCCTGCCGGAAGGGGGAGTTGCCCTCGACCGCCGCGTACAGCAGCACGCCCAGCGACCACAGGTCCGACTCGGGGCCCGGCGTGCGGCCCAGCGCCCGCTCCGGCGCGAGGAACTCGGGTGAGCCGATGACCTCGCCGGTCATGGTGAGCGCCGAGGTGCCCTCGACGGAGGCGATGCCGAAGTCGGTGAGCACCACCCGGCCGTCGTTGGACATCAGCACGTTGGCCGGTTTCACGTCCCGGTGCAGCACGCCCGCCTCGTGCGCAGCCCGCAGCGCGGCCAGCACCTCGGCCCCGATGTGAGCGGCCCGCGCGGGCTCCAACGGGCCCTCCGCGTCGAGCAGTTCGGCGAGAGAGATGCCCCGTACCAGCTCCATGACGATCCACGGCCGGCCGTCCTGCACGGCCACGTCGTACACCGTCACCACATTGCGGTTCGCCACCCGGGCGGCGGCCCAGGCCTCCCGCTCCAGCCGGGCGTACAGCCGCTCGACGTCCGAGGCCGGCAGTCCGGCCGGGGCACGGACCTCCTTGACGGCGACCTCGCGGTGCAGCACCTCGTCCCGGGCCCGCCACACCGTGCCCATGCCGCCCTCGCCGAGCGGGGACAGCAGACGGTAGCGGCCCGCGATCAGACGCTCACTGCCGGGCTCTTCGGTCACCGCGCACCCCATTCCCCCTTCGCATCCTGGTGAATACCTCCTCAACGTAGCTCAGACCAGTACGGACGCGACCCCCTTGAGCACCAGCCCGGCACCGAGGGCCACGACCACCAGCGCCGACCACAGAGGCAGGTTCCGGCGCACCAGGGCCACCGCCGGGTGGCCGGTCCGGAGCGGGCTGCGGTCCAGCAGCCGGGCCGCACCCGTGCCCAGCCGGACGACGGCGAACCCGGCGGCCGTCAGGGTCAGGGCCAGCCCGATCCCGTACGCGACGACGAGCAGCAGCCCGAACCAGGCGTGGCCGAGCGCCGCCGCACCGACCAGCACGACGACGGCGGAGGGACTGGGGACCAGCCCCCCGGCGAAGCCGAGCAGGATCGTGCCGCGCAGGGTCGGGGCGGTGGGGTGGCTGTGGGTCACACCGCCGTGGGTGTGGGTGTCCGTGTGGTGGTGCCCGTGACCGTGTCGGTGCTCACCGTCGTGGCGGTGATGGTGGTCGTGGTCGTGGTCATGGTCGTGGTGGGTGTGGTCGTGGCCGTGTTCGAGGTCGCGCGGGTGCTCGTGGACGGTGGCCCGGCCGGGGTGTTCGGCGGGCGCGCCGACGAGGACCGGGCGGCGGGCGGGCGGCTTCGCCGGCCGGTGCGGACGCGGGTGCCGGTGTCCGGTGCCGTGTCCCCGGTGGTGCCAGGCCCGTCGTACGAGGGTCGTGCCCGCGAACAGGACGAGGGCGCCGCTGGCCAGGCCCAGCCAGGCGACCACCGAGGGCGCGGCGGCCGAGCCGGCCGTGACCAGCAGGCCGAGGGCGACCACGCCGAGGGTGTGGGTGACGGTGACGGACGCGGCCAGGGGCAGGACGTCCTTGAAGCGGGCCCGGTCGCCGCGGGCGGCCGCCGTCGCGGCCATGAGGGTCTTGCCGTGCCCCGGCGCGAGGGCGTGCATCGCACCGAGGCCGACGGCCAGGACCAACGCCAGCGCGGCGAAACCGAGGGTGAGGTGCTGCCGGGCGACCAGGCCGTCCAGGGCCCGCGTCCAGCGGTCCGCGCCCCGGGGCAGCACGGACGCGGCGGGCGCGTCGTCCTCCTCCTCGGCGAGCGCCGGGCCGCCGGGCCGCACCCGCAGGGAAGCGGTCGCGGTGTCGGCGGGCGAGGACAGCAACTCGGCCGGATAGCGCGTCAGTTCGTCCGACACCGACTCCCGGGGTACGTCCGCGCCGGTGAGCGTCATCCGGTCGCCGCGCGCGGTGATCTCGCGCCAGCCGGGCCCGGAGGAGGCGCCCGCGCTCCGGAAGGTCAGGGACACCGACGCGGCCTCGGGCAGCGGAGCGGTCAGCCGGCACCGCACCCGCAGGGTGTCGAGCCCGGCCTGTCCCGGCCGCAGGTCGGCCTCCGCGGCGCCGGCCGTGAGGGCGACCGTACGGCCGTCGACGGTGAGGCGGCTGCCCGCGGCGGCCGTGGCGCACCGCTGCCGGGCCCACCCGGCCGGACCGAGCCGCTCGACGTCCGGCTTCGCCTGGGTCGCCGGGATCTCCGCGAGGTCCTCCACGTGCTCGATGCGCAGTTGACCGGGGGCGGCCACGAGGCCGTCGTAACGGTTGACGGTGAAGTTGCCCAAGGGGTGCGCGCTCGCACTGGCGGAAGGGAACAGCGCGAGCGCGCATCCGGCCGTCAGGACGGCCGCGCAGGAGGCGAACACGCGACGGAGCGTCACTCGGCCGCCTCCAGCGTCTTCAGGGCGGCACGGGCCTCGCGGGCCCCGAGGGCAGAGAAGCCCGGGTTCAGTTCCAGGGCCGCGGTGAGGTGGATGCGGGCGTCGTCCGGGTGGCCCGTGGCTTGTTCGATCACGCCCCGGTGGTAGAGGAAGGCGGCGTTGCGGTAACCGGTGGCCGTGGCCTGCCGGGCGTAGCGGAGCGCCTCGTCGTCCTCGCCGTTGACGTGCAGGGCCCAGGCGAGGGCGTCCGCGGTGTGCACGGTCCGGCGGCGGTCCCATTCGGCGCGGGCCGCGCGCAGTGCCGCCGCCCTGTCGCCGTGGTCGGCGGCGGCGAGCGCGGTGTCCAGGTCGGCGTTGACGCCGCCTGCGCGGGCGAGCGCCGTCCAGGCGTCGACGAGCCGGTACTGGGCCCGCGCCCTCGCCGCGTCGCCCTCGCCGCCGCGCACCTCGTACAACTCGCCCAACTCGATCAGCGGGCCGGGGAGCGGGAAGCGGGCCACCACGTTCTCCAGCCCCTCGATCGCCTCCGCCTGCCGGCCGCTCGCAGCCAGGGCGCGGGCGCGGCCCTCCAGCGCCGGGAGGTGGTCCTCGTCGGCGGCGAGGGCGCGGGCGTAGTGGGTGAGGGCGGTGTCGGCGTCGCCCTGGCTCCAGGCGAGCTGGCCGAGCTGGGTGGCCACGTAGGCGATGTCGCCCGGCGTGGTCGAGGCCGCGAGCGCCCGGTCCAGGACCCGGCGGGCGGTGGTGACGTCGCCGCGCAGCTCCTGGACGTATGCGTAGCGGGTGAACACCGGTACGCCGGGCCGTCGCTCGTCGGCCGTGCGGGCCGCCCGCGCCGCCTCCTCGTACCGGCCCAGCTCGACGAGCGCGTCGATGCGGGAGCACAGGGCGCGTTCGTTGTAGGGGTTCAGCTCCAGGGCCCGGTCGGCGTGGGCGAGCGCGTCGGTGAACTCGTGGCGGGCCGCGGCGAGCGCGGCACGGCCGGACAGGGCCTGGTCGTTGTCCGGGCGCAGGGCGAGGGAGCGCTTCAGCGCCTGCTCGGCCTGCGGGTAGCGGGAGGGGTCGCCCTGGGTGCGGGCCTGCTCGACGTAGGCGAGGCCGAGGGTGGCCCAGCCGCCGAAGTCCCTCGGCTGGTCGCGGAGATGGGCCTGGAGCGAGGCGATGCCGGTGCCGAGGTCGGCGGCCGCGAGCAGACCGGGAGAGACCGCGGCGGCCGCCACCACCGGCGCGTCGCTCCTGCCGTCCCGCGCCGCGCCGAACGCGATCGCCCCCGCGGTGAGACCGACGGCCAGCATGGCGGCACAGGCCCCGAGCTGCACGGACCGCCAACGGCGCCCCGCGGCGGCGACCCGTTGAACGGCGGCGACCCGCTCGTCGGAGGGGCCGGCTGCTTCGGGGGTCTCGGTGCTTCCGGTGCTTCCGGTGCTTCCGGTGGTCCCGGTGGTCGGGGCGGTCTCGGTGGGTTCGGTGAGTTCGGGGCTCCCCGCGGCTCGGGTGGTCCCGGCGGGTTCGGCGGGTTCGGCGGGTTCGGTGGCTCCGGCGGCCGGAGCGGGCCGGGTGCCGCGGGGCTCCGCGGCCTCGTGGTTCTTCGCGGTCTCGCGGGCCGTCCCGGTGTTCTCGGCCGCCCGGGTTCCGCCGGTCGGCTCGATCGCGTCGGCGGTCTTTGCCGCCTGCGGCCGTGCCGTCGGCGGGCCCGCCGCTTCCCCGGACGCCGTTTCCTCCGCCGGGGCGGCGGCATCGGGCCCGGAGGCCGGCCGCTCGCGCTCCGGTCCGCCGTCGTTCGTACGCGGGGGCATGCCCTCTCCTCGGTCGCCTGGAGTGAATCGTCCTGCGCTGGTGCGTGGGGGTGGCGCGGCCCGCGCCGTGGGGGATGAGTACGCGGGC
The DNA here is from genome assembly GCF_044750845.1 of Streptomyces sp. NPDC088766. Classification (NCBI taxonomy): domain Bacteria; kingdom Bacillati; phylum Actinomycetota; class Actinomycetes; order Kitasatosporales; family Streptomycetaceae; genus Streptomyces; species Streptomyces sp. NPDC088766. The sequence continues at coordinate 203,838 of NZ_JBIVKQ010000009.1, read as the reverse complement.
CGCGCCCGTCGGTGGGGCGGGCGGGGGAGTGCAGGATTCTCCCCCGCCCGCCCGGACAAGGAGCCCGGCGGTGGCCGGGCCTGGGCCGGTGGGCTCGATGGGGCCCGGTCGGGTTCGGCAGTGCCCCGAGGGGCGGGGCCGTGTCGCCGTGCGGCACCGCCGCAGGCACGCGACCCGCCACGACGCCCCCGCAGGGCCGCCTCCGGACCCGTGGCCGGAGTGCCTAGCCCCGGTACGCCCGTCGGCCGTGGCCGCCGCTCGTCCGGCGCCACCACATCAGTCCGCCGCCGATGAGCAGGATTCCGGCCGCGCCGGCGCCCGCCGAGGCGGCGATCACGGTGGTGTCCGTTCCGGACGTGGTGCCCGCGGGCTGGAGCGCGTCGCCGAGCTGGTTGCGGACGTCGTTGCCCGTGCTGACGCCCTTGGCGAGCGGGCCGCGTGAACCCTCGGTCGGCAGTGCGACGTAGGGGAAGGCCTTCTCGAAGTGCTTGTCGTTCTTGTCGACCGCGTCACCCAGGTCGTTCTTGGCGCCCAGCAGTTCGCCCTCGACGACCTGCAGCGCGGCGTCGATCACGTCGTCGGTGAGCCGGCGCCCGTTGGGGAAGCCCGCGTTGTCGCCGTCCAGCACGCCGAGCCGCTTGGGGGAGGCGGTCGGCTTGATGGAGGTGTTGAGGCGCAGCTGCTCCGAAGGCGTCACGTACGGCGGCTGGTTGAGTCCCTTCACGCCCTTGAGGAACACGTCCACCAGGTCGTTGCGCGGCTCGGCGGGCGCCTTGATCTTGTAGATCGCCTCGATGAGCTTCGGCAGCTCCGGGTTGGTGACGTTCTTCAGGAACTGGCCGTCGTCCTTCGGCTCGGACGCGTTGAACCTGTCCTTGTCCTTGATGGGGTTGACGACCTCGTTGACCAGCGGGTTGCCCAGCCGGGAGACCTGCGCGTAGTAGCCCTGCGCGTTACGGCGCTGGGTGGTCGACCAGATGCCCACGATCGACTGGTGCTCGGACTCGGTGATCAGGTCCGTCGGCACCTGGAGGGCGATCGAGTTGACGTTGTAGCCCTTGAGCGTGTCGTTGCCGACCTCGGAGAGGTTCCCGCCGTACAGCAGGTCGAAGACGCGCAGGTCGAGGAAGAACGGGTCGTCGGCCTGGCCGGCGAAGGTCTGCGAACCGTTGGAGAGCTTGTAGACCGCCTGCTTGCGCAGCTTGGCGTAGTCGGGCATCGACGCCTTGCCGACGTTCGACGGTGCCACCGGCACGTCGTCCGCGAGCTTGGTCCTGTGGACGGCCTTCCCCTTCTCCAGCTTGACCAGTTCGAGGTCGTACGTCTGGGTCACGTTCAGGTCGGGGTCGTTCAGGCTCTCGACCGCCCCGGTGTTGTACAGGAACGTCTTCTTGTTCTTCACATGCGTCTTGAAGGTGTAGCGGAAGAGCAGTTCGCCCTGCGCGTCACCGTTGTTGTCGATGTGGATGTCGTACTGGGCGTCCTCCGCGAACGGGAAGAAGTTCGGGCCGCCGGCCGGCTCCTCGAACGGGATCCAGTTCGCGACGATCGTCGTGGTATCCGGTTTGTCCGGGCTCACGAAGGCGTACACGTCGGTGTTGTCGTACTGCGGGGTGCCCGATATGAGCGGGGCCTCCCGGTGGCTGGAGGCGGCCGCCTCCCCGGGTGCCAGCGTGGCGACGCCGGCGGCCGCGAGGCCCCCGGCGGCCAGTGCCCCGCATATGAGGGTCGCGACGCCCCTGCGTCCGGATCCGCTCCTGGAGATAGCTGTCATGCCGTCCGTCCTCAGTGCCAACTTGCCTGACGGACAGTGATACGGAATGGGGATGCCGACTGGATTGGTCGGAAAACAAAAACTTTTTCTTTCCTGCTCACCCGCGTTTTCGCCCCTGGAATCCGTACCCCTGCCGGAGGTGTGTGCGTTGCGAGTGCCTGGTACGACGGGACGGCCGGGGTGCGGCCGCGGGGAGGGGGACCGGATGGAGGCGGACGAGTTGCTGGTGCTCGTCGCGGGAGGCGACCAGAACGCGTTCGAGCGGCTCTACGCCATCGTGTCCGGGCCGGTGTTCGGACTCGTGCGGCGCGTCGTGCGGGACCCCGCGCAGTCGGAGGAGGTCTCCCAGGAGGTGCTGCTCGAACTCTGGCGCTCCGCCGCCAGGTTCGACCCCCGGCGCGGCAGCGCGCTGTCGTGGATCCTCACCCTCGCCCACCGCCGCGCCGTCGACCGGGTGCGCGCTGCCCGCGCGGCCGGCGAGCGCGAGCAGCGCGAGGCGCAGCGCGCCCACCACCCCGCCTTCGACCAGGTGACCGAGGAGGTGGAGGCCGGTCTGGAGCGCGAGTGGGTACGCCGCTGCCTGGACCGGCTGACGGCCCTGCAACGACAGTCCGTCACCCTCGCCTACTACGACGGCTACACCTACCGCGAAGTCGCCGAACGGCTCTCGCTGCCGCTGGGCACGGTCAAGACCCGGATGCGCGACGGACTCACGCGGCTGCGCCACTGCCTGGGAGGTGCCGCATGAGCGTCCTCGGCTTCCTCCGCCGCGAGGACCTGCACTCGCTGGCGGCGCCCTACGCCCTCGACGCCCTCGAATCCGGCGAGCGGCGCCGCTTCGAGAAACACCTGAGCGGCTGCGACCGCTGCGCCGCCGAGGTGCGCGCCCTGTCCGAGGACGCCGTCCGGCTGGCCTGGTCGACGGCCGCGCAGCCCCCGACCGCGATGCGGGACCGGGTCCTGGCCGCCGTACGGACGACGCCGCAGGAGCCCGCGCGTGAGCCGTCGCGGGAGCGCGCGCCCCAACTGCCGCCGCATGTCTGGGGCATGCGGCCGCCGCCCGGACGCTCCCGTGCGCCCCGGGCGCGCCGCCCGCTGTTCGTGCCGTTCGCCACCGCCACGGCCGCCGCCGCGCTCGTCGTCGCCTCCCTCTTCGCGGTCCAGGCCGGTCGCACCCAGGACCAGCTCGACGCCGAGCGGGCCCGGGCACGTGAGATCGCCCACGTTCTCGCCGCTCCGGACGCCCGCGCGAGCACCGGCAAGGACGCGCGGGGCGGCACGATCGGAGTGATCGCCTCCGCTTCGGCGGGCGAGGCGGTCGTCACGTTGAGCGGACACGACGGGCTGCCCGGCGGGCGGGTGCACCAGCTCTGGGTCATGCGCCCCGACGCGCAACCGCGCTCCCTCGGCCTCTTCGAGGGTGACACGCCCTTGGTCGCCACCGGGCTCGAGCCCTCGTCGGCGTCACTCGCCGTGACCGTCGAGCCCGACGGCGGATCACCGCAGCCCACTACTCAGCCGGTTGTCCAACTCACCCTGAAATCGGTCGGATTCGGAGAGTAATGGCGGAGGGGTCGTCAACCCCCTTACGGGGAAGGTGATTCCCGTGACCGCGATACACGTGTGCCTCGCCGGGGCGATAGGGTTACCCTGCCCGGGCCGGGTGGACTCGTACGGGTGGGGAGTGACATGGAACAGATAACGATGCGCAGCAGGGCGAGGGTCCCTGCGATCACCTGCGGGAGCAACGCGACCAGTTCGCGTCTCGACCGTCATCTCTCGGTGCTGGCGGGCCCCGCCATACCGCAGCGGGAGACGGTCGAGGCGACCTCCCTGATGCGGGAACTGACGTCGCGCGCGCCCGCCCACCGCAGTCCGGGGGGCGCCCGGGTCAGCGGGGTCTCGCTGTTCGCGCCACTGCGCCGGCTGCGCCGTTCGCTGTTCGGCAACAACAAGCACTGAGGCCCGCGCTCAGGAGGCCACACCGTCCCGGCGCAGCGCTGCGATCTCCTCGTCCGTCATCCCCACGGCACGCAGCAAGGCTTCGGTGTGCTCCCCGAGCGCGGGCACAGGCCCCATCCGCGCCTCCACTCCACCCGGCAGTGTGATCGGAGGCAGCAGCGCCCGCAACGGCCCGACCGGCGAGTCCACCTCCCGCCACCGCCCCCGGGCCGCCGGCTGCGGATGGCCGCGGCCTTCTCCGAGGATCCCGGGCCGGTCGACCTGGAGGCGGTGTTCGGGTTCGCGGTGGAGCGGGTGCTGGACGCCTTCGCGACCAGGCCGTGAGCACGCCCGGGCCGTGAGCACGTCCTAGAGGAGCGCCAACTGGCCCTCCGGGCCCTCCTCGTCCAGGGTCAGGACCGAGGCGGGGCGGCGGGCCCGGTGCGGTACCGGCAGCACGCCCGCCGCGCGCAGGTCCGACGCCGTGACGCCGTCCGTCACCTGCAACTCGGCCCGCCGGGGCAGGAGTTCCGTCAGCAGGGTCAACACCGTGATGAGTTCCAGGAGTTCCGAGGTCCAGGGCTGGGGCCAGGTGCGCGGGCGGAGGGCGCAGAGGGTGCCGGCCTCGCCGGGTGCCGTGCGGACCGCGAGCCACTGCTCCAGGACCCGGACGCCGCCCGCCTGGAAGTCCCAGGCCTGCGGGGTGACCGGGGAGATGCGTCCCCCGTCGAGGTGGAGGGCCTCCTCGACGGGGTCGTAGCGGACGGTCAGGGGCAGCGCGGGGAGCGGGGCGCGGACGTAGGGGCGGCGGCCGCCGGGCAGCTTGGGGCGCTCGCCGTCGCGGCGCAGGAGCCGCAGCAGGCGGTGGCCCAGTGCGACGCCGCGGGACCACAGGCCGGGGTCCCGGGTGAGCGGGACCGTGAGGTCGGGACGGACGGCGGCGAGGGTCCAGGCGAGGAAGTCCAGCGGGTCGCGGGAGTGGCCGAGGTGGTCCAGCAGGCCCGGCGCGAGGTTGGGTTCCCCGCCGCCGGGGCGGCGGTACAGCGGGCGGATCCGGCCGGCGCGGAGCGTCGGGAAGCGGGAGGTCGCCAGGAGGTGCGGGGCCTCGGCCGACTCCACCACGAAGACCTGGTGTGCGTCCGCCACCCGCCACAGCTCGGGGCGGGCCGCGTCGATCAGCCGGTGGTCGGGGATGAGCCACCGCTCGTCGAAGGGGGCCGCCAGGACCCGGACCGGCTCGGGGCAGGGACCGGTGGCGCGGATCAGTCTCCCGGTGCCGGCGGGCCCGCCGGGCAGCTGTGCGACCGCGGTGCGCGCGGTGCGCGAGCGGGTCGGCTGGAAGAGGGCCTCGCGGTCCGCTCCCTCCGCCTTCAGGAGGCGGTCCCAACGGGCCCGCAGGGAAGCCGGGTCGGGGGCCGTCGGCCACCCCCGGCCGAGCCGCGGCGGTGCGACCGACCACGGCATGAGGTCCGCCAGCGGCGGAGCTTCGTCGCGCGTCACGCGTGGCATCGTACGACGTGCTCAGTGCGCGTCGAGGGTGACCGTGAAGGAGAAGCGGTCGCCGCGGTAGTGGATGACGGCCACGTCCAGCGGGCGGCCGCCGCTGTCGTAGGTGACGCCCGTGTAGTGCAGGATCGGGCTGAGCAGCGGTACCCGGAGCAGCCGGGCGGTCTCCGGGTCCGCGAGACGGGCCTCGACCGTGTCGGTGATCCGGCTGATGTCCGCGCCCACCACGTCCCGCAGCACCTTGGTCATCGGCCGGCGCACCAGGTCCTGCGGGTCGATCACCGCGGCGAGTTCCGGACGGACGTAGTTGCGGGCGTGGTTGGTCGGCTCGCCCGTCTTCTCGTCGCCGCGCAGCCGGTGGTACGTCGCCACCTCCGCCAGGTCGGGGAAGTACTCGGCGACGTCCGCCGGGACCGGCGCCGCGCCGTGCGAGAGCAGTTCCACCGCCATGCCCGACTGCTGGGCCACGATCGCGTCGACCGAGCCCAGCAGCCGCACCGGGGCGCCCCGCTGGGCCGTCGGCTCGATGAACGTGCCGCGCCGGCGGTGCCGGGTGATCAGCCCCTCGTCCTCCAGCTCCTTGAGCGCCTGCCGCATGGTCAGCACGCTCACTCCGTAGTGCCCGGCCAGCTGCTCCTCGGTGGGCAGCCGCAGGGGGTCCGCGGGCGAGCGGCCGAGTATCGAGGCGCGCAGCGACTGCGACACCTGGTACCAGAGCGGCAGCTTGCGGTTCAGGACGATCGAGTCCGGCGCGAAGGAGGTCACGGGGCCATCCGTACCCGGCGGGAATCCTCTAGTGCAAGGGGCGGAAGTGACGTTCGAGGCCCGACCACACGTCGTCGTAGCCCTGTTGCAGGTGGTCCGCGCCGGCCGCCTGCGGGGTGAGGGCGAGCGGCCACCGCGTCTCGAACATGAACGCCAGCCCGTCGTCGACCTTGTGCGGCACCAGGTCGGCCGCGCAGGCCCGGTCGAACGTCTCGCGGTCCGGGCCGTGCGCCGACATCATGTTGTGCAGCGAGCCGCCGCCCGGCACGAAGCCTTCCGCCTTTGCGTCGTAGGCCCCCTCTATCAGGCCCATGTACTCGCTCATCACGTTCCGGTGGAAGTACGGCGGCCGGAAGGTGTCCTCGCCCACCAGCCAGCGCGGCGCGAAGACCACGAAGTCCACGCCCGCCAGACCGGGGGTGTCGGACGGGGACGTCAGCACCGTGAAGATCGACGGGTCCGGGTGGTCGTACGAGATCGTGCCGATGACGTTGAAGCGGCGCAGGTCGTAGACGTACGGGACGTGGTTGCCGTGCCAGGCGACGACGTCGAGGGGCGAGTGGTCGTAGGTGGCCGTCCAGAGGTTGCCGCAGTACTTGTTGACCACCTCCACCGGACCCTCGACGTCCTCGTACGCGGCGACGGGCGCGCGGAAGTCGCGCGGGTTGGCCAGGCCGTTGGCACCGATGGGGCCGAGGTCGGGGAGGCGGAACGGGGCGCCGTAGTTCTCGCACACGTAACCGCGCGCGGTCCCGTCGAGCGGTTCCACCCGGAAGCGGACCCCGCGCGGGATCAGCGCGATGTGCCCCGGCTCGGCGTGCAGCAGACCGAACTCGGTGCGCAGCAGCAGGCCGCCGCGCTCCGGCACGATCAGCAGCTCGCCGTCGGCGTCGCTGAACACCCGGTCCATGGCGGCGTCGGCGTGGTAGAGGTGCACGGCCATGCCGGCGCGCTGCGCGGCGTCGCCGTTGCCGCCCAGGGTCCACAGGCCCCCGAGGAAGTCCGTCCCCGGCGCGGGGTCGGGGAGGGGGTTCCAGCGCAGCCGGTTCGGGTCCGGGACCGTGTCGGTGAAGGGGGCGGTGCGCAGCCGGCCGTTGTCCGTGCGGGTGAACGCCGGGTGCGCCGCCGAGGGGCGGATCCGGTACAGCCACGAGCGGCGGTTGTCGGCGCGCGGCTCGGTGAAGGCGGAGCCGCTGAGCTGCTCCGCGTACAGGCCCAGGGGGGCGCGCTGCGGGGAGTTGCGGCCCTCGGGCAGGGCGCCGGGCACGGCCTCGGAGGCGTGCTCGTTGCCGAATCCCGTGAGGTACGTCAGCCCCTCCGCCGTCTTGCGTGCGTCCCCGCTGTTCATGCGTGCTCCCTCGACCGCCGATTCCTCTGCATCACCGTAGGATTGCGGTTTCCCGGACGCAAGAGGTGCGCGGGTCCTCCTCTCGGAGGACGATCACAGATGGCGAGAACCCGACCCCGGGAGGATCCCTGTGTCGTACCCGTGTTCTACGCTCCCGGGCATGTCGTGGACGCGTGGAATCCTGCCCGCGCTCGCGGTCTGTGTCCTGTCGGTGACCGGATCCGCGGGTTGCGGAACCAGTGGCGCGCCCGCGCCGGCCGGGCGGGAGAGCACGCTCTCGCCCTCGCCCTCGCCCGTGGGCAAGGTGCTCGACGACACGGACGACGACGGGCGGCACTACCGGGAGATCGGCGGGAAGGGCGCGCCGCAGGTCGGTCTCGAGGTGGAACCCGACGCGAAGGGTGGCTGGGACGTGCGCCTGAAGCTGCGCGACTTCCGCTTGTCGCCGTCCGGCGCGGAGGCGGCGGTCGGCGGTCGCGGCATCGCCCGGCTCTTCGTGGACGGCTCGCCCCTCGCCGACCTGCGCGACCCCTCCTACCGCATCCCCGAGGGCTACCTCGCGCACGGCACCCATCAGGTCACCGCACGGCTGTACGCCGACGACGGCACGGTGTGGGCGGTCGACGGGAAGCCGGTGGAGAGCACGGCGGACATCACGGCCTCGGAGACGGAGACGGAGACGGAGACGGAGACGAAGGCGTCGCCGGAGCCGGAGGCTGAGCCGGAAGCGGAGCCGGGCACCGGTTCCGGGCCTGGTGCTCCGGACGGCGCGGGCGCGTCGTCCCCCACCGCGTTGAGTGCACCGGGCACCTTTCTCCGTACCGAGGGGCGAGGTTCACCGGACCGCGGCGGAAAGGCATCATGAAGCCCGTGCCCCACGCGACATCGCTCCGTCGCGCGCCCGTGCAGCGGCGCAGCGCCGAACGGCTGACCAGGATCCTCGACGCCTGCGCCGACCTCCTGGACGAGGTCGGCTACGACGCGCTGAGCACCCGTGCCGTCGCCCAGCGGGCCGGCGTCCCCATCGGGTCGGTCTACCGCTTCTTCGGCAACAAGAAGCAGATGGCCGACGCGCTGGCCCAGCGCAACCTGGAGCGGTACGCCGAGCGGGTCACCGAGCGGCTGCGGGGCGCCCGGCAGGGGGACTGGCGGGCCGCGATGGACGCCGTCCTCGACGAGTACCTCGCCATGAAGCGCACCGCGCCCGGCTTCTCGCTCGTGGACTTCGGCAACCAGATCCCGGTCGGCTCGCGCGCCGAACCCAACCACCGCGTCGCCGACCGCCTCGCCGACCTGCTCTCCGACCACCTCGGCCGCACCCCCGACGAGGACCTGAGCCGCGCCTTGCTGATCGCCGTGGAGACCGCCGACACCCTCGTCCACCTGGCCTTCCGGGTGACGCCCGAGGGTGACCCGAAGGTCATCGAGGAGACGCGGGAGCTGCTGCGGGCGTACCTGGGGCGCGTGCTGGACTGAGGCGTCCGCCGGATCCCGCGGGCCAGGACCTCCCCAGCATGCATACCGGTCGGTATGCTCGGCGGACGAGAGCGCCACAGCCGCCGCCTTCCCAGGAGGACCCGTGTCCCGCACCGCCCTGCGAATCTGCCCCCTGTGCGAGGCCACCTGCGGGCTGACCCTGACCATCGAGGGAACCCGGGTCACCCGTGCCCGCGGCGACCGCGAAGACGTCTTCAGCAACGGGTTCATCTGCCCCAAGGGCGCCGCCTTCGGCGCCGTCGACGGCGACCCCGACCGGCTGCGCACACCCCTCGTCCGCCGGAACGGCGAGCTGCGCGAGGCCACCTGGGCGGAGGCCTTCGACGCCGTCGCCGCCGGGATCCGCCCGGTCGTCGAGCGCCACGGCCCGCACGCGGTCGGCGTCGTCCTGGGCAACCCCAACGTGCACACCATGGCCGGCGCGCTCTACCCGCCCGTACTGCTCGCCGGACTCGGCACCCGCAGCCTCTTCACCGCCTCGACGGTGGACCAGATGCCCAAGCACGTCTCCAGCGGACTCCTCTTCGGCGACGCGGGCGCCATCCCGGTGCCCGACCTGGACCACACCGACCACCTGCTCCTGATCGGGGCCAACCCCCTGGAGTCCAACGGGAGTCTGTGCACCGCCCCCGACTTCCCCGGCAAGCTCAAGGCGCTCAGGGCCCGCGGCGGCACCCTCACGGTCGTCGACCCCCGCCGCACCCGCACCGCGCGGCTCGCCGACCGGCACATCGCGATCCGGCCCGGCGCCGACGCCCTGCTGCTGGCGGCGATGGCACACGTGCTGTTCGAGGAAGGGCTCGTGCGGCTCGGCGACTTGAGCGACCATGTGCAGGGAGTCGACGAACTCCGCGACGCCGTCAGCGACTTCACTCCGGAGGCGGTGACGGCCGCCTGCGACGTGGACGCCGCGCTCGTGCGCACCCTCGCCCGTGAACTCGCCGCCGCCCCCACCGCCGCCGTCTACGGCCGCATCGGCAGCTGCACCGTCCCGTACGGCACCCTCGCGAGCTGGCTCGTCGACGTCCTCAACATCCTCACCGGCAACCTCGACCGGTTTGGCGGTGCCCTCTTCCCGCAGGCCGCCACGGACCGGACGCCCCGGCCCGCCGGTCCCGGCCGGGGCTTCGCGCTCGGGCGCTGGCACTCCCGTGTGAGCCGGCACCCCGAGGCCAAGGGCGAACTGCCGCTCTCCGCGCTCGCCGAGGAGATCGACACCGTGACGGACGAGGGCACCCCGGTCCGGGCGCTGATCGCCGTGGCCGCCAACCCGGTGCTCTCCGCGCCCGACGGCGACCGGCTGGACAAGGCGCTCGACTCGCTCGACTTCATGGTCAGCGTGGACCCGTACCTCAACGAGACCTCGCGCCACGCCGACGTCGTCCTGCCGCCGCCCCCGCCGTCCCAGAGCCCCCACCACGACTTCGCCTTCAACACCCTCGCCGTCCGCAACCAGGTCCGCTACACCCGCCCCGCGGTCCCGCTGGAGCCGGGCCGGATGGCCGAGACCGAGATCCTCGCCCGGCTGACCCTGGCCGTCACCGGGATGCACGGCGCCGACCCCCGCGCCGTCGACGACCTGGTCATCGGCCAGACCCTCGGCAAGGCGGTCGAGGACCCGCACTCACCCGTGCACGGCCGCGACCCCGAGGACCTCGCGGCACGGCTCGCCGGCGACAGCGGCCCCGAACGCCGGCTCGACATGATGCTGCGCCTCGGCCCCTACGGCGACGGCTTCGGCGCCCGCCCCGACGGGCTGTGCCTGGAGCGGCTCCTCGACCGCCCGCACGGTATCGACCTCGGGCCGCTGCGGCCGCGCCTGCCGCAGCCGCTGAAGACCCGCAGCGGGAAGATCGAGCTGCTGCCCCGGCCGATCGCCGACGATCTCCCGCGGCTGCGGCGGGCGGCGGGCGAGCGACCCGCCGGGCTCGTCCTCGTCGGACGCCGGCACCTGAGGTCCAACAACAGCTGGATGCACAACGTCCCCGCTCTCACCGGCGGCAGCAACCGCTGCACCGTCCAGGTCCACCCCGAGGACGCCGAGCGGCTCGGGCTGCGCGACGGGGAGCCGGTGCGGGTCAAGGGCGCCGGGGGAGCGGTGACCCTGCCGGCCGAGGTGACCGACGGGGTGCGCCGGGGCGTCGTCAGCATCCCGCACGGCTGGGGCCACGACCGCCCGGGCACCCGGCTCGGCCACGCCTGCGCCGACCCCGGAGTCAACGTCAACCAGCTCCTCGACGGCAGCCTGCTCGACCCGCTGTCCGGCAACGCCGTCCTCAACGGCGTACCCGTCGAACTCACCCCCACCGGCTGACCTGGAGTTTTGCGCTTATTGCTCGCACGTCAACGTCTTGTTAACACCGTTTGAACGGTCCTAACGTCGACGCACCGCCGACCCCCAGGTGGGATGTTCAAGGGCGAACGTTAGGTATCCATTCATGCTGACCATCCTCGGCTTCGCCATGATCGCGACCTTCCTGGTCCTGATCATGCTGAAGAAGATGTCGCCGATCGCGGCGCTCGTCCTGATCCCGGCACTGTTCTGTGTCTTCGTCGGGAAGGGCGCCAAGCTCGGGGACTACGTCCTCGACGGCGTCTCCAGCCTCGCCCCCACCGCGGCGATGCTCATGTTCGCGATCGTCTACTTCGGTGTGATGATCGACGTCGGTCTGTTCGACCCGATCGTGCGGGCCATCCTGAAGTTCTGCAAGGCCGACCCGCTGCGCATCGTCGTCGGCACGGCGCTCCTCGCCGCGATCGTCTCGCTCGACGGCGACGGCTCCACCACCTTCATGATCACCGTCTCGGCGATGTACCCGCTGTACAAGCGCCTGAAGATGAGCCTGGTCGTGATGACCGGTGTCGCCGCGATGGCCAACGGCGTGATGAACACGCTGCCCTGGGGCGGCCCGACCGCCCGCGCCGCCACCGCCCTGAAGCTCGACGCCGGCGACATCTTCGTCCCGATGATCCCGGCCCTGGCCGTCGGCCTCCTGGGCGTCTTCGCCCTCTCCTACGTCCTCGGCCGCCGCGAGCGCAAGCGGCTCGGCGTGCTGACGCTGGACGAGGTCCTGGTGGAGGAGACGGAGACCGAGACGGTGCTCGTGGGCGCCGGCACCGGTGCCGGAACCGGGACCGGTACCGACAGGAAGGCCGTCCCCGCGGGCGGTTCGGGTTCGGGCACCGATGCCGACGCCGACGCGGGTGCCGACGCGGGTGCCGACGCCGACGAGCCCGAGGAGGACGAGCGCCTCGCCGGACTGGACCCGGACCGCGCCACCCTGCGTCCCAAGCTGTACTGGTTCAACGCACTCCTCACGGTCGCGCTGCTCACCGCCATGATCATGGAGTGGCTGCCGATCCCGGTGCTGTTCCTGCTCGGCGCCGCGCTCGCGCTCACCGTCAACTTCCCGCACATGCCCGACCAGAAGGCCCGCCTCGGCGCGCACGCCGAGAACGTCCTCAACGTCGCCGGCATGGTCTTCGCCGCCGCCGTCTTCACCGGCGTCCTCACCGGCACCGGCATGGTCGACCACATGGCCACCTGGCTGGTGGACAACATCCCCGACGGCATGGGCCCGCACATGGCCTTCGTCACCGGCGTCCTGAGCATCCCGCTCACCTACTTCATGTCGAACGACGGCTTCTACTTCGGTGTCCTGCCCGTCCTCGCCGAGGCCGGCCAGGCCCACGGGGTCTCCTCGCTGGAGATCGCCCGTGCCTCCCTGGTGGGCCAGCCCCTGCACATGTCGAGCCCGCTCGTCCCGGCCGTCTACGTCCTCGTCGGCATGGCCAAGGTCGAGTTCGGCGACCACACGCGGTTCGTCGTCAAGTGGGCCGCCCTGACCAGCCTGGTGATCCTCGGGGCGGGAATGCTGTTCGGGATCATCTGATCCGCGACCGGTCCTGTGCCGTATCGCTTCGTCTCATTGCGTCTGCCCGGGAGGAGACACCCATGGGGCCCGGTGGGAACCGCGGCTGGCTGCTCCGCCTCGTCATCGCCTTCGGCTTCGTGCAGGGGGCGGTGTCGATGGCCCGGCCCGCCGTCTCCTACCGGGCCCTCGCGCTGGGCGCGGACGAACGGGCGGTCGGCGTCATCGCCGGTGTGTACGCCCTCCTTCCGCTGTTCGCCGCCGTCCCGCTGGGGCGCCGTACCGACCACGGCCGGTGCGCGCCCCTGCTGCCCTTCGGCGTGGTCCTGACAGCCGGCGGCTGCGCGCTGAGCGGCGTCGCCGGCTCCCTGTGGGCGATGGCCCTGTGGAGCGGCGTCATGGGACTCGGCCACCTCTGCTTCGTCATCGGCGCCCAGTCGCTCGTCGCCCGCCAGTCGGCACCGCACGACCAGGACCGCAACTTCGGCCACTTCACGATCGGCGCCTCGCTCGGCCAGCTGGTCGGCCCGATCGCCGCGGGCGCCCTGATCGGCGGCTCCGACATGGCCGGCACCAGCGCGCTGGCCCTCCTCGTCGCCGGAGCCGGCGCCGCGGTCGCGTTCACCTCGCTGTGGCGCATCGAGCACCCGGACACCTCCGCCGCGTCGCGTACGCCGAAGGGCGGCTGCGTCCCCGTCGTACCCGTGGTCCGCATCCTGCGCACCCGGGGCGTGCCCACGGGCATCTTCGTCAGCCTCTCGGTGCTGTCCGCGACCGACATCCTCACCGCCTATCTGCCGGTGGTCGGCGAGCACCGGGGCATCGCACCGTCGGTGATCGGCCTGCTGCTCAGTCTGCGGGCCGCCGCCACCATCGCCTGCCGCCTGGTCCTCACGCCCCTGCTGCGGCTGCTCGGGCGGGCCGTGCTGCTCACCGTGACCTGCCTGCTGGCCGCCCTGCTGTGCGCCGGGGTAGCGCTGCCGGTCCCGGTGTGGGCGCTGGCCGTGATGCTCGCGGCGCTCGGCTTCTGCCTCGGGGTCGGGCAGCCCCTGTCCATGACGACCGTCGTCCGGGCCGCGCCCGACGGCGCCCGCTCCACCGCCCTCGCGCTCCGGCTGACCGGCAACCGCCTGGGCCAGGTCGCCGCGCCGGCCGCCGCGGGTGTGATCGCCGGGGTGGCAGGCGTGGCGGCACCGTTCGTGATGCTGGGCGGGCTGTTGCTGCTCTCGTCGGGGGTGGCGCTGCGCTCACCGGCACGGGGCGGGCCGGGGGAGCGGACGGCGGGCGGTGACGACGCTCCCGGGGCCGGGGCCGGGGCCGGGGCCAGTGGCGGGGCCGGAGCCGGTGGCGGAGCCGGGGCCGGTGGCGGAGCCGGGAGCCGGGGCGGAGTCCGGCGTACCGGCTCCTCCTTGGGCCGTAAGAGCGGTATCTGAGGCGCGGCACGCGGTGCTTCCGTGATCGGCGGGTACGAGAAGGCCCACTTCCCCGACCGGGAGGTGTACGGCGACCGGGGCCGCCCCGAACTGCGGCTCATCACCTGCGGCGGCACCTTCGACCGCAGGTCCGGCCACTCCGGCAACCTCGTGGTCTTCGCCCGCCTGACCCAGATCCGGGACCGGTCCGGCCCGGCACGCCGAGCCGGGCGGCTGCTCCGGCGAGCGGGTTGCCCGCACTTCGCGGCCACGGATCTGGCCGGTTCTCTTCCCCGGGCGCGCACAGTCCGTTAACTTCCGTGACTCACAGCCTCGTTCGACCCTTCGGAGGCTGTCGAGCACACGCGCCCAGGGTCCGCCCGGCGCCCGCCCCGTCCCGATCCGGACGGGGCGGGCGCCGGCGGGTCCGTGAGCCCCGGGGACTCCTGTCATGACACGCGCCATCTCCCTGCACGACGTGAGCAAGGCCTACCGCGCCGACGGCTGCCGTGTGGTGGACCGGCTGTCGCTGGACATCGCGCCCGGCGAATTCCTCGTGCTGCTCGGGCCCTCCGGCTGCGGAAAGTCCACGGTGCTGCGGATGATCGCCGGGCTGGAGCAGATCACGGAAGGGCAGTTGCTGCTCGACGGCGCGTACGCGAACGATCTGCCGCCGTCCGGCCGGGACATCGCGATGGTGTTCCAGAACTTCGCCCTCTACCCGACCATGACCGGCCGGGACAACATCGGTTTCCCGCTGCGCATCGAGGCCCCGGGCGCCGATCCGGCCCCCCGCGTCGACGCCACCGCACGGATGCTCGGCATCGAGGACCTCCTCGACCGTTACCCCGGCCAGCTCTCCGGCGGGGAGCGCCAGCGGGTCGCCATGGGCCGGGCCATCGCCCGCCACCCGTCCGCCTTCCTGATGGACGAACCGCTGTCCAACCTGGACGCCAAGCTCCGCAACCGGTTGCGGGCCGAAATAGCCTCCCTGACGCGCAAACTGGGCGTGACGACGGTGTACGTCACGCACGACCAGGCCGAGGCCATGTCCCTCGGCGACCGGGTGGCGGTCCTGCGCGGCGGTGTCCTCCAGCAGGTCGGCACCCCCCGCTCGGTCTACGCCCTGCCCCGCAACGTCTTCGTGGCCGCCTTCGTCGGCACCCCGCGCATCAACCTCCTGCGCGGCGTGGTCCGGGCCCCGCTCGACGGGGCGATGACGGTCAGCCTCGGCAAGCAGGCCCTGCGGCTGCCCGAACCGCTGTCCCTGGACCACAAGTTGCTGCGGGTGCAGCAGGGCCGCGAGGTGATCGTCGGTCTGCGCTCGGAGGCCGTCCGCGTCGGCCGTCTCGCCGAGGCGCGTCCCGGCGAGACGCACATCACCGGCCTGGTGGAGCACGTGGAGTTCCAGGGCCACGAGGTGCTCGTGCACTTCGACACCGGCTCGCGCCCCGCCGTCGTACCCGACCTGGAGGCGCCGCGCCCGCAGGCCGGGCCGTCCCGGCGGCGACGGCGGGAGAGCGGGGTGCTGGACCGGCTGCGGGGGCGGGCCGGCAGCCGGCGGGCCGGGCCGGTCGTGGTGCTGGACGAGCCCGCGCAGCAGCCCCTCGCGGTGGCCGCCCCGGACGGCCGCCAGCCCGGCGACCTGGTCGTGCGGACCACACCCGACTTCGACCTGCGGTACGGCATGCAGGTCCCGCTCCTCGTCGACCTCGCCCACCTGTTCGTCTTCGACCAGCACGGCGAGCGGATCTGCCCCGCCCCGGACCGGCTGCCGGACCTCGACGAGTGACGCCCCGGCGGCTGTCGTGCCCGTGTGGGACGCCGCACGGCGAACGCCCCTGGTGCCGGAAAACTATCGGCGCTAGTTTAGGGCGCGGACGACGACGACCGCCCGGAGGGAACGCGATGAAGGCACACGACGGCATCTACCTCGACGGCGCCTGGCGCCCCGCCGCCGGGCAGGACGTGATCGAGGTCGTCAACCCGGCGGACGAGCAGGTCATCGGCCGGGTCCCGGCCGCCGGTCCCGAGGACGTCGACGCGGCCGTACGGGCCGCCCGTGCCGCCCTTCCCGGCTGGGCGGCGACGGCGCCCGCCGAGCGGGCCGCGCGCCTGAGCGCCCTCCGGGACGTGCTGGCGGCCCGCAAGGACGAGATCGCCGAGACGGTCACCGCCGAACTCGGCTCCCCGCTGCCCTTCTCCCAGGCGGTGCACGCGGCCGTCCCGATCGCGGTCGCCGGCTCCTACGCCGAACTGGCCGCCACCCACTCCTTCGAGGAGAAGGTCGGCAACTCGACCGTGTACCAGGAGCCGGTCGGCGTGGTCGGTGCCATCACACCCTGGAACTACCCGCTCCACCAGATCGTCGCCAAGGCCGCCCCGGCCCTCGCCGCCGGCTGCACGGTCGTCCTGAAGCCCGCCGAGGACACCCCGCTCGTCGCGCAGCTCTTCGCCGAGGCGGTCCACGAGGCCGGCGTCCCGGCCGGGGTCCTCAACCTCGTCACGGGCCTCGGCCCGGTCGCCGGGCAGGCCCTCGCCGGACACCCCGGCGTCGACCTCGTCTCCTTCACCGGTTCCACCGCCGTGGGCAAGCGGATCGCCGCGACGGCCGGTGCCGCGATCAAGAAGGTGGCCCTCGAACTCGGCGGCAAGTCCGCCAACGTCATCCTCCCGGGCGCCGACCTCGCCCGCGCCGTCAACGTCGGCGTCGCCAACGTGATGTCCAACTCCGGTCAGACGTGCAGCGCCTGGACCCGGATGCTGGTCCACCGCGACCGGTACGACGAGGCCGTCGAGCTGGCCGCCACCGCCGCCGCGAAGTACGGCGACCGCATCGGCCCCCTCGTCAACGCCAAGCAGCAGGCGCGGGTGCGCGGTTACATCGACAAGGGCGTCGCCGAGGGCGCGCGCCTGGTCACGGGAGGCACCGAAAGCCCCCACGAGCGGGGCTGGTTCGTCAGCCCCACCGTGTTCGCCGACGTCACCCCCGAGATGACGATCGCCCAGGAGGAGATCTTCGGCCCCGTCCTGTCGGTCCTGCGCTACGAGGACGAGGAGGACGCCCTGCGCATCGCCAACGGCACGGTCTACGGCCTGGCCGGCGCCGTCTGGGCCGGCGAGGAGGCGGAGGCGGTCGCCTTCGCCCGCCGGATGGACACCGGGCAGGTCGACATCAACGGCGGCCGCTTCAACCCGCTCGCCCCCTTCGGCGGCTACAAGCAGTCGGGCGTCGGCCGGGAACTCGGCGCGCACGGTCTCACCGAGTACCTCCAGACCAAGTCCCTCCAGTTCTGAGGAGTTCCCCGTGGTTCGTGCCGCCGTCCTTCCCGCCGTGGGCGCCCCGCTGGAGATCACCGAGATCGAGCTGCCCGAGCCCGGACCGGGCCGGGTCCGCGTCCGGCTCGCCGCCGCCGGCGTCTGCCACTCCGACCTGTCCCTGTCCGACGGCACCATGCGGGTGCCGGTCCCGGCCGTCCTCGGCCACGAGGGCGCGGGCACGGTCGTCTCCGTCGGCGAGGGCGTCACCGGCCTCGCCCCCGGCGACCGCGTGGTCCTCAACTGGGCCCCGTCCTGCGGAAGCTGTCACGCCTGCTCGCTCGGCGAGGTCTGGCTGTGCGCCGACGCGCTCAGCGGCTCCGCCGACGTGTACGCCACGACCGCCGGCGGCACCGACCTCCACCCCGGCCTGAACGTCGCCGCGTTCGCCGAGGAGACCGTCGTCCCCGTCTCCTGCACCCTGCCCCTGCCCGACGGCATCCCGCTCACCGACGCGGCCCTCCTCGGCTGCGCGGTCCTCACCGGCTACGGCGCCGTCCACCACTGCGCCCAGGTCCGCCCCGGCGAGACGGTGGCCGTGTTCGGCGTCGGCGGGGTCGGCCTCGCGGCCCTCCAGGCGGCCCGGATCGCGGGCGCCTCGACGATCGTCGCCGTCGACGTCTCCCCGGAGAAGGAGGAACTGGCCCGCGCGGCGGGCGCCACCGAGTACGTCGTGGCCTCCGACAACACCGCCCGGGAGATCCGCGCCCTCACCGGGAAGCAGGGCGTCGACGTCGCCGTGGAATGCGTCGGCCGCGCGGTCACCATCCGCACGGCCTGGGAGTCCACCCGCCGCGGCGGCCGCACCGCGGTCGTCGGCATCGGCGGCAAGGACCAGCAGGTCACCTTCAACGCCCTGGAACTCTTCCACTGGGGCCGCACCCTCACCGGCTGCGTCTACGGCAACTCCGACCCGGCCCGCGACCTCCCGGTCCTGGCCGGGCACGTCCGCGCCGGCCGCCTGGACCTCGGCTCCCTCATCACCGAACGCATCGCCCTGGAGGGCATCCCGGCGGCCTTCGAGAACATGCTCGCGGGCAAGGGCGGCCGGGCCCTGATCGTCTTCTGACACCTGGCACGGGACCCCGGAACCCCGAGATCCGGACGGCACACCGACGGCACCGGCACCGCGACGGCCGAGCCGCCTCGGGCCGCGGTTGCGTACGGCGCCCCTGCCTCGGGCCGCGGTTGCGTGCGGGCGCCCCTGCCGCGGGCCGCGGCCCTGTGCCGAAGCCGCGGCCACGGACTGCGATTTCGCGCCGGCGCCCCCGCGGAGGCCGTGTCCCGGAGTCCCGGAGTCCCGGAGTCCCGGAATTCCTGAGTTCTTGAGTTCTTGAGTTCTTGAGTCCCGGCTTTCCGGAGTCCCGGAGATTCCCGCCCCGTCACCAGGTCGTGCCCCGGCCCCGGCGCGCCGCCACCGCGGCCGGGTCGCGCTCGGCGGCTCGTGCGGCGGGCGGTGGCCCTCGGAGGCGGCGGTGCGCATGCCGGCCTCGCCGGGCCCGCGGACCCGGCCCCGCCACCTCGGCCTTGCCGGACGCGGGCGTCGTCCCCCGGTGCCGGCCTGCCGGGCCCCGGGGTCGGCTTCCCGGGGTCGGCCTCCCGGGGCGACTCGGGGCCGACCTCCCCGGCCCCGGCGCCGTCAGTTCGGCGCCTCGGCCTCGTCGGGCCGCGCCTGCGCCTGCGGCTGCGGCTGGGCCTGGGACTGGGCCTGGGGCTGCGGTGCCGCGGGCCGTCCGGCCGGTCCCCCCGACCGGGACACCGCCACCCCCGCCAGGCACAGCGCCCCGCCCGCCAGGGTGAGGACCCCCGGTACCTCGCCCAGGGTCAGCCACGACATCAGCACCACCAGCGAGGGCACGGCGTACGTCGTCGCGCCCATCCGTCCGGCCGTGGTCCGGGCCAGCGCGTACGCCCAGGTGGTGAAGGCGAGTGCCGTCGGGAACACGCCCAGGTAGACCATGTTGAGCGTGGCCGACAGCGGCGCGTCGGCGGCGTCGCCGACCAGCTGCCCGGCGAAGGGCAGGCAGGTCACCGCACCCACCAGGCACCCGAACGTCGTCACCTGCAGGGCGCCGGCCCGCCCCAGCGCCGGCTTCTGCGCCACGACCCCGCCCGCGTACGCGACGGCGGCCAGCAGGCACAGCACCACCCCGAACAGCGAGGAACCGCCCCCGCCCGACATCGACAGTCCGACCGTCACCGCGCCCGCGAACGACACCGCCATCCCGGCCAGCAGCCGCGGCGGCAGCCGGTCGCCGAGGAACCGCGCGCCGAGCAGGGCGATGAGCAGCGGACCGATGTTCACGACCAGGGCCGCCGTCCCCGCGTCGACCTCCTGCTCGCCCCAGTTCAGCGCCACCATGTAGAAGCCGAACCACAGCACCCCCGACACCGCGATCCCGCGCCGGGCGGACCGCGGCGGCAGCCCCTCCCGCCGTAGGAGACAGATCGCGCCCAGGGTCAGGGTGCCGGCCAGCAGGCGGCCGAGGGCCAGCGCGCCGGGGGAGTACGCGGCGCCGGCGCTGCGGATCGACACGAAGGCGGAGGCCCACAGTACGACGGTGACCGAGGCCGCACCGGCGGCGAGCAGTCGGGTACGGCGTTCCGGGCGGTCGGCGGTGTTCATCATGCTCCTGAAAAGGGGGAGTCGGAGGGTGGACGGGCTCGCGGGAACCGGACGCCGGCCGCGGCTCGCCGGTGTCCCGGTCACCGCAGTGCCGCCCCGTCGATGCCGAGCAGCTCGCCCAGCGCCCGCCGGCCGGTGGCGGTCACGCGCACGGCCCGCCCGGAGCCGACGCGCTCGCACCAGCCCGTGTCGAGGGCGTGCCGGCACAGGGCCGCGCCCGCGACCCCGGCGAGGTGCGGCCGGCGTTCGGTCCAGTCGAGGCAGGCGCGGGCCAGCGGACGGCGGCTCCCGCGGTCCAGGGCGATGCCGGTGTCCGCGAACCACCCGAGCCCGGCGTCCGTCAGCGCGAAGCCGGTGTCCTGGACGAGGAGCCCGCGCGCGGTCAGGGCGTCGGTGACGGCGATGCCGAGCCGCCCGGCGAGATGGTCGTAGCAGGTCCGGCCGCGTGCCATGGCCGCCCCGGCGCTCGACTCGCGCAGGGTCCGGGGCCCTGCGGCGTCGGCGGGGGCGACCTGGGCGGCCAGGTCCTCCACGAGCTGGGCGACGCGCGCGTCGGCGAGCCGCACGTACCGGTGGCGGCCCTGCCGTTCCTCGGTGAGCATCCCGCCGGCGACGAGCTTGCCGAGGTGCTCGCTCACGGTCGAGGCGGCGACGCCCGCGTGCCGGGCCAGCTCGCCCGCGGTCCACGCCCGGCCGTCGAGCAGCGCCAGCAGACACGCGGCGCGCGTCTCGTCGGCGATCAGGCCGGCCAGCCCGGCCAGCAGCGGCGCGCGGGGATCCCTGGTGGTCATGGCTCCCAGCATGGGACACGGACGGTTCGGCGGGCGCCGAAGTGCCGGCGCCCGGGATCACGCCGTGCGCCGCAGCTGCTCGTACTGCTGCGCCAGCCCGTCCAGCAGGGCCGCGAGGCCCGTCTCGAAGGCCCGCTCGTCGACCTTCTCCTGCTGCTCGGCCAGCAGATGGGCCTGTCCGAGGTGCGGGTAGTCGGCCGGGTCGTAGGCGCTGGCGTCGTCCACGAAGCCGCCGGCGAAGGAGCCGAGCGCGGAACCCATGATGAAGTACCGCATCAGCGCGCCGATCGAGGTGGCCTGCGCGGGCGGCCAGCCCGCCTCGACCATCGCGCCGTAGACCGCGTCCGCGAGCCGCAGTCCGGCCGGCCGGCGGCCGGGGCCGCGGGCGAGGACCGGCACGATGTTCGGATGGTCGCGCAGGGCGGTCCGGTAGGAGACCGCCCAGTCGCGCAGCGCGGTCCGCCACTGCCGGCCGTCCTCGAACATCGACAGGTCGACCTGGGCGCTGACCGAGTCGGCGACCGCCTCGAGGATCTCGTCCTTCGTCCGGAAGTGGTTGTAGAGCGAGGGCCCGCTCACCCCGAGTTCGGCGGCGAGCCGGCGGGTCGAGAGCGCCGCGAGGCCCTCCGCGTCCACGAGCGCGCGGGCCGTCTCGACGATGCGGTCGGTGCTCAGCAAGGGCTTGCGCGGTCGGGCCATGGCGCACATAGTAGGGCTGCGACCAAGAAACTAGCAGTGCTAATTTAATGGTCGGGCGGGCCGGGCCCGGGGACGGGTCCTCGGATCGCCCGTTCCACCGTCCGTCGGTTCTCTGTGGGGTGACGCGTCATGCATCTGGGGCTCAGCGAGGAGCAGGAGGCCGTACGGCGGCTCGCCCGGGACTTCGTGGACCGCGAGATCACCCCGCACGCCGTGGCCTGGGACCGCGCCGAGGAAGTCGACCGGTCCCTCGTCGAGAAGCTCGGCGAGGTCGGCTTCCTGGGCCTGACGATCGACGAGGAGTACGGCGGTTCCGGCGGCGACCACCTCGCGTACTGCCTGGTCACGGAGGAGCTGGGCCGCGGCGACTCCTCCGTGCGCGGTATCGTCTCGGTCTCCCTCGGCCTGGTCGCCAAGACCGTCGCGGCCTGGGGGGACGAGGAGCAGAAGCGGCGCTGGCTGCCGGGACTGACCTCCGGCGCGTACGTCGGCTGCTTCGGTCTCACCGAGCCCGGCACCGGCTCCGACGCCGGGAACCTCACCACCCGCGCGGTCCGCGACGGCGGGGACTACGTCATCAGCGGCACCAAGACGTTCATCACCAACGGCACCTGGGCCGACGTCGTGCTGCTCTTCGCCCGCTCCACGGACGCCCCCGGCCACAAGGGTGTCTCCGCCTTCCTGGTCCCCACGGACACGCCGGGGCTGACCCGCCGCACCCTCCACGGCAAACTCGGCCTGCGCGGCCAGGCCACCGCCGAACTGGTCCTTCAGGACGTACGGGTGCCCGCGTCGGCGCTGCTCGGCGCGGAGGGCAAGGGCTTCTCCGTCGCGATGTCGGCCCTGGCCAAGGGCCGGATGTCGGTCGCGGCGGGCTGCGTCGGCATAGCGCAGGCCGCGCTGGACGCCGCCGTGCGCTACGCGGGGGAGCGCGAGCAGTTCGGGAGGACCATCGCCCACCACCAGCTCGTCCAGGAACTGATCAGCGACATCGCGGTCGACGTGGACGCCGCCCGCCTGCTGACCTGGCGGGTCGCGGACCTCGTCGACCGCGGGCTGCCCTTCGCCGTCGAGTCCTCCAAGGCCAAACTCTTCGCCTCGGAGGCGGCCGTCCGCGCCGCCAACAACGCCCTCCAGGTCCACGGCGGCTACGGCTACATCGACGAGTACCCGGCGGGCAAACTGCTGCGCGACGCCCGCGTCATGACCCTCTACGAGGGCACGAGCCAGATCCAGAAACTGGTCATCGGGCGGGCGCTGACGGGGGTTTCGGCGTTCTGAGCACCTCGTCTGAGTACCTCGTCTGAGTATTCCGGCCGATGTGGTGCGGGCCGCGTCCGCCGATGCTCGTCCCATGAGTGACACACCCGTCAAGCAGCAGAGCACGGCCGCCTTCTACGGCCAGGCCGTCGCGTCGTTCGCGGTCGCCATGGCGGCCACCGCCGTCGGCATCCTCCGGCTGGACGCCGACGCCTGGGTCCGCGGTTTCCTCGGCATCGCCGTTCTCTACCTGGTCACCTCCGCCTTCACGCTCGCCAAGGTGATCCGGGACCGCCAGGAGGCCGGGCAGATCGTCAGCCGGGTCGACCAGGCCCGTCTGGAGAAGCTGCTCGCCGAGCACGACCCCTTCGAGAAGATCTGAGCCCGCCCCCCCCCGCACCGCCCCCCCCGCACCGGCGACCGCCGGCGGCCACCGACGGTCACGCTAAGCGGGCGCTCACCTTCGGCGGTATGGTGGAGCTCCGGTACCGAGAGGGGCGAACGAGCGATGAGTACGGCGGAGGAGACGGCCGGCGGCGAGATCGAGCCGTGGGAAGAGGTCACCCCTGACGCGGCCCGGCGACTGCTCGTCGCCGCCGTGGAGGCCTTCGCCGAGCGCGGCTACCACGCGACGACGACCCGCGACATCGCGGGCCGCGCCGGAATGAGCCCGGCCGCGCTCTACATCCACTACAAGACCAAGGAAGAGCTGCTCCACCGCATCAGCCGGATCGGCCACGACCGCGCGCTGGACATCCTGCGCACGGCCGCGCGCGGCGGGGGCAGCGCGACGGACCGGCTCGCGGAGGCCGTCAGCTCCTTCGTCCGCTGGCACGCGGGCCGGCGCACCACCGCACGGGTCGTCCAGTACGAACTGGACGCCCTCGGCCCCGACGCCCGCGCCGAGATCCTCGCGCTGCGCCGGCAGGTCGACGGAGAGGTGCGCGGGATCATCGAGGAAGGCGTGGCGAGCGGCGAGTTCGACGTCATCGACGTGCACGGGACGACCCTCGCGGTGCTGTCCCTGTGCATCGACGTGGCCCGCTGGTTCAACGTGGACGGCCCGCGCACCCCCGACGAGGTCGGCGCGCTGTACGCCGACCTCGTGCTGCGGATGGTGGGGGCGGCGAAGTAGCCGCGGGGGCGAGAGTGCCGCGGGGCGGCCCGGCGGTCCGGGGCGGGCGGCCCGCCGCGCACGCGATGCCGGATCAGAGGTAGTAGCGCGACACCGACTCGGCCACGCACACCGGCTTGTCGCCGCCCTCGCGCTCCACCGTGAAGGCGACGGTGACCTGGACGCCGCCGGTGACGTCGTCCACGGCGGAGATGGTCGCGGTGGCGCGCAGCCGGGAACCGACCGGGACGGGCGCGGGGAACCGGACCTTGTTCGTTCCGTAGTTGACACCCATCTTCACGCCCTCGACCGCGATCAGCTGGGGACCGAACAGCGGCAGCAGGGACAGGGTCAGATAGCCGTGCGCGATGGTGGTCCCGAACGGGCCCGAGGCCGCGCGCTCGGGGTCGACATGGATCCACTGGTGGTCGCCGGTGGCCTCCGCGAACAGGTCGATCCGCTTCTGGTCGACCTCCAGCCAGTCGGTGTACCCCAGCTGCTCGCCCACCGCCGCCCTCAGCTCGTCGGGGGACGTGAAGATCCTCGGCTCTGCCATCTCTGCGGCCTCTCTCGCACTCACGGAATGTCTAAGCGACTGCTTAGCATGGTGGCCGCGGGGGGCCATGTCAACGGACCGGGCGTCCGGCGGGATGGGTAGGCTCCGGCGGGTGCCGAAGATTCCAGAGACGATCCACGAACTCACGGTCGGCCAGGTCGCCGCCCGCAGCGGTGCCGCCGTCTCCGCCCTGCACTTCTACGAGTCCAAGGGCCTGATCAGCAGCCGGCGCACCCCGGGCAACCAGCGTCGCTACACCCGTGACACGCTCCGCCGGGTCGCCTTCGTCCGCGCCGCGCAGCGCGTCGGCATCCCGCTCGCCACGATCCGGGACGCACTCGCCGAACTCCCCGAGGAACGCACCCCCACCCGCGAGGACTGGGCCCGCCTCTCGCAGGCCTGGCGAGCCGAACTCGACGAACGCATCAGGCAGCTCAACCGCCTGCGCGACCACCTCACCGACTGCATCGGCTGCGGCTGCCTCTCGCTCGACTCCTGCGTCCTGTCCAACCCCGACGACGCCTTCGGCGACCGCAACGCGGGCTCCCGCCTCCTCCCCGAACGCAAGGCCCCCGCTCCCGGCGGCCCCCGGGCCGCCCCGCCCCCGGGCGAGGACTGCTGCGCCTGACGGCCCGCCGCCCCTTGGCCCTCCGTGGCCCCGGCCGCGACGGCTGCCGCGGCGGACCCGGCCGGCGCCTCGGGGGACAGCGGCACCACGCCGTCGGCGGCACCCCGCGTTCCGTCCGGACGGACCTGCACCATGCCTCGACGGTGTCACCCACCCCTGACGCAGGCCCTGTTGCCGGGGTTGCGGAAGAACAGGGGGTGCGGCATCCCCGGCGCACCCCGCCGTCCACTTGGTGTCTCGCGCCCTGACGGCGGGATCAGGCCGACATGAGCAGCCGCTGTCCGCGCCTGGCGTACGCCAGGGCCTCGGGGGTGAGCACGGGGCGCGGGACGAGTATCCCGCAGTCCGCGCAGACCGGACCGGACGACGGTTCGTGGTCCAGGTCGTACCTCCACACGAGCCGCTCGCCGCCGCACACCGGGCAGTCGGAGCCCGGCTCGCGCTCCAGCGCGGCGATCAGCCGGCGCAGCACCTCGGCCAGCGGTTCACGGGGGTGGACCCGCGGGTCGTCGCACCAGGCCACCCCGAAGCCGCCCCAGGTCATCCGGTGCCAGTCGTCCACACTGCCCGGCCGGCGCAGCCCGTCGTGCTTCTCCTTCCTGCGGCGGTCGGCGAACTCGACCTCGTAGGCCAGCCACACCGCACGCGCCTCCTCCAGCTCGTCCAGTGCGGCCACGAGCCGCGCCGGATCGGGGGAGCGGTCCTCGGGACCGAACCCGGCACGCGAGCACAGATGGTCCCAGGTCGCCCTGTGCCCGTAGGGGGCGAACCGCTCAAGGCACTTGCGGAGCGAGTAGCGCCGCAGTGCCAGATCGCACCGCGGGTCGCGCACCTGTCTTGCCAGACTCCGGAAACCGGCCATCGCCTTGCACCTCCGTCACATTCGCACCTGCACTTCGGTCACTTCGGCGTCGTCGTACGGACGTCGCCGAATAGACGTATCGACACGCGATTCGGCTCCCTTCCCGTCCATCCTTCTTCCGATGCCCTCCACAAGCCGTATGAGGCGACTCCGAAAAGTGACGCATGTTCATCTTCAAACTCGGGGATACCGGCGGTAACTTCTCCGCCACCCCCGTCGCTAGGAGTTGCCGATGCCACGGCGAACCTCCCGAACCGCACTCGACAGACTGAGAACTCCCGGCAGAATCCCCGGGTTCCTGAAGACCGCATCCGTATGCGCCCTGATCGCCGGACTTTTGTCGCCTCTCTCCCAGGCGGCGGCAGCGGCCGAGGTCACGGCGGCCAACGACCACTGCGGAAACCAGTGTTCCGACATCCTGCCGCCCGGCCAGAACGGCAACGCCACGCTGGCCCAGATCCTGCTCAACCAGGCCTTCGGCACCCAGCCCGCGCACGCCGAGGACCAGCTCGGCCCCTACGCCAACCTGGCCAAGGGCTACTCGACGCTCACCAACTCCACGATCAACACGTTCTTCAACGACGCGTCCTTCGGGGTTCCCGCCGATCAAGTCGCCTCCACCGTCAAGCCCGCGGGCCGCGGCGACGTGACGATCGTCCGCGACAAGAAGACGGGCGTACCGCACATCACCGGTACCACCAGATACGGCACCGAGTTCGGCGCCGGCTACGCGGCCGCCGAGGACCGGCTGTGGCTCATGGACGTCTTCCGGCACGTCGGCCGGGGCCAACTCACCTCCTTCGCGGGCGGCGATCCCTCCAACCAGGGCCTGGAACAGCAGTTCTGGCGGCACGCCCCCTATTCCGAGGCCGACCTCCAGGCCCAGATCGACAACGCGGTCGCCACCAACGGCGCCCGCGGCCGGCAGGCCCTGGACGACGCCAACGCCTACCTCGCCGGCATCAACGCCTACATCGACGCCTCCGACAGCGGCCGTTACTTCCCCGGTGAATACGTCCTGACGGGCCACAAGGACTCAATCACCAACGCGGGCACCATCGACCACTTCAAGATCACCGATCTGGTGGCGCTCGCCTCGGTCATCGGTGCCCTCTTCGGCTCCGGGGGCGGCGGCGAGGTCGACAACGCGATATCGCTGCTCGCCGCCCAGGAGAAGTACGGCGTCGAACAGGGCACCGCGGTCTGGGAGTCCTTCCGCGAGCGCAACGACCCCGAGGCCGTCATGACCCTGCACGACGGCAAGAGCTTCCCCTACGCCGTCCGGCCCGAGGACCCGCAGGGCGAGGCCCTGCCCGACCCCGGCTCGGTGGTCGAGGAACCGCTGGTCCACGACCGGACGGGCAGCGCGGCCGGCGCCGCCGCCGCGGAGGCCTCCGGCACGGCGGCCGCGGCCGCCACCACCTCCGCCCGGCGCGGCATGTCCAACGCCCTCGTGGTCAGCGGCGATCACACCGCGAGCGGCCACCCGGTCGCCGTCTTCGGCCCGCAGACCGGCTACTTCGCCCCGCAACTCCTGCTGCTCCAGGAGATCCAGGGCCCGGGCATCAGCGCCCGCGGCGCCTCCTTCGCGGGCCTCAGCATGTACGTCGAGCTGGGCCGAGGCCAGGACTACGCGTGGAGCGCCACCACCTCCGGCCAGGACATCATCGACACCTACGCCGTCGAGCTGTGCCAGGACGACTACCACTACCTGTACCGCGGCACCTGCACGGCGATGGAGAAGACCGAGCAGAAGAACGCCTGGAAGCCGACCACCGCCGACGGCACCGCGGCCGGTTCGTACACGATGCGCGTCTGGCGCACCGAGTACGGCCCCGTCGAGTACCGCGCGACCGTCGGCGGCAAGAAGGTCGCCTACACCACCCTGCGCTCGTCGTTCCTGCACGAGGCCGACTCCATCATCGGCTTCCAGATGCTGAACGACCCGTCCTACGTCACCGGACCGCAGTCCTTCCAGAGCGCGGTGCAGCACATCAACTTCACCTTCAACTGGTTCTACGCCGACTCCGAGCACACCGCCTACTACAACAGCGGCGACAACCCGGTCCGGGCGAGCGGTGTCGACGCCGAGTTCCCGGTCTGGGCACAGCCGGCGTACGAGTGGCGCGACTGGGAGCCGACGACCAACACGGCGGCGTACACCCCCGCGTCGGCGCACCCCAACTCCGTCGACCAGGACTACTACATCTCCTGGAACAACAAGCAGGCCAAGGACTACGCGACCGCGCCCTGGGGCAACGGTTCGGTGCACCGCGGCAACCTGCTGGAGGACCGGGTGAAGAAGCTGGTCCAGGCCGGTGGCGTCACGCGGGCGTCGCTGACGAAGGCGATGGCGGACGCGGCACTCGCCGATCTGCGCGCCGAGGACGTGCTGCCCGACCTGCTGAAGGTGATCGACACCTCCCCCGTCACCGACACCGCGGCCTCGGCCGCGGTCGCCAGGCTCCGCACCTGGCTGGCGGCGGGCGGGCGGCGCACGGAGACCACGGCCGGTTCGAAGACGTACGCCGACGCGGACGCCGTCCGCATCCTCGACGCCTGGTGGCCGCTGCTGGTGAAGGCGGAGTTCGAACCCGGTCTCGGTACCGCGCTCTACACCGCCATGACGAACAACCTGCCCGTCGACGAGACTCCCTCGGCCGCACACGGCCCGACCGGCGCGCACGCCGGCAGCGCCTTCCAGTACGGCTGGTGGAGCTATGTCGACAAGGACATCCGGGCGGTGCTCGGTGAACCGGTGCGGGGCGCGCTGGGCCGCACCTACTGCGGCGGCGGCAGCCTCAGCGCCTGCCGCGACGTCCTCCTGTCCACCCTGAAGCAGGCGGCCGGCCGCACCGCGGCCCAGGTCTACCCCGGCGACACGCTGTGCGCGGCGGGCAACCAGTGGTGCGCCGACTCGATCGTCCAGCGCACCCTCGGCGGCATCAAGCACGGCAACATCAGCTGGCAGAACCGGCCCACCTACCAGCAGGTCGTGGAGTTCACCTCCCACCGGTGACCACCCGTGCCGGTCCGGGGCGCACGACGTCGCCGTGCGCCCCGCTCACCGGTACGGGCCGTGCGCCCCGCTCACCGGTACAGCAGGTACTCCCGGCGCACCCGCCGGAAGGCGGCCAGCTCCTCCTGCCAGCCCGCCACCACCTCGTCGACCCCGGCACCCGCGTCGATCGCCGTACGCACCCACGCCGAGCCGGTGAGCTTGTCGATCCACCCGTCGGTACGCCAGGCGAAGCCGCTCCAGACCTTCTTGGCGGTCACGAGGAGGGCGATGCCGGTGCGGACCGGGTCGAAGGCGTCCCGGTCGTGCACGTGGATCTGCACCCCGCCGACCGTCCTGCCCTGGAACTTGGAGAAGGCGGGCGCGAAGTACGCCTCCCTGAAGTGCGCGCCGGGCAGCCCGAGTCCGTTCACGGCCGCCGCCCAGCTCCCGTCCACGCCCTCGGCGCCCAGGAGTTCGAACGGCCGCGTCGTGCCCCGGCCCTCCGACAGGTTCGTCCCCTCGAACAGGCACGTCCCCGCGTACACGAGGGCCGTCTGCGGCGTCGGCATGTTCGGGCTGGCCGGCACCCACGGCAGCCCGCAGTCGTCGTACCAGTCCGACCGCCGCCATCCGGTCATCGGCACGGTGTCCAGCTCCACCGGGGACGCCAGGAACTCCCCGTTGAACAGCCGGGCCAGCTCCGCCACCGTCATGCCGTGCGCCTGCGCGATCGGCTCGCGTCCCACGAAGGTGGCGAACTCCGGGTGCAGCACGGGCCCCAGGGCCGCCCGCCCGGTCACCGGGTTGGGCCGGTCCAGCACGACGAACCGTTTTCCGGCCAGCCGCGCCGCCTCCATGCAGTCGTACAGCGTCCAGATGTAGGTGTAGAAGCGGGCGCCGACGTCCTGGACGTCGAAGACGACCGTGTCGACGCCGGAGGCGGTGAACACGTCCGCGAGCGGCTGCCCGCTCTTGAGGTAGGTGTCGTGGACGGGCAGGCCGGTCGCCGGGTCGTCGTGACGGCCCTCGGAGCCGCCCGCCTGCGCGGTGCCCCGGAAGCCGTGCTCGGGGCCGAAGACGGCGACCAGGTCCACCCGGTCGTCCGCGTGCATGACGTCGACGACGTGGCGTACGTCGCGGGTGACCCCGGTGGGGTTGGTGACGATGCCGACCCGCCGGCCGTCGAGACGGTCGTAGCCGGCGGCCCGCAGGCGCTCGAAGCCGGTCTGCGCGCGGCGGGCCGCCCGGGCGGGGGACGCCGTCGCCGGAAGGGCGGCGGCCGTCGTCGCCGCCGCGAGCAGGGTTCGTCTGGACGGATGCATGCGGGCTCCCGCGGGCAGGGTCGGGTGCGAGGGGCGGGGCGGCCGGCGCCCCGCGGCGGAGCCGTTCGGTGCAACGGCCCCGCGCTCCTCAACCATGCTGCGCCGACCCTTTCCCGAAACATACCGACCGGTTAGTCTGACGGCCGGAAGTCAGGCAGGAAGTCGGGCAGGAAGTCGGGCCGGAGCCGGGTCGAAGGAGATCGATGGTGGAAGCCGTTCGAGGTGCTGGGGTCGTCGTCACCGGGGCGGGAGGCGGCATCGGGGCCGCGCTCGCCCGGCGTTTCGCCGCCGAGGGGGCGCGGGTCGTCGTCAACGACCTCGACGCGGACCGGGCGAAGTCCGTCGCCGAGGAGATCGGCGGGACCGCCGTGCCGGGCGACGCCTCCGCGATCGTCACGGACGCCCGCGAGGCACTCGGCGGCACCGTCGACATCTACTGCGCCAACGCCGGTGTCGGCTCGGGCGGCTCCGAGGCGGCCGACGAGTCGGTGTGGGCGCTGGCCTGGGACGTCAACGTGATGGCCCACGTCCGCGCGGCGCACACCCTGATCCCCGACTGGCTGGAGCGCGGCTCGGGCCGGTTCGTCTCCACGGTCTCCGCCGCCGGGCTGCTCACCATGATCGGCGCCGCGCCCTACAGCGTGACCAAGCACGGCGCGTACGCCTTCGCCGAGTGGCTGTCGCTGACCTACCGCCACCGCGGCATCAAGGTCCACGCCGTCTGTCCCCAGGGCGTGCGCACCGACATGCTCGACGCCACCGGCAGCGCGGGCGACCTCGTGCTCAAGCCCACCGCGATCGAGCCGCGGGACGTGGCGGACGCCCTCTTCGAGGGGATGGCCGAGGACCGCTTCCTGATCCTGCCGCACCCCGAGGTCGCCGGGTACTACCAGGCGCGGGCCGGTGACCCCGACCGCTGGCTGGCCACCATGAACCACATCCAGCAGAAGTGGGAGGCCGCCGGGTGACCGCCTCCCGCTACGCCGCCAGACCCTGGCTGGACCTCCTCGACGAGGCCCAGCGCGGCCCCGTCGACCGGGCCGACTCCCTGGTGCACGCCCTGCGCCGGTCCACCCGGAGGCGCCCGTCGATCCGGCCTCCGGGACCCTCGCGGTCGGCGTACCGGGCCCCGACACGGTCGTCCGGATCGTCGACGACCGGGGCGAGGAGGTGCCCTTCGGCGAACAGGGCGAGATCGTCGTACCCGGTCCCCGGGTGGTCCCCGGCTACTGGCGCCGCCCCGCCGCCACCGCCGAGACCTTCCCCGACGGCGAGCTGCGCACCGGCGACATCGGCTTCATGGACGAACAGGGCTGGCTGTACGTCGTCGACCGCAAGAAGGACATGATCGTCCGGCTTCAAGGTCTGGCCGCGCGAGGTCGAGGACGTGCTGTACACCCATCCTGCGGTGCGCGAGGCGGCCGTCGTCGGGGTGCCCGACGGGTACCGCGGGGAGACCGTGAAGGCGTACATCAGCCTGCGTCCCGGCGCCGGCACGGTACCCGGCGAACTCGCCGCGTAGTGCAAGGAGAGACCGGCCGCCCACAAGTATCCGCGGCAGGTGGAGATCCTGCCCGACCTGCCGAGGACGGCGAGTGGGAAGATCCTCCGGCGGGAACTGCGTTCCCCCACGCAGAGCAGTCGGTAAGGCGAACGGAAGGCAGGTGGCGGCAGTGCCCAGGACGACGGACGGTGCAGAGACTCCTGTCCCGCAGCGGCTCCTCGCCGCCGCCACCCGGCTCTTCGCGGAGCAGGGCTACGACCGCACCTCGGTCCAGGAGATCGTCGAGGCGGCGGGCGTCACCAAGGGAGCGCTCTACCACTACTTCGGCTCCAAGGACGACCTCCTGCACGAGGTGTACGCGCGCGTGCTGCGCGTCCAGCAGGAACGCCTGGACGCCTTCGCGAACGCCGACGAGCCGATCGAGAAGCGGCTGCGGGGCGCCGCGGCCGACGTGGTCGTCACGACGATCGAGAACCTCGACGACGCGTCGATCTTCTTCCGCTCGATGCACCACCTCAGCCCCGAGAAGAACAAGCAGGTCCGGGCCGAGCGCCGCCGCTACCACGAGCGGTTCCGCGCCCTCGTCGAGGAGGGCCAGGAGAGCGGTGTCTTCTCGAGGGCGACCCCGGCAGACCTGATCGTGGACTACCACTTCGGGTCCGTGCACCACCTGTCGACCTGGTACCGGCCGGACGGCCCCATGAGCCCCCAGGAGGTCGCCGACCACCTGGCCGACCTGCTGCTGCGGGCGCTGCGGCCGTAGGGCCTGATCCGGACGACAGGCCCTGGCGCGGGCGAGGGCGGGCCGCGGCGCGCACGGGTGAGGGGCGCACGGGTGAGGGGCGCACGGGTGAGGGGCGGCTGCTCGCCGCAGCCGCCCCTCACCCGTCGCCTCACAGGTACTTCTTCAGCTCCCGCCGTGCCAGCGAACGCTGGTGCACCTCGTCCGGGCCGTCGGCGATCATCAGGGTCCGCGCCCCGGCGTACAGCTCGGCCAGCGGGAAGTCCTGGCTGACGCCGCCCGCGCCGTGCAACTGGATCGCCCGGTCGATGATGTCCACGACCGCCCGCGGCGTCGCGATCTTGATCGACTGGATCTCCGTGTGCGCCCCCCGGTTGCCCACCGTGTCCATCATCCAGGCCGTCTTGAGGACCAGCAGCCGCAACTGCTCGACCGTCACGCGCGCGTCGGCGATCCAGTTGTGCACCACACCCTGCTGCCCCAGCGCCTTGCCGAACGCCTCGCGCGAGACGGCCCGGCGGCACATCAGCTCGATCGCCCGCTCGGCCATGCCGATCAGCCGCATGCAGTGGTGGATCCGGCCCGGACCGAGCCGGGCCTGGGCGATGGCGAAACCGCCGCCCTCCTCGCCGACCAGGTTGGTGACCGGCACGCGCGCGTGGTCGAAGACCACCTCGGCGTGGCCGCCGTGGTAGTGGTCCTCGTAGCCGAAGACCCTCATCGCCCGCTCGACGGTCACTCCCGGTGTGTCACGGGGCACCAGCACCATGGACTGCTGACGGCGGATGTCGGGACCGTCGGGGTCCGTCTTGCCCATCACGATGAAGATCGCGCAGTCCGGGTTCATCGCCCCGGAGATGTACCACTTGCGGCCGGTGATGACGTAGTCGTCGCCGTCCCGCTCGATGAGCGTGGTGATGTTCGTGGCGTCGGAGGAGGCCACCTCCGGTTCGGTCATCGCGAACGCCGAGCGGATCTCACCCGCCAGCAGCGGCTCCAGCCACTGCTTCCGCTGCCGCTCGCTGCCGAACTGCGACAGCACCTCCATGTTCCCGGTGTCCGGCGCGGCACAGTTCAGCGCGGTCGGCGCCAGCTGCGGGGAGCGGCCGGTGATCTCGGCCAGCGGCGCGTACTGGAGGTTCGTGAGGCCGGCGCCGTACTCGGCGTCGGGCAGGAAGAGGTTCCACAGCCCCTGGCGGCGGGCCTCGGCCTTCAGCTCCTCCACCACGGCCGGGGTGTCCCACGGCGAGGCGAGCAGGGCCCGCTGCTCCTCGGCGACCGCCTCGGCCGGGTACACGTACTCGTCCATGAAGGCGAGCAGTCTGGCGCGCAGTTCCTCGGTGCGCGCGTCGAACGCGAAGTCCATGGCGTCAGCCTTCCTGGAGAGTGGTCAGTCCGTGGTGGATGAAGACGGGGACCAGCTCGCCGATGCGGTCGAAGCCGCGGCCCACCGTCTGGCCCAGCGTGTAGCGGTAGTGGATGCCCTCCAGGATCACGGCGAGCTTGAACCAGGCGAACGCCGTGTACCAGGAGACGGCCGACACGTCACGCCCCGAGCGCGCGGCGTACCGCTCGATCAGCTCGGCCGGGGCCGGGTGCCCGGGGGCCGAGGCGGTGGTGGAGACGGGGGAGTGCGGGACCTCCAGCGGCACGCTGTACATCACCAGCAGGCCCAGGTCGGTCAGCGGGTCGCCGAGCGTCGACATCTCCCAGTCGAGGATCGCCCGGATCGTGTCGTCCTCGCCGATCAGGACGTTGTCGAGCCGGTAGTCGCCGTGCACGACCGCGGGGGCGGGGGAGGAGGGCAGCGACCGGCCGAGCGCGGCGTGCAGCTCGTCGATGCCGGCCAGGTCGCGGCTGCGGGAGGCGTCCAGCTGCTTGCCCCAGCGGCGCAGCTGCCGGTCGAGGAAGCCCTCGGGGCGGCCGAAGTCGGCGAGGCCCACCTCGGCCGGGTCCACCGCGTGCAGTTCCACCAGGGTGTCCACGAGCGACAGCACCGCGCCGCGGGTGCGCTCCGGGCCGAGCGGGAGGAGCTGGTCGGCCGTGCGGTACGGGGTGCCCTCGACGAACTCCATGACGTAGAAGGGCGCTCCCAGCACCTCCTCGTCCTCGCACAGCAGCACCGGACGCGGCACCGGCACGCTGGTCGGGTGCAGGGCCGCGATCACCCGGTGCTCGCGCCGCATGTCGTGCGCGGTGGCCAGGACGTGGCCGAGCGGGGGCCGTCGGACGACCCACCGGGAACCGCCGTCGGTGACCGCGTAGGTCAGGTTCGACCGTCCGCCCTCGATCAGCCGGCCGGTGAGGGGTCCGTCGACCAGACCGGGGCGCTCACGGTCGAGCAGGGCGCGCAGCCGGCCGAGGTCGAGTCCGGGCGGGTGGTCGGGGGTCATACATCGCTCCTACGGACGGGTGGACGGGAACCCGCCCCATGATGCCGACCGGTCGGTATGTACGTCCAGAGGGGGCACCCGAAGTGATCGGGGCCACGATAGGGCGACGGCCCCCCGGCCAGAAGCCGGGGGGCCGTCGCGGAACGCCCGAAGCAGGTCTTCCGGGCGGACGCGGGGCCGCCCCGGCGGGCGTCCCGCCGGCCCTCGTGCGCGGCGTGCCGGTGCCCGCCGCGCAGGCGGTCGCCGTGTCCGCCGTGCAGGCGGTCGCCGTGGAGCACGCCCGGGTGTCCGCACCCCTCGCCGTGCCGGTGCTCGCGCACCTCGCGCGGCGGGCGCCCGCAGTGGGGGCCGTGCGCACCGACGGCGCCGCCGCTCACACCACCAACACCGCCGCGCACACCGCCAGCGCCACCGTGCACAGGACCGCCGCGGTGGCGCGACGGGGGTGCAGGACCGGGGGTGGCGTCGTCGACGCGAGCACGCGGATGCGGTGGTGGGCGAGGACGAGGAGGACCAGCCAGAGCAGGCAGCACGCCACGCACGCGGTGACCGCGGGCGCCGACGCGCCGTCCTGCAGTGCCGCCTTCGCCCCGAGCACGGCGGCCGCGGTGGCCGACAGTGTCGTACGCCGCCAGGCGAGCCGGGTCCGCTCCGGCTGGAGCCCCGGATCGCGGTCGCCGCTCACCCCTCCCACCCCAGCAGCACGGCGACGACCATCGCGACGGCCACCACGGCGACGACGACGCCGAGCAGCGCGGGGAAGCGCGAGACCGGCAGGTCCTCGCCCCGCCGCATGGCCCGCTCGCAGAGCACCCAGTGGTTCACCGCCCGCAGGGCGCACAGCACGCCCGCCGCCAGCAGCGCGAGCGCCAGCCCCACCCGCCAGCCCCAGCGCAGGTCCGGCAGGAACTGGTCCACCGCGAACCCGCCGCCGACCAGCGCCAGCGCGGTCCGCAGCCAGGCCAGGAAGGTGCGCTCGTTGGCCAGCGAGAACCGGTAGTCGGGCGTCACCCCTTCCCGCCGGACCTCTTCGGGCGCGAACCACAGCCGGACGTTCCGCACGAACTCGCTCACGTCTCGGACCCTACCCGGACCCGTCCGCGTGCCCGCCGATGCCTCAGTCCGCCGCCCGCAGCGCCCTGAGCCGTTCGTACGCCGCGAGGCCGTCCGGCACCCACTCCCAGTCGCGCAGGTGGCTCTCGACCTCCTCCTCGGTGAGGAAGGCGTGCCAGGCGACCTCCTCCACCTGGGGGTTCACCGGCAGCTCGCAGCGCACCTCGTACACGGCCGACCACCAGCTCCCGCGGGCGCCGCCGTCGTAGAGGAACTTGAGGAGGAACTCCGGACGCGGCAGGCCGCTCACGCCGAGTTCCTCCTCGGCCTCGCGCAGGGCCGCGTCGTCGTAGCTCTCGCCCGCGCCGACCACGCCGCCGACGAACATGTCGTGGAGCGAGGGGAAGACCAGCTTGGTGGGGGTGCGGCGGTGGACGAAGAGGCGGCCCTCGGCGTCCCGGGCCCGGACGAAGACGCAGCGGTGGCGCAGGCCCCGGGCGTACACCTGCCCGCGCGGCAGGCGGTCCACCACCCGGTCGTGTTCGTCGACGACGTCGAGGATCTCGTCAGCAGCGCTCATGCGCCCATCCAAGCAGGGGCGGGCGGCAGGACGGCAGGACGGCAGGACGGCCCGGGCGGCGGAGCCGCCGGAGGTCCGAGCGGTCGGAGGTCCGAGCGGTCGGAGGTCAGAGCGGCTGGAGGTCCGGGCCGCCGGAGGTCAGAGCGGCTGGAGGTCCGGGCCGCCGGAGGTCAGAGCGGCTGGAGGCCGGGCACCCGTTCGCGCGGGGCCCCGCCCTGCGGCATCGCCGGATGCAGCCCGAGCAGCATGATGCCGCCTACGACCGCCGCGAGCCCGGCCGCCTCCCAGGCCAGCGCGCCGGTGTCGGTGCGCAGCCGGTCCCCGAGGAAGCCCACCCCGCAGATGATCCCGGCCAGCGGCTGGGCGGCGGTCAGCGCGGGCAGCGACATCCGCAGCGGCGCCGCCTCGAACGCGCTCTGCACCAGCACCAGACCGGTCACCCCGAGCGCCAGTACGGCGTACGGCTGCCAGCCGGTGAGCAGCCCGGCGAGGCCGCCCTCGGAGAAGCGTTCCCCGCTGATCCGGGTCAGGGCGTCCTGGACGCCGTAGAGCAGCCCGGCCGCGAGGGCCAGCAGCACCGGGGCCGCGGACAGCCGGGAACGTTTGGCGTAGCCGGTGAGCAGCAGGGCCAGTCCGACCATCACGCCGATGATCAGCCACTGCCGCAGCGGATCGGAGAGCGCCGTGCCGCCGCGCGGTTCGCCCGCCACGATGAACGCGCTCACCCCGCCCGCGAGCAGCAGCAGGCCCGCCCAGCCCTGCCGGCCCAGCGACTGTCCGGTCTGGCGGCGGGAGAGGGCCAGGGCGAACAGCAGGTTCGTCGCGAGCAGCGGCTCGACCAGGGACAGCTCGCCCTGGCTCAGGGCGACGGCGCCGAGCGCCATGCCGGCCACCATCAGCCCGATGCCGCCGAGCCAGCGCGGCACGCGCATCAGGTCGAGCAGCAGCCGGGGCGAGAGGAAGTCGCCGAGGGGCGCCTTCCGGGCCACGTTCTGCTGCAGGACGAATCCGAAACCCAGGCAGCAGGCGGCGCTCACGGCGAGAACCAGAACCAGAACCGACACGCTGCGTACCTCGATCATCGGGTCGGGCCACGGGGTGGGCAGTGACCGACTGTAGCCTCCTGGCGCGCTCGGCGCCCCGGAGTGCCCGGGAATGTGTACCTCGGCGAGTGCCCGCTCACGGGCGCCCGACGCGGTCGCGGCACCGGGGGCGGCGCGGAGCGACCGTACCGCCATGCTGCGGGACCGGAGCGCGCCGCGCCATGGCGTACGCCACATCCGGCACCGGGGTCCCGCCGCGACCAGCGGCGAGACCGGTCAAGTGCCTTTCCGCCCGGAGGAGTTGACACCTGTCATGTGACCCCGGCGCTTGACGATGGGCGCCGGCTGGGGGTTTGCTGTGGGTGATCGGTCGATTGCGGGCCGATGACGGGCCCGCCGCCCGAGACGTGCGCGGCCGCCTGCCCGGCCCGTCACCGAGGAGGATGAGGAAGTCCCGCGGTGCCCCGACCCCCGTTGTCCCCGGCCCGGCGCCAGGAGCGTCCGGCCGCGACCGCCTACCCGGCGCTCGACGACGCCGCGCTCGATCACGCGGCGCTCGACGACACCGAGCTGGTCTCCGCCCGCGCCGCACTGGCCCAGGGCCGTCGGCAGGCGGCCCGTTCGCTGCTCGCCCGCACCGGCGACGACTGGGACCGGCGCGGACACCGGATCACCGTCCTCGCCCTCGAACCGTACGCCGCCGCCTGGGCCCGCGCGTGGCTGGTCGCCGAGCCCGACTCCGCCGACGCCGCGGTCCTGCTCGCCCTGGCCCAGGTCAGGCGCGCCCTGCGCGGCAGGGAGACCCCGGCCACCGCCCGTGCGGCCTGCCGGGCCGCCGCCGCGGCGGCACCCGCCGACCCCACCCCCTGGCTCGGCCTGCTGATGCTGGAGCGCGAGGGCACCGCCGACGCCGTCCGGATCTTCGAGGAGATCCGGGCCCGCCACCGCGACCATCACCACGCCCACCACCGGATGGTCGCCCTGCTCGCCGAGCGCCGCGCCGACGCCGGCCCGGACCCGCTGCACGAGGTGTACGAGTTCGCCGTCTGGGCGGCCGAGCAGGCACCCGCCGACTCCCCGCTGGCCATCCTCCCGATCGTCGCGCACGCCGAGCGCTACCGTGCCCTGGCCGTCCGCGGTCACGCCCCCGCCGACCCGACGACCGCCCTGCACTGGCGGGACCACCGGGCCGCCGACGTGATGAAGGCGGCCTTCGACTGGTGGCTGGAGTGGGAGCACGACGATCACCCCCGCCGCCTGGTCGACCTGAACTTCCTCGCCCACGCCAAGTTCTGCGAGGGCCTGCCCGCCGAGGCCGCCGCCCTCTTCCGCCGCATCGGCGACCACGTCACCCCGGCCCCCTGGTCCTACCCCGACCGCGATCCGTACGCCGCCTTCCACGCGGCCCGGACGGCGGCGCTGGGGCAGGAGCGGCCGGGAAGGTGACATGAGGCGAGGCGAGGCGGGGCTGGGTGAGGCGGGGTGAGGCGAGGCCGTCCGCGGTGCCGGCCGGCGGAAGCCGGGAAGTGAT
The DNA here is from genome assembly GCF_044750845.1 of Streptomyces sp. NPDC088766. Taxonomy (NCBI): domain Bacteria; kingdom Bacillati; phylum Actinomycetota; class Actinomycetes; order Kitasatosporales; family Streptomycetaceae; genus Streptomyces; species Streptomyces sp. NPDC088766. Next base: position 164,700 of record NZ_JBIVKQ010000009.1, on the reverse strand, counting down.
GACGCAATCCTGACGGCCACCCCGCCTCCCTGGCCCCGCCCGGGCCCCGGGTGCTCGAATGGAGGCGTGACCTCCGAAACGCCCGAGGAGCGCGGCACCCCCGTCGGCCGCCGCGTCTTCCTCGGCACGCTCGGCCTGGGCGCCCTCGGCGTCGTCGCCGCCCCCGTCCTCCAGCGCGGCCTGGAGGACTTCCTGGGCAGCGCCGCCGACAAGGACCCCACCGGCCTCACCGGCCTGCTCCCCAACGGGGGCGGCTTCCGCTACTACTCGGTGGCCTCCTCCGTGCCGCACAAGGACGCCGGGACCTACCGCCTGACCGTCGACGGCCTGGTCGACCGCCCCGCCGCCCACACCCTGGCCGGCCTGAGGGCACTGCCGCAGACCCGCGTGGTCAAGGACGTCCAGTGCGTCACCGGCTGGCGGGTGCCGAAGACGCCCTTCGAAGGCGTACGGCTGTCCGTCCTGCTCGACGCGGCCGGAGTGCGCGCACGCGCCGGCGCCGTCCGCTTCACCTGCTTCGACGGCACCTACACCGAGAGCCTCACCCTCGCCCAGGCCCGCCGCCCCGACGTCCTGGTCGCCCTGCGCATGCGGGACGAGGACCTCGGCCACGAGCACGGCGGCCCGGTCCGCCTGTACGTGGCACCCATGTACTTCTACAAGTCCGCCAAGTGGCTCTCGGGCATCACCGTCACCGAGAAGGTGGAGACCGGCTACTGGGAGAGGCGCGGCTACGACGTCGACGCCTGGGTGGGCCGTTCGAACGGGCGGGACGATGAGCCCACGAGCTGACGCGCCGCCCGCCCCCGCCCGCGTCCCCCGCTTCAGCCCGGCCGAACGCTGGACACACCGTACGACCGCCCTGCTCATGGGCGTGTGCGTGCTGACGGCGGCCTTCCTCTACGTCCCCCAGCTCGCGCAGCTCGTCGGCCGCCGCGAGCTGGTCGTGCGGGTCCACGAGTGGTCCGGCCTGCTCCTGCCCGTCCCCGTCCTGGCCGGACTCGTCTCCCGCGCGTTCCGCGCCGACCTCGGCCGCCTGAACCGTTTCGGCCCGCACGACCGCCGCTGGCTGCGCGCGGCCCTGCGCCGCGACCGGCGACGGGAGTCCAGGCCGGCGGGCAAGTTCAACGCGGGCCAGAAGGTCTACGCCGCGTGGATCGCCGGGGCCACGGTGGTGATGCTCGGCACCGGGCTGCTCATGTGGTTCACCGGCCTGACCCCGATCATGTGGCGGACCAGCGCGACCTTCGTGCACGACTGGCTGGCCCTGGCCGTCGGCATCGTCCTGGCCGGCCACATCGGCATGGCCCTCGGCGACCCGGAGGCCCGCCGCGGCATGCGCACCGGATCGGTGAGCCCGGACTGGGCGGAGCGGGAGCACCCGCTGTGGCACCGCTGACCGCCGGCGAACCGTACGGCCGTCGGTGCCGGACAGCGGGTGCTCACGCTCCCTTAGGGTCATATGCCCCCTGCGGGCCTATATGACCAGGGAGAGCAGCAGGACCAGGCCGCCGGCGACCACCGAGATGATGGTCTCCATGACCGACCAGGTCTTGATGTTCTGGCCGACGCTCAGGCCGAAGTACTCCTTCACCAGCCAGAAGCCGGCGTCGTTGACATGGCTGAAGAACAGCGAGCCGGCGCCGATGGCCAGGACCAGCAGGGCGGTGTGGGTGGTCGACATGTCGGCGGCGAGCGGCGCGACCAGGCCGGCCGCGGAGATCGTCGCCACGGTCGCCGAGCCGGTCGCCAGCCGGATCGCCACCGCGATCAGCCAGGCCAGCAGCAGGGCCGGGATCGACCAGTCCTCGGATATCTCCAGGACCATCCGGCCCACGCCGGAGTCGATCAGCGTCTGCTTGAAGCCGCCGCCCGCGCCGACGATCAGCAGGATGCCGGCGATGGGGGCGAGGGACTTCTCGACCGTGGAGGAGAGCCGGTCCTTGGTGAAGCCGGCCGCCCGGCCGAGGGTGAACATGCCGACGACGACGGCGGTGAGCAGGGCGATCAGCGGGGAGCCGACCACGTCGAACACGCGCTGCACGGTGTCCTCGGGGTCGTCCACGACGATGTCGACGAGAGCCTTGGCCAGCATCATCACGACGGGCAGCAGGATCGTCACCAGGGTGATCCCGAAGCCCGGACGCCTCTCCAGGTCCTCGGAGGGCCGCTGCGGGATCATCCGGTCCGGGGCCGGGACGTCCACCCAGCGGGCGGCGAACCGGGAGAACACCGGACCGGCGATGATCACGGTCGGGACGGCGACCAGCACGCCCAGCGCGAGCGTCACGCCCAGGTTGGCGTCCACGGCGTCGATCGCGACCAGCGGACCGGGGTGCGGCGGGACCAGGCCGTGCATCACGGACAGGCCGGCCAGCGCCGGGATGCCGATGCGCATCAGCGAGTAGTTGCCGCGCTTGGCGACCATCAGCACGACGGGGATCAGCAGGACGACGCCGACCTCGAAGAACAGGGGCAGACCGATCACCGAGGCGATCAGCACCATCGCCCACGGCATCGACCGGCCGCCCGCCTTGGCGAGGATCGTGTCGACGATTCTGTCGGCGCCGCCGGAGTCGGCGAGCAGCCTGCCGAGGATCGCGCCGAGCGCGATGAGCACGCCGACACCGGCGACCGTGGCGCCGAGACCGGTGGTGAAACTGGCGATCGCCTTGTCGAGCGGCGCCCCGGCGAACGCGCCGAGCGCGAGCGAGCCGATGGTCAGCGCCAGGAAGGCGTGCAGTTTGAACTTGGTGATGAGCAGGACGATGACGGCGATGCCCGCCAGCACGGCGATGCCCAGCTGGGCATGGCCGGCCGAGGTGATCGGCTCGACACTGTCCGCCGCCAGCATCTCGACGCTGAGTCTGGTCACGGGGGTCCCTTACACGTTACGGGGGGTGGGGATGGGGGAGAGGGGGTACTGCGGGTGTTGCTGCGGCGCCGCCCGGCAGCGCGGGGCGGCTACCGCCGGGTGCCGGGAAGCCCGTCGAGCGCCCGCGCGGCGCGTTCGGTGATCTCCTCGGGGGTCCCGGTCACGTCGACCGCGACCCCCGCCTCGTCCGCCTCGAGCGGCTGGAGCGTGGCGAACTGGGAGTCCAGCAGCGCGGTCGGCATGAAGTGACCCTGCCGGTGCGCCATCCGGTCCTCGATCAGCGCCCGGTCACCCGCGAGGTGCACGAACACGATCCCGGGGGCGGCGGCCCTGAGCCGGTCGCGGTACGACCGCTTCAGCGCCGAGCAGCTGACGACCCCGCCCAGCCCGGCCCGCCCGTGCGCCCAGTCGCCGATGGCGTCGAGCCACGGCCACCGGTCGTCGTCGTCGAGCGGGGTGCCGGCCGACATCTTGGCGATGTTGGCCGACGGGTGGAAGTCGTCGCCCTCGGCGTAGGGAACGCCCAGCCGGGCGGCGAGCAGCGGACCGATGGTGGTCTTGCCCGTGCCGGCGACGCCCATCACCACGACGACGTGGGGGGTAAGCATCTCTGCCTCGCTGTCTTCCTCGACACCTGATGTCGACGACACTGAAACCCATTAGGTACGACGAATTCAAGAGTCTGTGACAAATAAGTCTGACTTTTTGGGTCCGTGACGCGGCGCGTACGCTGAGTGCATGACCATTCCGGGCCGGGGTCTGCACGGCCATGTACTCGACACCCTCGGCCCCGCCATCACCGCGGGTGAGTACCCTCCGGGCAGCGTCCTGCGCACCGACGAACTGGCCCAGAGTTTCGACGTCTCACGCTCCGTGATGCGCGAGGCGGTCCGCGTCCTGGAATCGATGCACCTGGTCGAGTCCCGCCGCCGGGTGGGCGTGACCGTACGCCCCAGGGCCGAGTGGAACGTCTACGACCCGCAGGTCATCCGCTGGCGGCTGGCCGGCGCCGACCGCCCCCACCAGCTGCGCTCGCTCACCGTCCTGAGGTCGGCGGTCGAACCGGTCGCGGCGGGCCTGGCGGCACGCAACGCCACGGCGGAGCAGTGCGCCGAACTGACCGAGTGCGCGCTCGGCATGGTGGCCAACTCGCGCGGCCACCAGCTGGAGGGCTACCTCTTCCACGACGTGGCCTTCCACCGCGTGATCCTCACGGCCTCCGGCAACGAGATGTTCGCCCGCCTCGGGGACGTCGTCGCGGAGGTCCTCTCGGGCCGCACCCACCACGAGGTCATGTTCGAGGACCCCGACCCGGCCGCCGTCACCCTGCACGTACAGGTCGCGGAGGCGGTCCGCGAACGCGACGCGGACCGCGCGGAGAAGCTGACGCGCGAGATCACGGTCGGCGCGCTCCAGGAACTCGACATCCTGGCGCCGTAGCGCACCCGCGCTCCGGGTGGCGTGCCCTACCGCTCCGGGAACTCCCCGTCCACGTACACCCAGGCCCCCGCCACCCGCTCGAAGCGGCTCCGCTCCCGCAGCGCGCCGCCCCGGTAGGAGGCCCGGAACTCCACGACCCCCGTGGCGTGGAACGCGGTCCCCTCGACCGTGTCGAGGATCTCCAGCCCCGTCCACCGCATCCCCGGATCGAGGTCCAGCCGTCCCGGCCGGGTCCGCGGATGCCAGGTCCGCAGCAGATACCCCGCGTCGCCCTTCACGAAGGCGCTGTACCGCGACCGCATCAACGCCTCGGCGGTCGGCGCGGCGGCACCGGAGTGGAAGCGGCCGCAGCACTCCGCGTAGATCCCGGACAGTCCGCAGGGGCAGGAACGCTTACTCATGGCCGCCATTGTGCTGGACGGCCGCCCGCGTGCCGGCCCGCGGCAGCGGCGGCAGCGCCGTCGCGTACAGCCACGCGTCGAACAGGTCGTCCAGCGGCTCGGCCGCGAACCGTGCCGCGTGCGCCGTGAAGGCCGACGTCGTGACCGCGCCGCCGCGGTGCAGACCGAGCCAGGCGCGCAGCATGCGGAAGAACGCGTCGTCGCCCAGCGCGCAGCGCAGCGCGTGCACGGTGAGCCCGCCCCGCTCGTAGAGCCGGTCGTCGAACATCGACTTGCGGCCGGGGTCCGCCAGCCTCAGGTCCTGCGGCAGGGTGGACAGCGACCGGTGCGCGACGGCGGCCAGTTGCTGCGCCGTACGGCCGCCCGAGCGCTCCGACCACAGCCACTCCGCGTACTTGGCGAAGCCCTCGTTCAGCCAGATGTGCCGCCAGTCGGCGATGGACACGCTGTTGCCGAACCACTGGTGCGCCAGCTCGTGCGCCACCAGCCGCTCCGAACCCCGGGCCCCGTCCACATGGTTGGCGCCGAACAGCGACAACCCCTGTGCCTCGACGGGCACGTCGAGTTCCTCCTCGGTCACCACGACCGCGTACTCGTCGAACGGGTAAGGACCGAAAAGCTGTTGGAAGAGATGCATCATGCCGGGCTGGCGCGCGAAGTCCCGCGAGAACTCCGGCAGCAGGTCCGCCGGGATGTGTCCGTGCTGCGGCACCCCGCCGAGCCCCGGATCACCGAGCAGCACCGTCTGGTACTTGCCGATCGACAGCCCGACCAGATAGCTGGACGTCGGCGCGGACTGCTCGTACACCCAGGTCGTCGTGGACGCCTTCGTCGTCCGGGTCAGCAGCCGGCCACCCGCCACCACCGAGTACGCCGACGGCGTCGTGACCGAGATCTGGTACGACGCCTTGTCGGCGGGCCGGTCGTTGCACGGGTACCAGGACGGCGCCCCGACGGGCTGGCTCGCCACCAGCGCCCCGTCGCCCAGTTCCTCCCAGCCGATCCCGCCCCAGGGGCTGTTGACCGGCCTGGGATTGCCCGCCCAGTGCACCTCGACGGTGAACGCGGCCCCGGCCCGCAGCGCCTTGGCGGGCCGGACGCGCAGCCTGCCGCCGCGGTGCGTGTAGTGCGCCTGCCGGCCGTCCACCCGGACCCTGCCGATCTTGAAGTCGGCCAGGTTGAGCTGGAATTCGGCGAGCGGCGAACGCCCGGCTATCGCGTTGATCCGGGCGGTGCCCGAGAGCCGGTTCGGCCCGGGCCGGTAGTCCAGCGTGAGCTCGTAGCGATGCACCCGGTACCGGGAGTCACCGTTGGCCGGGAAGTACGGGTCCGCCCCGCCTGCCTGCTGAACTGCCACTGCCGCGTCCGCTCCCTGCGCCGTGCTGCCGCTCCCCGCCGGTGTGCCGTCGTCCGGTTCCGAGCGGCCGGCGTTCAGGGACGCCACGCTTCGATCGGGTTGCCGAGCCAGCGGGTGTCGTCCGGGACGGACTCCGCGGCCATCACGAGCGACGCGGGACCCAGGGTCGTCCGGGCCCCGATCGTGCTGCCGGGCAGCACGATCCCGCCAGGGCCCAGCGTGGCACCCTCACGGAGTACCACAGTATCCGTCCGCAAGATCCGGTCGTGGAAGAGGTGAGTCTGGAGCACACAGCCCCGGTTGACCGTGGCCGCGTCCTCCAGCGTCACCAGGTCCGCCTCGGGCAGCCAGTGGCTCTCCACCCACACGCCCCGGCCGATGTGCGCGCCGAGCCCGCGCAGCCACGCCGACAGCACCGGCGTACCCGGCACCGAACCGGCCAGCCACGGCACCGCCACCACCTCGACGAAGGTGTCCGCCAGTTCGTTGCGCCACACGAAACCGCTCCACAGCGGGTGCTCCCCGCGCCGGTGCCGCCCCACCAGCAGCCACTTCGCGGCGATCGACAGCAGGGCCGCCGCCCCGCCCGCCCCCAGCAGCACCGGCCCGGACAGCAGGGGAGCCCACGCCCCCAGCGCGCACAGCGCGGCCACGGTCAGCACCGCGAGACCGGCCGAGCAGAACACCGGCACGATCCGGCACAGCTCCACCAGCGCACGCGCCCACAGCAGCCGCGCCGGCGGCTCGTAGGTACGGCTCCGGTCGCCGTCGGCCGCCGCCCGCGGCAGCTTCACCGGCGGCAGCCCCAGGTAGGAGCTGCCCTTCTTCGCCTTCTTCGGCGTCGCCGACAGCACCCCGACGAGCCCGCCGTCCGGCACGCTCCGCCCCGGCGCGGTCATCCCCGAGTTCCCGAGGAACGCCCGCCGCCCGATCTCCGCGCGCCCGATCCGCATCCAGCCGCCCCCCAGCTCGTACGGCGCGGTCAGCGTGTCGTCGGCCAGGAACGCGCCCTCGCCGACCGTGGTCAGGCTGGGCAGCGCCAGTACGGTCGACACCTCGGCGCCCTTGCCGATCCGCATCCCGAGCAGCCGCAGCCACACCGGCGTCGCAAGCCCCGCGTACAGCGGGAAGAGCGTCTCGCGCGAGCGGTCCATCAGCTGGGTGACGGTCCAGGCCTGCCAGCCGATCCGGCCGTGCGTCGGATGCGTGCCCTCCCGCAGCCCCAGACTCAGCAGCCGCACGGCGACCAGAAGCAGCAGCGCGTACGTCAGCCCGTAGGCGAGCGTGGCCGGGACCAGCGCCAGGGCGGCACCCCGCAGCGGGGCGTCCGGCGGGACGAGGGCGCAGGCCACGAGCAGCGCGGCCCCGGCCGCCGGCACCGGCAGCAGCGTCAGCCCCGCCCCCGAGGCCCCGTACAGCGCCCGCCAGACCCGGCTGCGGGCCGGCCGCTCCTTGGGCCAGTTGCGCTTGGCCCTGCCGAGTTCGACCGCGGGCGCGCCCGCCCAGCGCTGCCCGGTCGGGACCTGGCCGACGACGGCCGAACCCGGCGCCACCTCGGCCCGCTTGCCGACCCGGGCCCCGGGGAAGAGGACGCTGCGCGTACCGACGACGGCGTGCGCACCGACCCTGACCGGGCCGATCTCCAGCCGGTCGCCGTCCAGCCACCAGCCGGAGAGGTCCACCTCGGACTCGACGGCCGCGCCCCGGCCCAGCCTGAGCATGCCGGTGACCGGCGGCAGCGCGTGCAGATCCACGTCCGGACCGATCCTCGCCCCGAGGGCGCGGGCGTACCGCTGCAGCCAGGAGCCGGTCAGCGAGGTCGCCCCGCTGAACTCGACGAGCCGCTCGGCGGCCCACAGCCGCAGGTGGACCCCGCCGCCCCGCGGGTGACGGCCCGGCGCCACCCCCCGCAGCAGCAGCCGTGCCCCGCCCGCGCCGAGCGCGAGCCGGCCTGGCGGGCTGAAGAACAGCAGCGCGCCCGCGACCACCAGCCACCAGGGCGCGGTCGGCAGCCACCCGTGGGCGGGCAGGACGTTGCCCGCGGCGGCCAGGACCAGCGTCCAGCGCAGCCCCAGCAGCGTGAACAGCGGCAGGAGCAGCAACACCTGCACCAGCTGCGCCCGTCGCGGCACCGGGGCGACGGTGCGCCGGGAGCCGTCGTCCTGCGCGGACTCCTCCAGGTGCCGGGCCAGCTTGCGCAGCGTCGGCCGCTGGTAGACGTCGAGCACGGCGGCGCTCGGGTACCGGGTCCGCAGCCGCGTCGTCAGCTGCGCGGCTGCCAGACTGCCGCCGCCGATCGCGAAGAAGTCGTCACGGGCGCCGCCCACGGGGACGCCGAGGACCGCCGTCCACTGCTCGGCGAGCCAGGCCTCGGTGCCGTGGAGCCGCTCGGCCGGCCCGCCCGTCTCCAGGCCCTCCAGCGGCCACGGCAGCGCGGCCCGGTCGACCTTGCCCGACGTCCGGGTCGGCAGCTCGGCCACCGGCGCGAGCAGCGGCACCAGCGCGGCGGGCAGCTCGGCGCGCAGCCTGTCCACGGCCGCGGCCCGGTCCCAGCCGTCCTGCACGACGACGTACCCGACGAGGAGCTGGTTGCCGCCGCGCGCGGTGCGCACGGCGGCGGCCGCGCCCGCGACCCCGGGCAGCGCCTGGAGCGCCGCGTCGACCTCGCCCAGCTCGATCCGCCGCCCGCCGAGCTTGATCTGCTCGTCGGCCCGCCCGAGGAAGACCAGCCCCTCCGGTTCCGCCTTGACGAGGTCACCGCTGCGGTACGCCCGCTCCCAGCCCAGCGATTCCAGCGGCGCGTACTTCTCCGCGTCCTTCCCGGCGTCGAGGTACCGGGCGAGCCCGACGCCGCCGATCACCAGCTGCCCGCTGCCGCCCATCGGCACCGGCTCACCGGCCTCGTCCACGACGGCCAGCTCCCAGCCGCGCAGCGGCAGCCCGATCCGGATCGGCTCCGCTGCGCCCAGCAGCGCCGCGCAGGCCACGACGGTCGCCTCGGTCGGCCCGTACGTGTTCCAGACCTCGCGTCCCTCGGTCACCAGCCGCTGCGCCAGCTCGGGCGGACAGGCCTCACCGCCGAAGATCAGCAGACGGACGTCGTTGAGGGTCCCGGGCTCCCAGAGCGCGGCGAGCGTGGGCACCGTCGAGACGACGGTGATCTCCTGCTCCACCAGCCAGGGACCGAGATCGGCACCGCTCCTGACCTGCGCACGCGGCACCGGCACCAGGCAGGCGCCGTACCGCCACGCCAGCCACATCTCCTCGCAGGAGGCGTCGAAGGCGACGGACAGCCCCGCCATCACCCGGTCGCCCGGCCCGATCGGCTCGTCGGTGAGGAACAGCGCGGCCTCGGCGTCCACGAACGCGGCGGCACTGCGGTGGCTGACGGCGACGCCCTTGGGCTTCCCGGTGGAGCCGGAGGTGAAGATGATCCACGCGTCGTGCCCGGCACCGGGCCGCGCGGCCGGCGTCTGCGAGCTGCCGTGCACGGTCAGCTCGTGCCCGGCACCGACGACGGCCCTGACCCCGGCCTCCTCGAACACCAGCTCGGCCCGCTCGTCGGGGTCCTCGGCGTCCACGGGAACGTAGGCCGCCCCGGCGGCGAGCACGGCGAGGATCGCGACGTACAGGTCGTTCGTCCCCGACGGCACCCGGATCCCCACCCGGTCGCCGAGACCGACCCCGGCACCGGCCAGCCGGCGGCGCACCCGTTCGACCTCGACGGCCAGCTCGCGGTAGGTCAGCGCGGCGGCGCCGTCGTCCAGGGCCGGCTCGTCGGGGTACGAGCGCACGGACGCGTCGAGGATGTCGACGAGGGTGCGCGGGGAGGGGGCGGGACCGCCCGAGAAACGTGCCGTGTCGCCGAGTTGTTCGCGGATCTCTTCGTCGAGCAGGCCGAGAGCGCTGCTCTCGTCTGTGGCTGCCATCGGGTCCTCGCGTCTCGTTCCCGGAGCCCTCCGGGGCGCTGGCGGGCCCGCAGGTCTGCCTGGGGTTGTCCGGCTCCAGCCCGTAACAAGCCGGAAATTTTAGTACGACGCTAGGCTCGCCCCTTTCCGGCGGCCAGCCGGGACGGCCGAACGGGGCCCGCCGGGGAACCGCGGAAATGCCGTGACCTGGCGATCTTCGAACAGGGGAGAGATGCCCCACACCAACGAGTGAGGGCCCCGACCTGACGGTCGGGGCCCTCACTCATCTCACGTGTCCGAGGGGGGACTTGAACCCCCACGCCCGATAAAGGGCACTAGCACCTCAAGCTAGCGCGTCTGCCATTCCGCCACCCGGACAAGGTGTCTGTCGCGCGGGTTTCCCCTGCGGCGACGACGTAAACATTACCAGGCTTTCCGGGGTGCCCGATCACAGCCCGCCCGCCGCCCGCCCGCCGTGCGCCGTCCGCCGCACCCGGCGTGAACGGCGTGTGACGGGCCGGGACCGGTCTTGGGCACGGGCGCCGGTGAGGGGGAGGATGAGGGGAACCACCAGCAGTGACAGCGGGAGGAACCAGCGTGAGCGCGACGGACGACACGGCCAGGGGCGTCACCGGCGAGGACGAGGTCGTGGACCTCTGCCGCGAGCTGATCCGGTTCGACACCAGCAACTACGGCGACCACTCGGGTCCGGGCGAGCGCGAGGCGGCCGAGTACGTCGCCGAGAAGCTCGCCGAGGTCGGGCTCGAACCGAAGATCTACGAGTCCCACCCGGGGCGCGCCTCCACCGTGGCCCGCATCGAGGGCGCGGACCCCTCCCGGCCCGCGCTCCTCATCCACGGTCACCTCGACGTCGTCCCCGCCAACGCGGCCGACTGGACCCACGACCCCTTCTCCGGAGAGGTCGCCGACGGGTGCGTGTGGGGCCGGGGCGCCGTCGACATGAAGGACATGGACGCGATGACCCTGGCGGTCGTCCGCGACCGGCTGCGCTCCGGGCGCAGGCCGCCGCGCGACATCGTCCTCGCCTTCCTCGCCGACGAGGAGGCGGGCGGCACCTACGGCGCCCGGCACCTCGTCGACCACCACCCGGACCTCTTCGAGGGCGTCACCGAGGCGATCAGCGAGGTGGGCGGGTTCTCCTTCACGGTGAGCGAGGAGCGCCGGCTCTATCTGATCCAGACGGCCGAGAAGGGCATGCACTGGATGAAGCTGAGGGTGGCCGGCACCGCCGGGCACGGCTCGATGATCCACCGGGACAACGCGATCACGGAGCTGTCCGAGGCCGTGGCCCGGCTCGGCCGCCACACCTTCCCGGTGCGGGTCACCAAGACCACCCGGGCCTTCCTCGACGAACTGGGCGACGCGCTGGGCACCCCGCTGGACCCGGAGGACATGCAGTCCACCCTCGCCCGGCTCGGCGGCATCGCCAAACTGATCGGCGCGACCCTGAGCAACACCGCCAACCCCACGCAGCTGAACGCCGGCTACAAGGTCAACGTCATCCCCGGCGAGGCCACCGCCCACGTCGACGGGCGCTTCCTGCCGGGGCACGAGGAGGAGTTCCTCGCCGACCTCGACCGGATCCTCGGCCCGAAGGTGCGCCGTGAGGACGTGCACTCCGACAAGGCCCTGGAGACCTCCTTCGACGGACCGCTGGTGGAGGCCATGCAGTCCGCGCTGCTCGCCGAGGACCCGACCGCCAAGGCGATCCCCTACATGCTCTCCGGTGGCACCGACGCCAAGTCCTTCGACGACCTCGGCATCCGCGGCTTCGGCTTCGCCCCGCTGAAGCTGCCGCCGGAGCTGGACTTCGCCGGCATGTTCCACGGCGTCGACGAGCGGGTGCCCGTGGACGGCCTCCGGTTCGGCGTCCGCGTGCTCGACCGCTTCATCGACGCCTCCTGAACGGCCGCCTTTTATTCGGCAGCATGTACGGGAGCGACTGAGAAGAGTGAATGCGCCGATAAGCACGTAGCCCCATTACTTCCTCGTCGTTAGTGCTGATGCGACCCGTTACTGGGGATCGCATTGCCAACAAGGAGGAATAATGCTCAAGAAGGTCGTTGCTGCTGCGGCTGCCACCGGTGGTCTGGTTCTCGCGGGCGCGGGCATGGCCGTCGCCGATTCGGGTGCCCAGGGTGCTGCCGTGCACTCCCCGGGTGTCGCTTCCGGCAACGTGATCCAGGTGCCCGTCCACGTCCCCGTGAACGTCTGCGGCAACACGATCTCGGTGATCGGGCTGCTGAACCCCGCCTTCGGCAACGTCTGCATCAACAAGTGACGTCGACCCGCTGAGGGGTCGTCCACGCCGTCGGCCCCGGAGCGCACGCCATGCGCTCCGGGGCCGACCGGTCTTTTCTCCTGCCATTCGTGCGAAATCCGAATGACATGAGAAAAGAAAGCGAAGAAGTCGTAGCGCCCGGAGGCCTCGCGAAGCTGGAAGGATGCGAGCGATTCGGGACGAGATCGAAAGCAGGGATTCAGCAATGCGACAGGTCACCCGTAAAGGCCTCATGACCGTGGCGGCGGCGACGGGGGTGCTCGCCGCCGCGGGCGGGTACGCCCACGCCGACTCCGGCGCGAGCGGCTACGCCTCCGACTCGCCCGGCGTCCTGTCCGGGAACAACGTCCAGGCGCCGGTGAACGTGCCGGTCAACGTGTGCGGCAACACCGTCGACGTCGTCGGGATCCTCAACCCGGCGGTCGGCAACTCCTGCACCAACCGGAGCACGGGCCACGGCGACGGCAAGAGCGGCGGCGGCAGCCACGCCGGGCACGACGACGGCGGCTCCGGCTCGCAGACGGGCCCGGGCGGGCACGGCGGCTCCGGTACGCACACCGGTACCGGCGGGCACGGCGGCTCCGGCTCGCACGCGGGCCCGGGCGGCGCGCACGCGGGCGGCCACACCGCCGGTTCACCCGGCGTCGGCTCCGGCAACAACGTCCAGGCGCCGGTCGACGTGCCGGTCAACGCGTGCGGCAACACCATCGACGTCGTCGGGATCCTCAACCCGGCCCTGGGCAACAACTGCGCCAACGACAGCGGCCCCGGCCCCGACTACGGCACGCCTCCCGGCGGCGAGGAGGAGACACCCGGCACACCGGGCCCCGGCAAGCCCAGCCACTCCCAGGACGAGGTCACCCCAGCCAAGCCTGGTCACGCGACCCCGGCCGGACACTCCTCCGTCCACTCCCCGCAGCTCGCGCAGACCGGCAGCGGACTGCCGCTGGGCCTCGCGCTCCCGGCCGGCGCCGGCGCGCTGCTCGCGGGCGCGGTCCTCTACCGCAAGGCGCGCGCCGCGGCCTGACGGTCCCCGGCACCGCACAACGGAGCGGGCCCCGCCTCGGCGGGGCCCGCTCCGTTTCCGTCATCCTCGGCTCACCACGTGGCGCGTACCTGACGGATGATCCGCCGGCGCAGCCGCACTCGGCGACTGCCGTCCCGCAGCAGGCTCAGACGGTCCAACTCCCAGTGTCCGTACTCCGCATGGTCGGTCAGCAGACGTGTCGCGTCCTTGCGGGAGACCCCGCGCGGTACGTACACGTCGACAAATTCGTATTCCGGCATCGCATCTATTGTGCGGGCTGGGGCCCGGTACGGATAGCGTCTGCACTATGTCTGATGCTGCGCAGCCCACCGCTGCCGAGGTACGCGCCGCCGCCGAGGCGGTCAAGACCGCGCTCGACCGCCACCTTGCGGCGGTCGAACGCCGGACGGGTGAGGACGACCCGGCCGTCTACGAGGCGTTCAACGAGCTGGCCGCTGCCGCGGAGGCGTACGACGAACTGCTCTACGACCGTTACGACGAGGTCACCCCCTTCGAGATCCCCGGCGCCGACGACTCGCTGCCGCCCTACGCGGGACCTGAGGAGCCCAACGCCCTGAGCGTCCTGATCCGCCGCGACTACGCGGTGGTGGAACCGCAGCGGCTGCTGGCGCAGGCCCAGCGGGTCGAGGCGGCCGAGTTCGAGGACGGTGCGGACGCGGAGGCCTCCGGGACCGTCCACGGCGCGCTGGGCCTGCTCTTCGGCGAGTTCGAACCCGACGAGATCGCCTCCCGGCACAAGGAGTTCGGCCTGGAGGAGGGCGACTCCACCCTGTGGGTGCTGGCGGCCGACGAACCCGCCGAGCCGGGCGAATGGCTGGAGACGCCCTTCGAGCAGCCGGACCCGCAGCAGGTGGTGTGCCGCTTCGACGTCAGCTCGGTCTTCGACGACGACATCGAGGACGAGCCGGCGGATGACGAAGAAGAGGAAGAAGAGGAAGCAGAGGACGTAGAGGACGACGAAGACGAGGATCTGGAGCCGTTGGACGCCGGGCGGGCCGACCGCTAGCGCAGAGACGGCGACAAGCAGGAGACGGCGGCGGTCACGGCGGGGAGCGATTCCCCGCCGTGACCACCGCCGTTCGCGTCTGCGCGACCGTCAGTCCGCCGCCGGGACCTGCGTGCGCAGCAGCACCGGCAACCGGGTCGTGCGGGGCTTCGCCGTGATTCCGGCGACCGCTGCGGGCAGCGCCTGCTCGACCCCGTGAACCACGGACAGGTGGCGCTCCGCGCGGCCGAAGGCCGTGTAGACCCAGGGACGGGACAGGACCTGCGCGGCATCACCGGGCAGCACCACGACCGCCGCCGGCCACCGGCTCCCCACCGCCTGGTGCGCCGTGAGCGCCCACCCGTGCCGGACGGAGTGCTCCACCCGCTCCTTCGGTACGACCACGGCGGCACCGGCGCAGGACAGGTGCAGCCCCTCCGCGTCGGCCGCCACCACCCGGCCCGTCACCGTACGGCCCGGGACGGGGGAGTAGGCGATCCGGTCGCCGGGGTCGAAGCCGCCGAAGCGGCCGGGGCCGGGGTTGAGACGCTCCTTCAGCGCGGCGTTCAGCGCGCGGGTGCCGGCCGCGCCGCCGTGGCCCGGGGTGACGACCACCGCCTCCCCGGCGGCGATGCCGAAGGCCCGCGGCACGGAGTCCGAGACGAGCTGCACCGTCCGGTGCACGGCCTCGCCGGCGTCCCGCACCGGCACGATCACGATCTCCTTGCCGGGCGCCTCGACCCGGTTCAGCTCACCGATGCCCACTCCGGAGACCAGCTCGCCGAGCGGCCCCTGATCCGGGACGCGGGAGGCGACCTGCGGGCACACCCGGGCGGCGAGGAGGTCGGCGAAGACCCGGCCCGGCCCGGCCGACCAGAGCAGCGCCGGGTCGCCGCTGAGCACCAGCCGGGCGCCGTCCGGGAGCGACTCCACCACCATCGCGGCGCTCTCCACGTCCAGCTGCGGCGCGTCCAGCAGGATCAGCAGGTCGAGGGCGAAGGCGCCCTCGGCGTCCCGGCCGGGGCCCTCGGCGCCGGACAGCAGGCCGGGGAGGGTGACGACGAAGCCGTCCGCCGCGTCGTCCGCCGAGTCCAGGTGTGCCGCCAGCCGGCGCCGCCCGTCCGGTGTGTGGCAGGCGGCGAACGCGCGCACTCCCAGGGACCGGGCGGCGGCGAGCAGGGCGGCCGGTTCGGCGCGCGCCGCCTCGCCGCCGGTGTGCACGACGACGCCGTGCCCGGCGACCGCGCGGATCAGCTCGGCCGTGCTGCCGGACGCCCGGGCGGCGGCGGACTCCCACGGTGTCGAGGTCTCCTTGGCCAGGGCGTTGGCCACGCGGGCCAGACCGTCGGCGAGGCTCTCCTCCGCGAGCGCGTACCGCTCGAGACCGACGAGGACCCGGACCGGGCCGGTGCCCTCCGCGTTGTCCTCGTCGGCGTCCTCGGACTCCTCGGACTCCTCGCTCGCGGCCACCGGGGCCGGGGCGGCGCCGGGCTCCTCCAGGGCGTCCTGGAAGGCGAGGGCCTCGCCCTCGGCGAGGGTGCCCTGCACGGCCGCGTCCGCGTCCGGTACCCCCTGCCGGGCGAGCGCGGCCGTCAGCGTCGGCAGTTCCAGGGCGGTGTGCCCGGCCAGGGCCGCCTGCTCCAGCAGCCAGACGGTCACCGCCCGGCCCCGCCGCTCGTCGTCCGGGGCGCACTGCGCGCCGAGCAGCGCCCGCGCGAAGCCGTCCGCCTGTTCGGGGCGCACACCGGGGACGCGCAGCAACTGCCAGGGGTCCTCGCCCAGGGCCTCTGCGGCCCCCTCGCCGAGAGCCGCCGCGACCTGGGGCGCCAGCGCCTCGGGCGCACCGCCACCGGCCAGCACACGCCGTACGGCCTCGACGGTGTCCGGCGCCGGTGCGGTGGCGACGGGATCCGCGGCCACCGGCTGCGGGCGCCGCACGGGCTCCGGGGCGGCGCGCGGCGGGGCGGCCTCCGCATCGGCGAACACGGTGGCGGTGGGCTTCTCCCCGCTCTCCACGGCCCGTACGGCCGCGAGGAGGTCGGCGGCCTTGCCGCTCAGCTTGGTCCCGGCCGGGATGGGCCCCTGCTTCTCCGCCTTGCGCCGCTCGATCCGCTCCCGCTCCAGCTTCTGGGCGGCGAGTTCCGCCTCGGCCTCGGACAGCTTCCGGGCGGACTCGTCGGCCGCGGACTCCGGCACGGTGGCGCCGTCGGGCCCCGGCACGGTGGCGTCGTCCGGTGCGGGCCCCGGCGTGCTCCCCGCGGCCGCGGACCCGGGCGTCGTCCCGTCGCCGTCGGCCGGGGCCGCCACGGAGCCGGTCTCCGGTGAGCCCTCGGCGGGCGGGGCGTCGTCCGGGGTGCCCGGCCCGGTGTTCTCCGTGGTGCTGGGGGGCTCCGGCTCCGTGCTCACAGCGTGCTCCAGTCGTGATCGGGATAGCGGTGCACGGGCGCCGACACGTCGTCGAGCGCCCGGCAGATCTCGTCAGGAAGACTAAGCGCCTCCACCGACAATGCCGCCGTGAGCTGCTGCGCGTTGCGCGCGCCGACGATCGGGGCGGCCACTCCGGGCCGGTCGCGGACCCAGGCGAGGGCGACCTGGAGCGGGCTCACCGCGAGCCCGTCCGCCGCGGTCGACACGGCGTCCACGATGCGGCTCGCGGTGTCGTCGAGGTAGGGCTCGACGAACGGCGCGAAGTGGTCGGAGGCGGCGCGGGAGTCCGGCGGCAGGGCGTCGCCGCGGTACTTGCCGGTGAGGACGCCCCGGCCGAGCGGGGAGGAGGGCAGCAGACCGATGCCCAGGTCCAGCGCGGCCGGCAGCACCTCGCGCTCCACACCGCGCTGGAGCAGGGAGTACTCCATCTGCGTGCTGGCCAGCCGGGTGCGCGTACCCGGTGCCGCCAGCTGCCAGGTGGCGGCCTTGGCGAGCTGCCAGCCGCAGAAGTTGGAGATGCCGGCATAGCGGGCGCGACCGCTGGCGACCGCGATGTCGAGGGCCTGGAGGGTCTCCTCCAGCGGGGTGTCGGGGTCGAAGGCGTGCACGTGCCACACGTCGACGTGGTCCGTGCCGAGCCGGGTGAGCGAGGCGTCCAGGGCCGCGAGGAGATGACCGCGTGAGCCGTCGAAGCGCCGCTCCGGGTCGGGCACGCTGCCGGCCTTCGTGGAGATGATCAGGTCCCGGCGCGGTACCAGGCCTTCCATGAGCCGCCCCAGCACGTACTCGGCCTCGCCGTCGCCGTACACGTCCGCCGTGTCGACGAGGGTGCCGCCCGCCTCCCAGAACGTCTTCAAGAGGTCCGCCGCGTCGTGCTCGTCGGTGTCACGGCCCCAGGTCAGGGTGCCGAGCCCGATGCGGGACACGCGCAGGCCGGTGCGACCGAGATGCCTCTGCTCCATGGACGCCGAGATTACTGGCCGGAACTGGGCCGTGGGTTGCCTGTGGACAACGGAATTCCGGGCAGGCCGGGACCGGTTCGGGCAGGCCGGGGCCCCGGGCCGCCGCGACCCTCGCCACACCGCCCTCCCTCGGGGCCGCCCCCGCGCTACTGTCTCCGGAACAGCGTCGTTACTGATCAGTAAGGGGAATCGGTCATGCAGCTCGGGATCAACCTCGGCTACTGGGGTGCCGGAATGGACGGGGACAACCTGGCCGTGGCGCAGGAGGCCGACCGGCTGGGGTACGCGGTCTGCTGGGCCGCGGAGGCCTATGGCTCGGACGCCGCCACCGTGCTCAGCTGGGTCGCCGCCCAGACCGAGCGCATCGACGTCGGCTCGGCCATCTTCCAGATCCCGGCCCGCCAGCCGGCGATGACCGCGATGACCGCCGCCACCCTCGACTCGCTGTCCGGCGGCCGCTTCCGCCTCGGCCTCGGCGTCTCGGGCCCGCAGGTCTCCGAGGGCTGGTACGGCGTCAAGTTCGACAAGCCGCTGTCCCGCACGCGCGAGTACGTCGAGATCGTCCGCAAGGCGATGACGCGCGAGCGGCTGTCGTACGAGGGCGAGCACTGGACGCTGCCGCTGCCGGGCGGCCCCGGCAAGCCGATCAAGCTGACCGTGCACCCGGAGCGCGAGCACATCCCGCTGTACATCGCCGCGATCGGCCCGAAGAACCTGGAGCAGACCGGCGAGATCGCCGACGGCGCCCTCCTGATCTTCCCGTCCGCCGACCACATCGAGGACACCGCGATCAAGCACCTGCGCGCGGGGCGCGAGAAGGCCGGCAAGACGCTGGACGGTTTCGACGTCTGCCCGACGCTGCCGCTGGCCGTCGGCGCCGACGACGACGTCGAGCGGCTCGCCGACACCTTCCGGCCCTACACCGCGCTCTACGTCGGCGGGATGGGCAGCCGCAAGCAGAACTTCTACAACCAGCTCGCCCGGCGCATGGGCTACGAGCGGGCCGCCGACGAGATCCAGGACAAGTACCTCTCCGGGGACAAGCAGGGCGCCGCGGCGGCCGTTCCGCACGAGCTGATCGACCGGACCACGCTGCTGGGCTCCACGGAGCGCATCGCCGACCGGATGAAGGCCTACGCGGCGGCCGGCGTCACCACCCTCACCCTGGCCCCCGCCGGCTTCACGCTCGACGAGCGGCTCGCCTCGCTGCGGGCGGGCGCCGAGGCGCTGGAGCTGGCCGGGCTGGCGTAGCGAAGCCGGGCCGGCGTAGCGAAGGGGGAAGTCAGCGGCCGTGGTGGGGGCTCGGGGGTCTTCCCCGCCACGGCCGTCACGGGGAACAACGCCCAGCGAAGCGCGCGGTTACGCCTCCGGCGCGAGCTTCTCGGGTCATCCGTTCGGCGCAGTCGTCCGGCACAGCTGTTGCGGCGCCTCCCTCTCCGCACTTGACTCGTTCTTTGCGGAACCTGCGGAATCCCCCGGGACGCAGAGAGGTGCCCCACGATGCTTTCGGCCAAGAGTCTGTTCCAGGAGATCCTGGACGACGACGAGTCCTTCCGGCTGTTCTGTTCCATCGCCGCGAGCGGGGAGTCGCAGGGCGGCTGGGAGAACGCCCGGATCGCCGCGCTCGTCCCGCCGGACCAGCGCGACCTCGCCCCCAAGATCACGCGGCACGGCGCCGACGAGGACAAGCACGGGCGGATCTTCAACGCCCTGCTCAAGAAGCGCGGCCTCCAGCCCGTCCCCGTCCCGCCCGACACCGACTACACGATGCTCCTGGAGCGCGCCGGCATCGGCCTCGCCCACGACAAGCTCAAGGCCGACCGGCCGCTGACCGTGCAGGACGTCGTCACCTACCTCGCCCACAGCCGGGTCACCGAGCAGCGCGCCTCCGAGCAGATGGAACTGCTGCGCAAGCACTTCGCCGACCACCCCGACATCGGCCGCGCGGTGCGGATGATCTCCCACGACGAGGACAACCACCTCGCCTACTGCCACGAGGAACTGCTGCGCTTCGCGCGCGCGGGGCACGGCCGCGCGATCCAGCGCACGCTGCGCGAGTCCGCGCTCGCGGAGATCCGCGTCTACCGCGACGTCAGCCTGGCCGTGATGTCCCACATGGGCCGCATCCTCGGCTGGTCCCGGCCCAAGGCGGCCCTCCTCGCCGCCGGCATCCACGCCGTGTACGCGTGGGAGCGGCTGGCGGGCTGGCGCCGCATGGTCACCCTGAGCATGCCCGAACACCGCGACGCCCTGGGCGGCCCGGCCACCACGGCCCCCGAGTTCGCCTGAGCGACGGGCCGCCACGCGCGTGGCGCGCGAGCCGTCCGGCCTTGCACGCGCGCGCGTGGCGCGCGAGCCGTCCGGCACGCCACCCGCGCGCGGGGCCCTCGCGCCCTACAGCCACCCCCGCCGCTTGAACATCCGGTACAGGACCACCTCCAGGGCGGCCATGATCGCGATCACCGCCGGATACGACCAGGTCCAGTGCAGTTCCGGCATGTGCTCGAAGTTCATGCCGTAGATCCCCGCGATCATGGTGGGGATCGCGGCCATGGCCGCCCACGCGGAGATCTTCCGCATGTCGTCGTTCTGCCGGACGCTCATCTGCGCCAGGTGCGCCGAGAGGATGTCCGACACGAGCCGGTCCAGGCCCTCCACGGACTCGTTGACGCGCGCGAGATGGTCGCTGACGTCCCGGAAGAAGGGCCGCGCCTTGTCGTTCACAAAGGGCAGGCCCGTCCCCGACAGGCCCGCCCCGGACCCTGCGGTGCCGGCCAGCCGGGACACCGGGGGCGCCAGCGGGACCGTGGCCCGGCGGAACTCCAGGACCTGCCGCTTGAAGGTGTAGATCCGGGAGGCCGTGTTCCGTGACCCGCCGCCGTCCGGCGAGAACACCTCCGCCTCCAGCTCCTCCAGGTCGGTCTGCAGCTCCGTCGCCACGTCCAGGTAGTGGTCGACGGTGGCGTCGGCTATCGCGTAGACCACCGCCGTCGGTCCCTTCGCCAGCATCTCCGGCTCGTGCTCCAGCCGCCGCCGTACCGCCGCCAGGGGCGCGCCGTCGCCGTGCCGGACGGTCAGCACGAAGGAGTCGCCGAGGAAGACCATGACCTCCCCGGAGGACACCGCGTCGCTCTCCGGCTCGTACACCACCGGCTTCAGCACCAGGAACAGCGAATCGTCGTAGACCTCCAGCTTGGGCCGCTGGTGGGCCTTGAGGGCGTCCTCCACCGCCAGTGGGTGCAGCGCGAACTCCCGCGTGACGTGGGCGAACTCCTTCTCGGTGGGCTCGTGCAGCCCGATCCAGACGAAGCCGCCCGCGGCCCGCGCCTCCTCCAGCGCGTCGGAGAAGTCCTGCGGGCCCTCCGTCCGGCGCCCGTCCCGATAGATGGCGCAGTCGACGATCACGAAGTGCTTTCTCCCTTCCGCGGTTCCCTGTGCCCCCAGGAGTACCCCTACCCTGGGCGGCATGCCCACGCTGATCCTGGTCCGGCACGGTCGGTCCACCGCCAACACCTCCGGAGTGCTCGCCGGCTGGACGCCCGGCGTCGCCCTCGACGAGCGCGGCGCCGCACAGGCCGCCGCGCTGCCGGCCAGGCTCGAGGGCCTGCCGATCGCCGAGGTCGTCGCCAGCCCGCTGCAACGCTGCCAGGAGACGATCCGGCCCCTGCTCGACGCCCGCCCCGGCCTGCCCGTCCACTCCGACGAGCGGATCGGGGAGGCCCACTACGGCGACTGGTCCGGACGCAAGCTCGCGGAGCTCACGGACGACCCGCTGATGGAGGTCGTCCAGGCGCACCCCTCCGCGGCCGCCTTCCCCGGCGGCGAGTCCATGCGGGCCATGCAGACCCGCGCCGCCGAGGCCGTGCGCGAGTGGAACGCGCGCGTGGAGCGCGACCACGGGCCCGACGCCGTCTACCTCATGTGCTCGCACGGCGACATCATCAAGTCGCTCGTCGCGGACGCGCTGGGACTGCACCTCGACCTCTTCCAGCGCATCTCCGTCGAACCCTGTTCCGTCACGGTGATCCGCTACACCCGCCTGCGGCCCTTCCTCGTGCGCCTCGGCGACACCGGCGACTTCGCCTCCCTCGTGCCGCGCGAGGAGCCCCCGCGGCAGGACGCCACGGTCGGGGGTGATGCGGGCGCACCGTGATCGTCGACCGCAGTAGGGTGAAGCGGTCCACATACGCGCGCGTTCACGCATGGACGTTCCGTACCCACGATTCCCATGGAGACAGGACGTGTCCCGTCAGGTGTTCCTCTACGACCCCCCGGACCGCTTCGTGGCCGGTACGGTCGGACTGCCCGGGCGCCGTACCTTCTTCCTCCAGGCCACGGCCGGCTCCCGGGTGACCAGCGTGGCCCTGGAGAAGACCCAGGTCGCCGCGCTCGCCGAGCGCATGGACGAGCTGCTGGACGAGGTCGTACGCCGTAGCGGCGGAAGTGCCGCGGTGCCCGCCGTCGCACCCACCGAGGTAGCCGACTCGGCCCCCCTCGACACCCCCGTCGAGGAGGAGTTCCGGGTCGGCACGATGGCCCTCGCCTGGGACGGCGAGGAGCAGCGCATGATCGTCGAGGCGCAGGCCCTCGTGGAACTCGACGCCGAGACCGACGAGGACCTCGCCGAGGCCGAGGAACGGTTGCTCCAGGACGAGGAGAACGGGCCCCCGATGCTGCGGGTCCGCCTCACCGGCGCGCAGGCCAGGGCCTTCGCCAAGCGTGCTCTCGACGTCGTCAACGCCGGCCGGCCGCCGTGCCCGCTGTGCAGCCTGCCGCTCGACCCGGAAGGACACGTATGTCCGCGCCAGAACGGATACCGCCGCGGGGCGTGACGACCACCGGCCGGGCCGACGCCGACCTGCTCGCGCGAGGCGAGCTGACCGTGCGCGGCCGCATCCGGGAGGCGTCCAACGCGGCCCTGTACTGCACCGTCGCCCACGAGGGCCGCGAGGCGGCCTGCGTCTACAAGCCGGTCGCCGGCGAGAGACCCCTGTGGGACTTCCCCGACGGCACCCTCGCCCGGCGGGAGGTCGCCGCGTACGCGGTCTCCGAGGCGACCGGCTGGGGGCTCGTCCCGCCGACCGTGCTGCGCGACGGGCCGTACGGCGAGGGCATGTGCCAGCTGTGGATCGAGGTGTTCCCGCAGGCCGAGCTGCTCGCCCTGGTCGACGCCGAGGAGCCCGAGCCGGGCTGGAAGGCGATCGGCTTCGCCGAGGCCGGCGAGGGGCGGACCGCGCTGCTGGTGCACGCCGACGACGAGCGGCTGCGCCGGCTCGCCGTCCTCGACGCGGTCATCAACAACGCCGACCGCAAGGGCGGCCACCTGCTGCCCACCGCCGACGGGCGGCTCTACGGCATCGACCACGGCGTCACCTTCAACGCCGAGGACAAGCTGCGCACCCTCCTGTGGGGGTGGGCGGGGGAGCCCCTGACAGGGGAGGCCGTCGAGGTGCTCAAGGACCTCCAGGGCGCCCTGGAGGCGGGCGGGGCGCTGGCGGCCACCCTGGCCGCGCTCGTCACCCCGGCCGAGGTCGATGCCACGCGCGCGCGTGTCGCAGCGCTGCTGGAGTCCGGCAGGCACCCCGAGCCCGGCGGCGACTGGCCGGCCATTCCCTGGCCACCGGTCTAGCCCCACCCGTCCCGTCCGGCCCGGTCCCGTCCCACCCGTCCCGTCCCGTCCGGCCCGGTCCCGTCCCACCCGTCCCGTCCCGTCCGGTCCGGTCCGGTCCCACCCGTCCCCCGCCCGGTCCCGTCCCGCCACGGCTGCCCCAGCACGCGGGACGGAACCGCGCAAGAGTGCCTTCCCGGTCATCCGGCCCGCTCCGGTTCGTACCCGGCGGAGCCCTCCGGTTAGGCTCATGACATGCATGCCTGGCCCGCTTCCGAGGTCCCCGCCCTGCCTGGTCAGGGCCGCGACCTGAGGATCCACGACACCGCGACCGGCGGCCTCGTCACCCTCGACCCCGGTCCCGTCGCCCGTATCTACGTCTGCGGCATCACGCCGTACGACGCGACCCACATGGGTCACGCGGCGACCTACAACGCGTTCGACCTGGTTCAGCGCGTGTGGCTCGACACCAAGCGGCAGGTTCACTACGTCCAGAACGTCACCGACGTCGACGATCCGCTCCTGGAGCGCGCGGAGCGGGACGGCCTCGACTGGGTCGCCCTCGCCGAGAAGGAGACGGCCCTCTTCCGCGAGGACATGACGGCCCTGCGGATGCTGCCGCCGCGGCACTACATAGGCGCCGTCGAGGCCATACCCGGCATCGTCCCGCTCGTCGAGCGGCTGCGCGAGCTCGGCGCGGCCTACGAACTCGAGGGGGACGTCTACTTCTCCGTCGGGTCCGACCCGAACTTCGGCAAGGTCTCCGGCCTGGACGCCGCCGCCATGCGGCTGCTGTCCGCCGAGCGCGGCGGGGACCCGGACCGGCCCGGCAAGAAGAACCCGCTCGACCCGATGCTGTGGATGGCGGCCCGCGAGGGCGAGCCCAGCTGGGACGGCGGCTCACTGGGCCGCGGCCGGCCGGGCTGGCACATCGAGTGCGTCGCCATCGCCCTGGACCACCTCGGCATGGGCTTCGACGTGCAGGGCGGCGGCTCCGACCTCGCCTTCCCGCACCACGAGATGGGCGCCTCGCACGCCCAGGTGCTCACCGGCGAGTTCCCCATGGCCAAGGCGTACGTCCACGCCGGCATGGTCGCGCTGGACGGCGAGAAGATGTCCAAGTCCAAGGGCAACCTGGTCTTCGTCTCGAAGCTCCGCCAGGACGGCGTCGATCCCGCCGCGATCCGGCTCACGCTCCTCGCCCACCACTACCGGGCCGACTGGGAGTGGACCGACCAGGTCCTCCAGGACGCCGTGGACCGGCTCGGGCGCTGGCGCGCGGCCGTCTCCCGGCCCGACGGTCCGCCCGCCGAGGCCCTGGTGGACGAGATCCGCGCGGCCCTGGCGAACGACCTGGACGCCCCGGCCGCGCTGGCCGCCGTCGACCGCTGGGCCGCACTCCAGCAGGAGCGCGGCGGCACGGACACCGGGGCGCCCGGTGTGGTGTCGCGAGCGGTGGACGCCCTGCTGGGCGTGGCGCTGTAGCCCACCACCGGAGCCGTACGACCGGAACGCCGGCCCGTACGACCGGAACCGCCGTCCGTGCGATCGGGGCGCTTCCTCCACGCGAGGAGGCGCCCCGGTCGTGTGTTCGGCTCCGGGTGGCCGCCGCCGTGTGACGGGGTGTGAGCGTTCGTCACCGTTCCGCCGGCCACCGTACGGAAGGACGCACGTGACACCCGCACCCCGTTCCCTCACCCGCCGCGGACTCCTCACCACGGCCGCGCTCTCCACGGCCGCCCTGATCGGCACCGGCGGCGCGCGGGCCGCCGAAGCACGCGGGACCGTCCGGCCGGACCGGTTCCCGCTGCCCTCGGCCGGATCCTCCACGCCGTCCAGCAACAGCAGAACGCGATCGACGTGTTCCGGCTGAACGCGGCCGGTACCCACGGCACCGCGATCGGGCGGATCACCGACCCGCGCTTCCGCGTCCCGACGACGGTCGCGGCCTGGGGCGACCGCCTGTACCTGCCGGGCGCGCGCTTCGACGTGGAACCGACGCCCGCCACCGACTACGACGTGGTGGCCGTGGACCGGGTCTGACGGCGACGGGGCGGTGCGCTCCCCGCACCGCCCCGTCCAGCACCGTCCCGTCCAGCACCGCTCAGCCGGCCTCGCCCAGCCGGCCGTACGCAGTCGATCCGCTCAGTCCTCCGACGAATCGTCCTCGTCGGCGCTGTCCCCGCTCGGTTTCGGCGGCTTCGGGGGCCGTGTCCGCTCCCCGGGGCCGGGCGGCCCGCCGCCGTCCCGGCGCCGCAGATACCGCTCGAACTCCCGGGCGATCGCCTCCCCCGAGGCCTCCGGCAGCTCCGCGGTGTCGCGGGCCTCCTCCAGCGTCTGGACGTACTCCGCGACCTCGCTGTCCTCCGAGGCCAGTTGGTCCACCCCCACCTGCCAGGCGCGCGCGTCCTCGGGCAGTTCACCCAGCGGGATGCGCACGTCGATCAGGTCCTCCAGCCGGTTGAGGAGAGCGAGCGTGGCCTTCGGGTTCGGCGGCTGCGACACGTAGTGCGGTACGGCGGCCCAGAGGCTGACCGCCGGCACGCCCGCGTGCGTGCACGCCTCCTGGAGGACGCCGACGATGCCCGTGGGGCCCTCGTACTTCGTCTCCTCCAGATCCATGCGCCGGGCCAGGTCCGCGTCGGACGTGGTCCCGCTGATCGGCACCGGACGGGTGTGCGGGGTGTCGCCCAGCAGGGCGCCCAGGATGACGACCAGCTCCACGCCCAGCTCGTGCGCGAAGCCGAGCAGCTCGTTGCAGAACGAGCGCCAGCGCATGGACGGTTCGATGCCGCGCACCAGTACCAGGTCGCGCGGCTTCTCGCCGCCGACGCGCACCACCGACAACCTTGTCGTCGGCCACGTGATCTTGCGCACTCCGGCGTCCATCCACACCGTGGGCCGGTTCACCTGGAAGTCGTAGTAGTCCTCGGCGTCCAGCGCCGCGAACACCTCGCCCTTCCACTCCCGCTCCAGATGCGCGACCGCGGTGGAAGCGGCGTCGCCGGCATCGTTCCAGCCCTCGAACGCGGCCACCATGACCGGGTCGATCAGCTCGGGAACCCCCTCGAGCTCGATCACCCAGCGCCTCCTTCCGACGTGCCCTCGCCTGACCACCCAACCTTACGGCGTCCGGCGGGGGCGCCCGCAGCCCCCTTGCGCGGGCCAGTGAACGGATCACTGCCCCGTTCACCACCCCCGGACACCCCTCGCCGGACGCCGCTCACAGGCTCGACCTCAGCCACTGTTCCACGCTCGCGATGTGCACCGTCGCCCACGATCCGGCCGCCTCCGCGTCCCGGTCGCGCAGCGCCGCGAGGATCGCACGGTGCTCGCGCAGGGTGCCCGCGACCGCGCCCTCCTGGGTCAGCCCGCGCCAGATCCGGGCCCGCGTGGTGGGTCCGGAAAGACCCTCGAGGAGGGAGCACAGCACCGAGTTGCCGGCGCCGCGCACGATGCCCCGGTGGAACTCCACATCGCAGGCGACGAGTTCGGCCACCGAGGGCGTGGCGCCCAGTGTGTCCAACTGGGCTTCCAGAGCGTCCAGTTGCTGGTCGCTGATGCGCAGGGCGGCCATCGCCGTCGCGGCCGGCTCCAGAATGCGGCGTACGGCCAGGAACTCCAGGACCGTGTCGTCGCGGTGGAAGTCGACGACGAAGCTCAGTGCTTCCAGCAGCAGTTGGGGATCGAGACTGGTCACGTACGTGCCGTCGCCCTGCCGCACGTCCAGGATCCGGATCAGCGACAGGGCACGCACCGCCTCGCGCAGGGAGTTGCGGGACAGGCCCAGCTCGGCGGCCAGCTCGCTCTCCTTGGGGAGCCGGTCCCCGGGGCGCAGCGCACCGGAGACGATCATGCCCTTGATCTTCTCGATCGCCTCGTCGGTGACTGCCATGACCGGCCTCCCTCTCGCGCATCGCCGCTGTCCCACGCTCAGACATCGGATGTCTGGCAGTCATTATGGTGTGGCGCGGCCGCGTCGGCGGCCGGTCCGTCACCTCCCGCCACGGGAAAGGGACGGCTCCCCGGTGAGGAGCCGTCCCTTTCCCGCCGTAATTCCCGCCGTAGTCACCGCCGTGGCGGCTACTTCCTGTCGAGCAGGTCCTGCACCTTCGCGCGGACCTCGTCCGTGGCCAGACCGCGGATCGTCAGGGTCGTGCGGCGGCGCAGCACGTCGTCCTGCGTCTCGGCCCACTCGTGGTCCCGGGCGTACACGACCTGCGCCCAGATCTCCGGAGCGTCGGGGTGCACGCGCTCGCCCAGCTCCGGGTTCTCGTTCGCCAGCCGGGCGATGTCGAAGGCCAGCGAACCGTAGTGCGTGGCCAGGTGCCTGGCGGTGTCGGCCGCCATGCGCGGCCCCGGCGCCGGGTGGTCGACGAGCAGCCGGTGGGCGACCGCGCGCGGGTTGGCGACCCCCGGCAGCGGCAGCTTCTTCGGCAGCGCGGAGATCGGCTCGAAGTCGTCACCGAGCGGGTGGCCCGGCAGCGCCTCCAGCTTCTGCATGACCGTCCGCCCGATGTGCCGGAAGGTCGTCCACTTGCCGCCCGCGACCGACAGCATCCCGCCCCTGCCCTCGGTCACCACCGTCTCCCGCTTGGCCTTCGCGGTGTCGCCGGGACCACCCGGCAGCACCCGCAGACCGGCGAACGCGTACGTGATCAGATCACGGTCGAGCTGCTGGTCACGGATGGAGAACGCGGCCTCGTCGAGTATCTGCGCGGTGTCCTTCTCGGTGACCGCGACGTCCGCCGGGTCGCCCTCGTACACCTCGTCGGTCGTGCCGAGCAGCAGCATGTCCTCCCAGGGGAGGGCGAAGGTGATCCGGTACTTGTCGATGGGGGTCGCCAGCGCGGCCTTCCACGGGGACGTCCGCTTCAGGACCAGGTGCGCGCCCTTCGACAGCCGGATCGACGGTGCGGCCTGGGGGTCCTCCATCCGGCGCAGGTGGTCCACCCACGGCCCGGTCGCGTTGAGCACCAGCCGGGCGTTGACGCCGAACTCGTCGCCGGAGAGACGGTCGCGCAGCTCGGCGCCCGTCACCCGGCCCTTGGTGAAGCGCAGTCCGGTCACCTCGGCGTGGTTGAGCACCACCGCGCCCGCCTCGACGGCCGCGCGCACCGTCATCAGCGCCATCCGGGCGTCGTTCATCTGGTCGTCGCCGTACACGGCCACGGCCTTGAGGTTCTCGGTGCGCAGCTCGGGCACGTCCCGCTGCGCCTTGGCCGGCGACAGCAGGTGACCCACGCCGTCGCCGAAGGCCGACAGCGCGGAGTAGGCGAAGACGCCCGCCCCGAGCTTCGCCGCGCCGTGCGGCCCGCCCCTGTACACGGGGAGGTAGAACGTGAGCGGGTTCGCCAGGTGGGGGGCCACCTGGCGGGACACCGCACGGCGCTCGAAGTGGTTCTCCGCCACCAGCTTCACCGCGCCGGTCTGCAGGTAGCGCAGACCGCCGTGGAGCAGCTTGGAGGAGGCGGAGGACGTGGCGCCGGCGAAGTCGCCGGCATCGACCACTGCCACCCTGAGGCCGGACTGCGCGGCGTGCCAGGCGGTGGAGATGCCCAGGATGCCGCCGCCGATCACGAGGAGGTCGTACGACGCCTTGGCGAGCTGCTCCCGGGTCTCGGCACGGCTCGGGTTCGAGCCGGAGGCCGGGCGCGTACCGAGGGCAGGCACGGACTTCAGGGTGGACTCAGTGGTCATTGCGGTTCTTACTCCTCGTCAGTCTTCGTCGGCGATCCAGCCCATGGTCCGCTCGACGGCCTTGAGCCAGCTCTTGTACTCACGGTCGCGGGTTTCCGCGTCCATGCGGGGGGTCCACTCGGCGGCCCGCCGCCAGTTGGCGCGCAGGTCGTCGGTGCTCGTCCAGAAGCCGACGGCGAGGCCGGCGGCGTAGGCCGCGCCGAGGCAGGTCGTCTCGGCGACCATCGGACGCACGACCGGTGCGTCCAGGAAGTCCGAGAGGGTCTGCATCAGCAGGTTGTTGGAGGTCATGCCGCCGTCGACCTTGAGGGCCGCCAGCTCGACGCCGGAGTCCTTGGTCATGGCGTCGCTGATCTCACGGGTCTGCCAGGCGGTCGCCTCCAGGACGGCGCGCGCGAGGTGCGCCTTGGTGACGTACCGGGTGAGGCCGGCGATCACACCGCGGGCGTCGGGGCGCCAGTAGGGGGCGAACAGGCCGGAGAAGGCCGGCACGAAGTACGCGCCGCCGTTGTCCTCGACCGACAGCGCGAGGGTCTCGATCTCGGCGGCGGTGGAGATCAGGCCCATCTGGTCGCGCATCCACTGCACCAGCGAACCGGTGACGGCGATGGAGCCTTCCAGGGCGTAGACCGGCTTGTCGTCGCCGATGCGGTAGCCGACGGTCGTCAGCAGACCGGAGTACGAGTTGATGATCTTGTCGCCGGTGTTCATCAGCATGAACGTGCCGGTGCCGTACGTCGACTTGGCCTCGCCCTCCGCGAAACAGGTCTGGCCGAACAGGGCCGCCTGCTGGTCGCCGAGCGCGGAGGCGACCGGGATGCCGCCGAGCAGATCGCCCAGCTTGCCGCCGGTGATCTCGCCGTAGACCTCGGCGGAGGAGCGGATCTCCGGGAGCATCGCCAGCGGAACGCCGATGGACTCGGCGATCTTCGGGTCCCACTCCAGGGTGTGCAGGTTCATCAGCATGGTGCGCGAGGCGTTGGTGACGTCGGTGACGTGCCGGCCGCCGTCGACGCCGCCGGTCAGGTTCCAGATGACCCAGCTGTCCATGGTGCCGAACAGGATGTCCCCGGCCTCGGCGCGCTCGCGCAGGCCCTCGACGTTGTCGAGCAGCCAGCGGGCCTTCGGGCCGGCGAAGTACGAGGCCAGCGGCAGGCCGGTCTCGCGGCGGAAGCGGTCCTGGCCGACGTTGCGGCCGAGTTCGCGGCAGAGGGCGTCGGTGCGGGTGTCCTGCCAGACGATGGCGTTGTGGACGGGCTCACCGGTGTTCTTGTCCCACAGGAGAGTGGTCTCGCGCTGGTTGGTGATGCCGATGGCCTTGATGTCGTCGCGGGTGATGCCCGCCTTCGCGATGGCGGAGGCGACGACCTCCTCGACGTTGGCCCAGATCTCGGTGGCGTCGTGCTCGACCCAGCCCGGCTTCGGGAAGATCTGCTCGTGCTCCTTCTGGTCGACGGAGACGATCCTGCCGTCGCGGTCGAAGACGATGCAGCGCGAGGAGGTGGTGCCCTGATCGATCGCGGCGATGAACGGGCCGGCGGTGTGGGCGTCGGTCACAGTGTGCTCCAGGAGATTCCGTGGTTGAGGGGCGGTACGTACGGCGCGCGCTCGGGGTGCGGCGTGAAGCTCATGTTCCTAAGCGAATGCGACGTTGTAGATACCCGCGGCGATCGCTCCGCCGATCAGCGGACCGACCACCGGGATCCAGGCGTAGCCCCAGTCGGAACCACCCTTGTTGGGCAGGGGCAGGAGGGCGTGCACGATGCGCGGACCCAGGTCACGGGCCGGGTTGATCGCGTAGCCGGTCGGGCCGCCGAGGGACAGGCCGATCGAGACGACCACGAGCGCGGTGATCAGCGCGCCCAGGGTGCCGAGGCCGTTGCCCTTGTCGTTCAGGCCCTGGGTGAGGACGGCGAGCACCAGCACGACGGTGCCGATGATCTCCGTGGCGAGGTTCTGCACCGCGTTGCGGATCTCCGGGCCCGTGGAGAAGACGCCGAGCACCGGACCGGCACCCTTCTCCTGGGCCTCGACGGCCTTGGCCGTCGTGGCCTGCGCGCCCGGGCCGCCGACGATCTCCCTGTCGGTGAGGTGCGCGTGGAACTGGCCGTAGTAGGCGACCCACACCAGGGCCGCGCCGATGGCGGCGCCGAGCAGCTGACCGGCCCAGTAGACCGGGACGTCGCCCCAGCCGCCGTCCTTGATCGCGAGCGCCAGGGTCACGGCCGGGTTCAGGTGGGCACCCGACAGCGGCGCCGAGGTGTAGACCGCCGTCAGGACGGCGAAGCCCCACCCGAAGGTGATGGCGAGCCAGCCGGCGTTTCGGGCCTTGGAGGCCTTCAGCGTCACGGCGGCGCAGACTCCACCGCCGAGCAGGATGAGTATGGCGGTACCGATGGTCTCGCCGATGAAGATGTCGGAGCTGGACACCCGCGACTCCTTTGTCCTTCGTCCAGGGGACCGAACCCCGGGTCCCTCCGGGAGTTCGAGCTGCCCTCGGGTGAGAGCGATGCCGGCCCTTGGCGTTGTCACACTCTAACGCGTATTGCCGGTAAGTGTTCGACAATGCCGACCGATGGACGGGAGTCTCGCTCCGGCGTCACAGGTGCGTCAAGAGTCCTGTTGTCGAAAGCACGATCGTTATTGATCGTCGGCGCCTGTCGGCCCGGGCAGCGGGGCCTCACCCGTCGGAGCTGCACGGGTGCGATCGCCCCGCCCCATATGTCCCTCGCCGGGCACGACGACGGCCGGAACGCCGTCCCGACGTCCCGGTGTGCTCCTGTACGGCGCTCAGAACCGCCCGGCGCCCAGGTCCCGCGACACGGCGCGGGCGCAGTCCCGTACGGCCGCGATCAGCTCGGGCCGCACCTCGCCGTCCCGGCACACGCGCTCCACGGCGCCGGTGATGCCGACCGCCCCCACCGGCATGCGGCGCCGGTCGTGGATGGGCGCGGCGATGGAGGCGACGCCCTCCCAGGTCTCCTCGACGTCCGCCGCGTACCCCCGCGCGCGCGTGAGGTCGAGGAGCTGCTCGAAGCCCTCCGGCTCGCACACCGTGCGTTCGGTGAACGGCTTGCGCTCGGCCTCCATGGCCTCGCTGTGCGCGACCGGGTCGTACGCCGACAGCACCTTGCCCAGGGCCGTCGAGTGCAGCGGCTGCATGGCCCCGATCTCCAGGACCTGCCGGCTGTCGTCGGGCCGGAAGACGTGGTGCACGATCAGCACGCCCTGCTGGTGCAGCACCCCCAGGTGCACGCTCTCGCCGCTGGAGCGGGCCAGGTCGTCCGTCCAGACCAGGGCGCGCGCGCGCAGCTCGTGCACGTCCAGGTAGGTGGTGCCCAGGCGCAACAGCTCCGCGCCCAGCTGGTAGCGGCCGGAGGCGTCGTCCTGTTCGACGAAACCCTCGTGCTGGAGCGTGCGCAGAATGCCGTGGGCGGTGCCCTTGGCCAGGCCCAGGGCCGAGGCGATGTCCGACAGGCCCAGCCGCCGCTCACCGCCCGCGAGCAGTCGCAGCATCGCGGCCGCCCTTTCGAGCGACTGGATGTTCCGTGCCATCGCCGTTCCGCCTCCGTCCCCTTCGGCCGTCCACGCGCAGCCATTACTGCCGTCGTTCGGCATTGTCGAACACTACCGGTCCATGCCGACCTCCCGCCAATGGTTCGGTCGCCATCCCGTCATCTCGTGATCTCGTCGCCCCGTCGCACCACGCGTCCCCCGCCGGCAACAGGGGGAGATCCCGGTCCGTCCCGTGGACGCCCTGACCATAAGCCCCCCGTCCCGGCTACCCTGGCCGCGAGCGCCCTGCACGGGAAGCTCCCCGGCCGATCCCACGGGACGGTCCGGGAGCGACCACGGGGCGCCGTGAAGCCGACAGCCGTCGCACCCGAGGGAGCCCCTACATGGCCTCTGTGCCGCCGACCCCTTCCGCCGACAGCCGGACCCGTGTGTCCGAGCTCCGCGAGGCCTTCGCCACCCGAGTGGTGGTGGCCGACGGAGC
This sequence comes from Streptomyces sp. NPDC088766, assembly GCF_044750845.1. Lineage (NCBI taxonomy): Bacteria > Bacillati > Actinomycetota > Actinomycetes > Kitasatosporales > Streptomycetaceae > Streptomyces > Streptomyces sp. NPDC088766. The sequence continues at coordinate 131,690 of NZ_JBIVKQ010000009.1, read as the reverse complement.
GATGGGCACGATGCTCCAGGCCCAGGACCCCACCCTGGAGGACTTCCAGAACCTCGAGGGCTGCAACGAGATCCTGAACGTCACCCGGCCCGACATCGTGCGCGCGGTGCACGAGGAGTACTTCGCCGCCGGCGTGGACTGCGTGGAGACGAACACCTTCGGCGCGAACTTCGCCGCCATGGCCGAGTACGACATCCCGGAGCGGGTCCACGAACTGTCCGAGGCGGGCGCCCGCATCGCCCGCGAGACGGCGGACTCCTTCGCGGCACGCGACGGCCGGACCCGCTGGGTCCTCGGCTCGATCGGTCCCGGCACCAAACTGCCCACCCTCGGGCACGTCGCCTACCCCACCCTGCGCGACGCCTACCAGCAGAACGCCGAGGGACTCCTCGCCGGCGGCGCCGACGCCCTGATCGTCGAGACCACCCAGGACCTGCTCCAGACCAAGGCCGCCGTGCTCGGCGCCCAGCGCGCCCGCCGCAACGCCGGACTGGACGTGCCGCTCATCGTCTCCGTCACCGTGGAGACCACCGGCACCATGCTGCTCGGCTCCGAGATCGGTGCCGCCCTGACGGCCCTGGAACCGCTCGGCATCGACATGATCGGCATGAACTGCGCCACCGGCCCCGCCGAGATGAGCGAGCACCTGCGCTACCTGGCCCGCAACGCCCGCATCCCGCTCGCCTGCATGCCGAACGCGGGCCTGCCGGTGCTCGGCAAGGACGGCGCCAGCTATCCGCTCACCGCCCCCGAGCTGGCGGACGCCCAGGAGAACTTCGTCCGCGACTACGGCCTCTCCCTGATCGGCGGCTGCTGCGGCACCACCCCCGAACACCTGCGCCAGGTCGTCGAGCGCGTCCGCGGCCTCACCCCCGCCGAGCGCGACCCCCGCCCCGAGCCCGGCGCCGCCTCGCTCTACCAGAACGTCCCCTTCCGCCAGGACACCGCCTACCTGGCCATCGGCGAGCGCACCAACGCCAACGGGTCCAAGAAGTTCCGCGAGGCCATGCTGGAGGGCCGCTGGGACGACTGCGTGGAGATCGCCCGCGAACAGATCCGCGAAGGCGCCCACATGCTCGACCTGTGCGTGGACTACGTCGGCCGCGACGGCGTCGCCGACATGGAGGAACTCGCCGGCCGCTTCGCCACCGCCTCCACCCTGCCGATCGTCCTGGACTCCACCGAGGTCGAGGTCATCCGGGCCGGCCTGGAGAGGCTCGGCGGCCGCGCGGTCATCAACTCCGTCAACTACGAGGACGGCGACGGCCCCGAGTCCCGCTTCGCCAGGGTCACCCGGCTGGCCCAGGAGCACGGCGCCGCGCTGATCGCCCTCACCATCGACGAGGAGGGCCAGGCCCGTACCCCCGAGAAGAAGGTCGAGATCGCCGAACGGCTCATCGACGACCTCACCGGGAACTGGGGCATCCGCGAGGAGGACATCCTCATCGACACCCTGACCTTCACCATCTGTACCGGTCAGGAGGAGTCGCGCGGGGACGGAGTCGCCACCATCGAGGCGATCCGCGAGCTCAAGCGCCGCCACCCCGACGTCCAGACCACCCTCGGCCTGTCGAACATCTCCTTCGGCCTCAACCCGGCCGCCCGCGTCCTGCTCAACTCGGTCTTCCTCGACGAGTGCGTCAAGGCCGGCCTGGACTCGGCGATCGTGCACGCCTCCAAGATCCTCCCGATCGCCCGCTTCACCGAGGAGGAGGTCACCACCGCCCTCGACCTCATCCACGACCGCCGCAGCGAGGGCTACGACCCCCTCCAGAAGCTCATGGCCCTGTTCGAGGGCGCCACCACCAAGTCCCTCAAGGCGGGCCGCGCCGAGGAACTGGCCGCCCTGCCGCTGGACGAGCGCCTCAAGCGCCGCATCATCGACGGTGAGCGAAACGGCCTGGAGGCCGACCTCGACGAGGCCCTCGCGAGCCGCCCCGCCCTGGAGATCGTCAACGAGACCCTCCTGGACGGCATGAAGGTCGTCGGCGAGCTGTTCGGCTCCGGCCAGATGCAGCTGCCGTTCGTCCTGCAGTCGGCCGAGGTCATGAAGACCGCGGTCGCCCACCTCGAACCCCACATGGAGAAGGTCGAGGGCGAGGAGGGCAAGGGCACCATCGTGCTGGCCACCGTCCGCGGCGACGTCCACGACATCGGCAAGAACCTCGTCGACATCATCCTGTCCAACAACGGCTACACCGTCGTCAACCTCGGCATCAAGCAGCCGGTCTCCGCGATCCTCGAGGCCGCCGAGGAGCACCGCGCCGACGTCATCGGCATGTCCGGGCTCCTGGTCAAGTCCACGGTGATCATGAAGGAGAACCTGCAGGAGCTGAACCAGCGCGGCCTGGCGGCTAACTACCCCGTCATCCTCGGCGGCGCCGCCCTGACCCGCTCCTACGTCGAGCAGGACCTGCACGAGGTCTACGAGGGCGAGGTCCGCTACGCCCGCGACGCCTTCGAGGGACTGCGCCTGATGGACGCCCTCATCGGCGTCAAGCGGGGCGTACCCGGCGCCGCGCTGCCCGAGCTCAGGCAGCGCCGGGTCCGCGCGAGCGCCACCGCCGTCGAGGTCGACGAACGCCCGGAGGAGGGGCACGTCCGCTCCGACGTCGCCACCGACAACCCCGTCCCCGAGCCGCCGTTCCGGGGCAGCCGCGTCATCAAGGGCATCCAGCTGAAGGAGTACGCCTCCTGGCTCGACGAGGGCGCCCTCTTCAAGGGCCAGTGGGGCCTGAAGCAGGCCCGCACCGGTGACGGCCCGACGTACGAGGAACTCGTCGACACCGAGGGCCGGCCGCGCCTGCGCGGACTGCTGGACCGGCTCCAGACCGAGAACCTGCTCGAAGCCGCCGTCGTCTACGGCTACTTCCCCTGTGTGTCCAAGGACGACGACCTGATCATCCTGGACGAGCAGGGCAACGAGCGGACCCGCTTCACCTTCCCCCGCCAGCGCCGCGGCCGCAGGCTGTGCCTGGCGGACTTCTTCCGCCCCGAGGAGTCGGGGGAGACCGACGTGGTCGGCCTCCAGGTCGTCACCGTCGGCTCCCGCATCGGCGAGGAGACCGCCAAGCTCTTCGAGTCGAACTCCTACCGCGACTACCTCGAGCTGCACGGCCTGTCCGTCCAGCTGGCGGAGGCCCTCGCCGAGTACTGGCACGCGCGCGTGCGGTCGGAGCTGGGATTCGCCGGTGAGGACCCGGCCGACGTCGAGGAGATGTTCGCCCTCAAGTACCGCGGCGCCCGCTTCTCCCTCGGCTACGGCGCCTGCCCCGACCTGGAGGACCGCGCCAAGATCGCCGAGCTGCTGCGGCCCGAGCGGATCGGCGTCCACCTCTCCGAGGAGTTCCAGCTGCACCCCGAGCAGTCCACGGACGCCATCGTGATCCACCACCCGGAGGCGAAGTACTTCAACGCACGGTGAGGCACCGGACACCGCCCGGCGCACCTCCTTCTGCACATTGATCGGACAAGTCGTACACTGGTCGGTCCACTGCAGGCCGGTTCCCCCGTGGGAACCGGCCTGCTCGTCCCTCAAGGAGGTACGTGGATGACCAGCACGGTCCCCGCGCTCGGAACCCGGACGGCCGAAGGCTCGGCCCTGCAGGCGGTGCTCCTCGACATGGACGGCACCCTGGTGGACACCGAGGGATTCTGGTGGGACGTCGAGGCCGAGGTCTTCGCCGGGCTCGGCCACACCCTCGACGACTCCTGGCGCCATGTCGTGGTCGGCGGCCCCATGAGCCGCAGTGCCGGGTTCCTGATCGAGGCGACCGGCGCCGACATCACCCTCGCCGAGCTCAGCGTCCTGCTCAACGAGGGCTTCGAGCGGCGCATCGGACACGACCTGCCCCTGATGCCGGGAGCCGCCCGGCTGCTGGCCGAGCTGGTGGCGCACGAGATCCCGACGGCCCTCGTCTCCGCCTCCCACCGGCGCATCATCGACCGCGTCCTGACCTCGCTGGGTCCCCAGCACTTTGCGCTGACGGTGGCCGGCGACGAGGTGTCGCGCACCAAGCCGCACCCCGACCCCTACCTGTTCGCCACCGCCGGCCTGGGCGTGGATCCGACCAGGTGCGCCGTCGTCGAGGACACCGCGACCGGGGTCGCCGCGGCCGAGGCGGCGGGCTGCCACGTCGTCGCCGTCCCCTCCGTGGCGCCCATCGCCCCGGCCCGCCGGCGGACCGTCGTCTCCTCGCTGGAACAGGTCGACCTGACATTCCTGCGCGGCCTGATGCCGCTCGAATGATCGCCGGGAAGATCAACCGTGATCCCCGATGACGGAAATGCGATAGCCGTTCACCCAGCGTGCACCGTCGATAGCAAGGGAATTCGACGCGTGCACGCGCGATGAATTCATCCCGCCACGGACGGCCGAATTCCGCTGCGCGCGACCCCCGTCGAATCTGTGAGCTTCGCCACGCCCGAGGGCCTCGACAGGGGCGTACGGGTGTGCAGTTCACCCTCGTACGAGGGGTGCGGGCGTGTCCTTGTGTACCGATTCATGTGACGCTGCACGAATCATTCCGCTGTCGGGTTTTCGGTGCGTCCACGCCCGGTTTCGCTCCGTGATGAGCTTTCAACTCCGGCGGCGGCGACCCCTCGTGCAGGTGCGGACTAATCTCGTCGCGAGAACCTAGCCCCTACCCCCGTGATCCGCCGCGACACCCCTGCATGCCGGGTACACGGACCTGACAGCTCTGGAGAAACTCGAGCATGAACCGCAAGACTTTGGTGCTGCCGGCCGTGGCAGGTCTGCTCGCGCCCGTGCTCGCCGCCTGTGGCGGTTCCGACAGCGGCAGCGGCAGTGGCGGCGCCATCGTCGTGGGCACCACCGACCGGTTCACCGCCACCAAGGACGCCCCGGCGCCCTTCGACCCGGCGTACTCCTACGACGTCGGCACCTGGAACATCCTGCGCCAGACCGTGCAGACCCTGATGATCCAGCCCAAGGGGGAGGGCGACCCCGTCCCCGAGGCCGCCGAGAGCTGTGGTTTCACCGACACCGGCAACGAGCGCTACGCCTGCAAGCTCCGCAAGGACCTGAAGTTCGCCAACGGCGACGCCGTCACCGCCGAGGACGTCAAGTTCTCCATCGACCGGGCCCGCGCCATCAAGGCCGACTCCGGCGTCTTCGCCCTGCTGTCGACCGTCGACACCGTCGAGGCGAAGGGTGACAACGAAGTCATCTTCCACCTCAACACCGCCGACGCCACCTTCCCCTTCAAGCTGTCGACCCCGGTCGCCGGCATCGTCAACCCCGACGACTACGACAAGGGCAAGCTGCGCGACGGCTTCGAGATCGACGGCTCCGGCCCGTACACCCTCAAGGCCGAGACCGACGGCGACGAGATGACCCGCGCCGTCTTCACCAAGAACCCCAACTACAAGGGGGCCCTCGAGGTGAAGAACGACAAGGTCGAGATGGTCTCCTTCGCGGACGCCGAGGAGATGGGCACCGCCATCGACAAGGGCGACATCGACGTGATGACCCGCACCATGTCGCCCGAGCAGATCCAGAAGCTCTCCGACGCCTCCTCCGACAGCAGCGTCGACATCGTCGAACTGGCCGGCCTCGAGATCCGCTACCTCGCCTTCAACACCGCCGCCCCGACGGTGAAGGACAAGGCGGTCCGTCAGGCCATGGCCCAGATCATCGACCGCGGCGAGCTCGTCACCGACGTGTACGGCTCCCAGGCCGAGCCCCTGTACTCGCTGGTCCCGGCCTCCGTCACCGGCCACTCCAACTCGTTCTTCAACAAGTACGGCGACGCCAACGTCGGCAAGGCCAAGACCCTGCTGTCCAAGGCCGACATCACCACCCCGGTGAAGCTGACGCTGCACTACACGACCGACCACTACGGTCCGGCCACGAAGAAGGAGTTCGAGCTGCTGAAGAAGCAGCTCAACGACAGCGGCCTGTTCGACGTCTCCATCGAGGGCACCGCCTGGGACACCTTCGTCCCGGCCGAGCGCAAGGGCGAGTACGACGTCTGGGGCATGGGCTGGTTCCCCGACTTCGCCGACGGCGACAGCTACATCGCGCCGTTCCTCGACAAGGACAACTTCCTCAAGTCGCCGTACCAGAACCGCGAGGTCATCGACAAGCTCATCCCCGAGTCCCGCCGCGAGGCCGACCGCCTGTCCGCCGGCAAGACGCTGACGGAGATTCAGGACATCGTCGCCGAGGACGTCCCCCTGCTGCCGCTGTGGCAGGGCAAGCAGTACGTCGCCTCCCGCGACGACATCACGGGCACCGCCTACGTGCTGAACTCCTCCGCCACCCTCCAGCTGTGGGAGCTCTCCCGCGGCGTCAGCAGCTGACGGACGCTCCGTCCCGGGGCCGCGCACGACGACCCCGCAAGCACGGACACGGCGGCCGAGACACCCGCACGTGAACATGCGCGACCAGTGGCCGGTCCCGTCCCTCGCGGCGGGGCCGGCCTCCGGCCTGTCGAACGCCGGAGGACGGCCGCACCGCCGGCCACGGTGACCACCCCGGCCGGGAGGCCCACACGAACGCGGAGGGCGCCCCTTGTCAGGAAGGGGCGCCCTCCGTGCCGTACGGGGCGGGGCCTGCGCTACTGCGCTCCGGGACGCACCAGACCGCTCTCGTAGGCGTACACCGCGGCCTGCACCCGGTCGCGCAGCCCCAGCTTGGTCAGCACATGCCCGACATGGGTCTTCACGGTCGTCTCGCTGACGAACAGGTCCGCGGCGATCTCCGCGTTCGACAACCCCCGCGCCACCAGCTTGAGCACCTCGACCTCGCGGTCGGTCAGCGTGTGCAGCGTGTCCGGCACCGGTTCGTCGCCCGAGGGCAGATGCGTGGCGTACTTGTCGAGCAGCCGCCGGGTGATGCTCGGCGCGAGCATCGCCTCGCCGCCCGCCACCACGCGGATCGCCTGCACCAGCTCGTTGGCGGGCGCGTCCTTGAGCAGGAACCCGCTCGCCCCGGCGCGCAGCGCCTCCACCACGTACTCGTCGAGGTCGAAGGTCGTCAGCACCAGCACCTTCGCCGGCCCGTCCCGGCCCGGCCCGGTGATCTGCCGTGTCGCCTCCACCCCGTCCATGCGCGGCATGCGGATGTCCATCAGAACCACATCGGGCTGCAGAGCCCGCACCTGGTCGAGGGCCTGGAGGCCGTCACCGGCCTCACCGACCACCGCGATGTCCTGCTCCGCCTCCAGAATCATCCGGAAGCCGGTACGCAGCAGCGGCTGGTCGTCGACCAGTAGGACGCGGATGGCCACGTAAGTCTCCTTCGGTAGTCCGGCCCCATTCTGCCCTGCGCGACAACGCCGGACTCGGCCGCCCTCACCGACGGCCTACGCCGAAGCGGTCCCCCCGCCCGCGGCCGGAGGAACCTCGGCCGGCCGCACCGGCAGCGGATACGGCGGGGGAGTGCCGCCGAACTCCGGGCAGTGCGCCTGGTGATCGCACCACCCGCACAGCTTCGTCGGACGCGGCCGCCAGTCGCCCGTCTCCGTCGCCAGCCGGATCGCCTCCCACAACGCGAGCAGCTTGCGCTCGACCCGCTCCAGATCGGCGCGCACCGGGTCGTACGTCAGCACGTCACCGCTGCCCAGGTACACCAACTGGAGCCGCCGGGGGATCACGTTCTTCAGCCGCCACACCACCAGCGCGTAGAACTTCATCTGGAACAGCGCGCTCTCGGCGTACTCGGGCCGGGGTGCCTTGCCCGTCTTGTAGTCGACGATCCGCACCTCACCGGTGGGGGCCACGTCGACCCGGTCGATGATCCCGCGCAGCCTCAGCCCCGACTCCAGCTCGGTCTCCACGAAAAGCTCCCGCTCGGCGGGCTCCAGCCGTGTCGGGTCCTCCAGCGTGAACCACCGCTCGACCAGATGCTCGGCCTCGGCCAGCCAGCCGGCCAGCCGCTCGCCCTCGGGATCGTCGGCGAACAGCTCCACGACCTCCGGCCGGGACTCGCGCAGCCGCTCCCACTGGCCGGGGACCAGCGCCCTGGCCCGCGGCGCGGTCCGCTCCGCGGCCGGCGCGTCGAACAGACGCTCCAGCACCGCGTGCACCAGCGTGCCCCTGGTGGCCGCCGCGCTCGGCTTCTCCGGCAGCCGGTCGATCACCCGGAACCGGTACAGCAGCGGACACTGCATGAAGTCCCCGGCGCGCGACGGCGACAGCGAGGCGGGCGCCGCCGGGGCGACGGCCTTCTCACCGGCGGCCCGCACCGCCGCCACGGCCGTCTCCCCGGCCGTCTCCCCGGCCGCCGCCCCCGGCGGGCCGCCCACGCCGTCCTCGTCGCCCGGCCGGACGACACCCTCGCTGCTGCTCTCCATGCCACAGACCTTACGGCCCGCCACCGACAGTGACCCCACACCGCCGACGACAGGGGCGACAGCCGTGAAAACACAGGGGGTGCCGGAGCCGAACGCGTCCCGGCGGACGCATACCATCGGTCCCAGACCCTCCCGCCCGGCAGGAGCGGGAGTCGCAACCAACGAGGGGACACCGTGGTGGAAAGCGGCGGGAGCGGGCGGCCGCGGCCGGGCAGCGAAGAGTCGGCCGAGCACCACGTGACACCTGCGCCCCCGGCCGCCTCCGAGGACACCGCCTCCGAGGAGACCACCGCCGAGGTCGACGGCACCTCCGCGGAGCGGCAGGCCGGTCCCGCGAAAGAGACGGCGTACGAGACGGCCCGCCAGGACCGCCAGGACCGCGAGGGCCAGGAGGAGCAGGAGGAGCGGGGGACCGAGCGTGCCGGGACGGACCGGCAGGCGACGGAACCGGCCGCGACGGAACCGGCCGGAGAGCCAGGAACACCACCCGGGAGCACCCCGGACCCGACGGCCGGCCGGACCCCGGACGACCACGACCTCCACCCGGACCGCCCCCACGCCCACACCACCCCCGCCCTCGGCGAAACCCCCACCCCCGCCAAGGGCCGCCGTCCCCCGCGCCCCCCGGAGTCCCGCGGCGGCCTGCTGATGGGACGCCCCTTCGGCGTCCCCGTCTACGTGGCCCCCAGCTGGTTCCTGGTCGCCGCGCTGATCACCTGGGTGTTCGGCGGCCAGCTCGACCGCGTGCTGCCCGAGCTGGGCGCCGCCCGCTACCTCGTCGCCCTCTTCTTCGCGGTCGCCTTCTACGCCTCCGTCCTCGTCCACGAGCTGGCACACACCATCGCCGCCCTCCGCTTCAAGCTCCCGGTCCGCCGCATCCAGCTCCAGTTCTTCGGCGGCGTCTCCGAGATCGAGAAGGAGGCCGAGACCCCCGGCCGGGAATTCGTACTGGCCTTCGTCGGCCCCCTGCTCTCCCTGGTGCTCGCCGGCGTCTTCCACCTCGCCATGCAGACCGTGGAGCCCGGCACCGTCCCCGGTGTCCTGCTGGCCGGGCTGATGGTCTCCAACCTCATCGTGGCGATCTTCAACCTCCTGCCCGGACTCCCGCTCGACGGCGGCCGTATGCTCCGCGCCGTCGTCTGGAAGATCACCGGCAAGCCCATGACCGGCACCGTCGCCGCCGCCTGGGTCGGCCGCGCCCTCGCCGTCTCCGTCCTGATCGGCCTCCCGCTCCTCACCCAGTCCGGGGCGCTCGGCTCCCAGGCCGAGGACAGCGTCGGCATGGACACCGTCCTGGACGCCCTGCTCGCCGCCATCCTCGCCGCGATCATCTGGACCGGCGCCGGCAACAGCCTGCGCATGGCCCGCCTGCGCGAGCACCTCCCCGAACTGCGCGCCCGCAAGCTGACCCGCCGCGCGGTCCCCGTCGAGACGAACACCCCGCTCTCCGAAGCACTGCGCCGAGCCAACGACGCTGGCGCCCGCGCCCTGGTCGTCGTCGACGCCCACGGCGAACCCCTCTCCCTGGTCCGCGAGGCCGCCATCGTCGGCGTACCCGAACACCGCCGCCCCTGGGTCGCGGTCAGCGGCCTCGCCCAGGACCTCACCGAAGGCATGCGGGTCTCCGCCGAACTCGCCGGCGAAGACCTCCTGGACGCCCTGCGCGCCACCCCCGCCACCGAGTACCTGGTCGTCGAGGAGACCGGCGAGATCTACGGCGTCCTCTCCGCGGCCGACGTGGAGCGCGCCTTCGTGAAGGCCATGGCCAGGCCCTCCTAGCGGCGACCCCGGTGGTCGGCGACCCCCGCAGATCCCGGTAGGCTGTTCACATGTCCGAACCGACCGGTGCCGCCCGCAGGCGCGGGCCCTTCAAGGTCGGGGACCAGGTACAGCTGACCGACCCCAAGGGCCGCCACTACACGTTCACGCTCGAGGCCGGGAAGAATTTCCACACCCACAAGGGTTCCTTCCCGCACGACGAACTGATCGGTGCTCCCGAGGGCAGCGTCGTCCGCACCACCGGGAACGTCGCCTACCTCGCGCTGCGCCCCCTGCTCCCCGACTACGTCCTGTCCATGCCCCGCGGCGCCGCCGTGGTCTACCCCAAGGACGCGGGGCAGATCCTCGCCTTCGCCGACATCTTCCCCGGCGCGCGCGTCGTGGAGGCCGGCGTCGGCTCCGGCTCGCTCAGCAGCTTCCTGCTGCGCGCCATCGGCGACCAGGGCATGCTGCACAGCTACGAGCGCCGCGAGGACTTCGCGGAGATCGCCCGGCAGAACGTGGAGCGCTACTTCGGCGGCCCGCATCCCGCCTGGCAGCTCACCGTCGGAGACCTCCAGGACAACCTGAGCGACACCGACGTGGACCGCGTCATCCTCGACATGCTCGCCCCCTGGGAGTGCCTGGAGGCCGTCTCCAAGGCACTCGTCCCCGGCGGCATCCTGTGCTGCTACGTCGCGACCACCACCCAGCTCGCCCGGACCGTCGAGTCCATCCGCGAGATCGGCTCCTTCAACGAGCCGACCTCCTGGGAGACGATGATCCGCAACTGGCACGTCGAGGGCCTGGCCGTCCGCCCGGACCACCGCATGATCGGCCACACCGGCTTCCTCCTCACCGCCCGCCGCCTGGCCGACGGCGTCGAGCCGCCGATGCGCCGCCGCCGTCCCGCCAAGGGCGCCTACGGCGAGGACTACACCGGCCCCAACGCCGACGGCGGCACCCGCTAGTGCTGTGGCCGGAAAGGTTTGCCGGAAAGCTCGCGGCGTCCGGTGCGGTGCATCGCAAGGCGGAGCATTGCCCGCGTACTGGATGTACTCGGGTGATGCGACAACGCGGCGAGGTGTCGTGCCGGACGTCGCGAGCCGGTGAACCTTTCCGGTCACAGCACTAGCCACCGCCGCAGCGGCCGAACGCCGCACCAACGAACCGACGCCGTGGCCCAGTTACCGTGAACCTGCGGAACTGGGCCACGGTGCCGTCGGTTTGGCGCCGGCCGCGGGGCGCACCGCCCGGGATCCCCGACCCCCCTGTTCCCCGCGCTGTGACCTGTGGCACGATGCAGCCACCCCCGCCGGCACAGCCCTCACAGGAGACGCTCCTCGTGCAGCAATCCGCCGTCCCGGAACTGGCACACACTCACACCCGGCCGATCCACTGGGTCGCGACGGCCACCGCCGTCGCCGGCGTCGTGGCCCTGTCCTCGGTGCTCCAGCCCGGCCCCGCGACCGCCGCCCAGGCGAGCGGCCCCCACGCCGCCCCCGCGCCCGTCACCGCGGCCGCCCCCGCCACCACGGGCGTCGACTTCCCCCTGGAGTGCGGCCCGGTGAAGGAACTGGTGATGAAAAAGGCCTCCGGGGACCTGGACGGCGACGGCAGGCCGGAAACGGTCGCCGTGGTCCACTGCGACGCCCCCATGGGCACCCCGCCCGACGGCGTCTACGTCCTCACCCGGGCCGCCGGCGCGACGACCCCCCGGGTCGTCGCCACACTCGTCGCCCCCAAGGAACGCCGTACCGTCACCGCCCTGTCGGTCGGCGACGGCGCCGTCCTCGCCGACTACCTCGGCTATTCCTCGGCCGACGTGCCCAGTTGCTGCCCGGACGTCAAGGAGAGCGCCAAGTGGCGGTGGCAGGACCACGCGTTCGTCCGCTCCACCCCCGCCGCCACCCACAGCGTCTGAACCGGGCCATCGGCGCCGCGGGAAACCGGACAGCCGTCACCGCCGGTGCCCACCCGCTCACCCGGCGTCCGGCCCGTAGACCTCGACCCGGTCCGAAACCCTCCGCACATGGATGCAGTCGCCCGGACACTCCCGTGCCGAGTCCACCACGTCCGTCAACAGCGGCAGCGGAACCGGCGCCGTGGCGCCCCTGTCCTGCAGAAGCTCGTCATCAGGACTCTTGACGTACGCCAGACCGTCGATGTCCAGCTCGAACACCTCCGGCGCGTACTGCGCGCAGATGCCGTCACCGGTACAGAGATCCTGGTCGATCCAGACCTCCAGCGCCTCGCCACCGACACCGGCTTCCTGCTGTACGCCCATGACTCCTGCCGATCGTTTGCCGAGCCGTACGGGAACGATGCAGGCTCTGACGGGTGTTGAACACTTCGACCCTACCTCCGGCAGCTTTCCAATCATGTTCGGTGGGTATTCCCCTGGCGTGAGGGAGAGCGCAAGGGTGAAGATCGGACACACCCCGACAGTCTTTGTGATCTAGGGGTTTCAATCGACACCCACCCAGGTAGGGTCTGGAAGCGTCCAGCTCCCCTTGGAGGAGGTGAGGACCGTGGCAGCCCACGACGACGACATGAACCGCGGCATCCGCCCGGGACGAGGGTCCGACGACCCCGCCGGGCAGATTGCCTACCTTGAGCAGGAGATCGCCGTCCTGCGACGCAAGCTCGCCGACTCTCCGCGACACACGAGGATTCTCGAAGAGCGGATCGTCGAGCTGCAGACCAACCTGGCCGGCGTGTCCGCCCAGAACGAGCGACTGGCCAACACACTCCGTGAGGCCCGCGACCAGATCGTGGCCCTCAAGGAAGAAGTCGACCGGCTCGCACAGCCGCCGGCCGGCTTCGGTGTCTTCCTGCAGGCGAACGAGGACGGCACCGCCGACATCTTCACCGGGGGCCGCAAACTCCGGGTGAACGTCAGCCCCAGCGTCGAGCTCGAGGAGCTCCGGCGCGGCCAGGAACTGATGCTCAACGAAGCCCTCAACGTGGTCGAGGCCATGGAGTACGAGAGCGTCGGCGACATCGTCACCCTCAAGGAGATCCTCGAGGACGGCCAGCGCGCCCTGGTCGTCGGACACACCGACGAAGAGCGGGTGGTCAGGCTCGCCGAGCCCCTGCTGGACGTCGTCATCCGGCCCGGCGACGCCCTGCTCCTCGAACCCCGCTCCGGGTACGTCTACGAGGTCGTCCCCAAGAGCGAGGTCGAAGAACTCGTCCTCGAAGAGGTCCCCGACATCGGGTACGAGCAGATCGGCGGTCTCGGCGGCCAGATCGAGGCCATCCGCGACGCGGTCGAGCTGCCCTACCTCTACCCGGACCTGTTCCGGGAGCACGAGCTGCGGCCGCCCAAGGGTGTACTGCTCTACGGCCCCCCCGGATGCGGCAAGACGCTCATCGCCAAAGCCGTCGCCAACTCGCTGGCCAAAAAGGTCGCCGAGGTCACCGGCCAGGCCGCCGGCAAGAGCTTCTTCCTCAACATCAAGGGCCCCGAGCTGCTCAACAAGTACGTCGGCGAGACCGAGCGGCAGATCCGCCTGGTCTTCCAGCGCGCTCGTGAGAAGGCCAGCGAGGGCACCCCCGTCATCGTCTTCTTCGACGAGATGGAGTCCCTCTTCCGCACCCGCGGCTCCGGTGTCAGCTCGGACGTGGAGAACACCATCGTCCCGCAGCTGCTCGCCGAGATCGACGGCGTGGAAGGCCTCCAGAACGTGGTCGTGATCGGTGCCTCCAACCGCGAGGACATGATCGACCCGGCCATCCTGCGCCCCGGCCGGCTCGACGTGAAGATCAAGATCGAACGTCCGGACGCCGAAGCGGCCAAGGACATCTTCGGCAAGTACCTCACCGAACGTCTCCCGCTCCACTCGGACGACCTCGGCGAGCACGCCGGCGACCGCACCACCACCGTCGAAAGCATGATCCAGACGGCAGTGGAACACATGTACGCCGAATCCGAGGAAAACCGCTTCCTGGAAGTCACCTACGCCAACGGCGACAAGGAAGTCCTCTACTTCAAGGACTTCAACTCCGGCGCCATGATCGAGAACATCGTGGGCCGGGCCAAGAAAATGGCCATCAAGGACTTCCTCGAGAAGAACCAGAAGGGCCTCCGCGTCTCCCACCTCCTCCAGGCATGCGTGGACGAGTTCAAGGAGAACGAGGACCTCCCCAACACCACCAACCCCGACGACTGGGCCCGCATCTCCGGAAAGAAGGGCGAGCGGATCGTCTACATCCGCACCCTGATCACCGGAAAGCAAGGCTCCGACACCGGACGCTCCATCGACACGGTGGCGAACACCGGACAGTACCTGTAGAACCAGGGCGGCTGCGGGTCCCCTTTCCGGGTACCCGCAGCCGACTGCTTTTCGGGCCACGGCTGGAGCAGGCAATGACGCAAATGATCTCCCCACCAGCGCAGAGGCGTTCTAGGCTCATCCGTACCGCCGGGCGCAGTGCGGGGACGGGCACCGCACACGCACCGGAGCACCCGCGGTACTTGAGCGCCGCCCACGACCGAGGGCGCCGCCGGGCAAGGAGGGCCGCATGACCGTACGGCGAGTAATGGGCATCGAGACGGAATACGGGATCTCCGTCCCCGGTCACCCGAACGCCAATGCCATGCTCACCTCGTCCCAGATCGTCAACGCCTACGCGGCGGCGATGCACCGGGCCCGCCGGGCCCGCTGGGACTTCGAGGAGGAGAACCCCCTGCGGGACGCCCGAGGCTTCGACCTCGCCCGCGAGGCCGCCGACTCCACCCAGCTCACCGACGAGGACATCGGCCTCGCCAACGTGATCCTCACCAACGGCGCCCGCCTCTACGTCGACCACGCCCACCCCGAGTACAGCTCGCCCGAGGTCACCAACCCGCGCGACGCCGTCCTGTGGGACAAGGCGGGCGAACGGATCATGGCCGAGGCGGCCGAACGGGCCGCGGCACTGCCGGGCGCCCAGCCGATCCACCTCTACAAGAACAACACCGACAACAAGGGCGCCTCCTACGGCACGCACGAGAACTACCTGATGAAACGGGAGACCGCCTTCTCGGACATCGTGCGCCACCTCACGCCCTTCTTCGTCTCCCGCCAGGTCTTCGCCGGGGCCGGCCGGGTGGGCATCGGCCAGGACGGACACGAACACGGCTTCCAGCTCAGCCAGCGCGCGGACTACTTCGAGGTCGAGGTCGGCCTCGAGACCACACTCAAGCGCCCGATCATCAACACCCGCGACGAGCCGCACGCCGACGCCGAGAAGTACCGCCGCCTCCACGTGATCATCGGCGACGCCAACCTCTCGGAGATCTCCACCTACCTCAAGCTCGGCACCACCGCCCTGGTCCTGTCGATGATCGAGGACGGCTTCATCGCCGTCGACCTGGCGGTGGACCAGCCCGTCCGCACCCTCCACCAGGTCTCCCACGACCCCACCCTCAAGCGCCTGGTCACACTGCGCAGCGGCCGCACACTCACCGCGGTCCAACTGCAGATGGAGTACTTCGAACTGTCGCGCAAGTACGTGGAGGAGCGCTACGGGGCGGACGCCGACGACCAGACCAAGGACGTCCTGGCACGCTGGGAGGACACCCTCACGCGCCTGGAGAACGACCCCATGAGCCTGGCCGGCGAACTGGACTGGGTGGCCAAGCGCGAACTGATGGAGGGCTACCGGCGCCGCGACGGCCTCGACTGGGACGCCGCCCGCCTCCACCTGGTCGACCTCCAGTACGCCGACGTACGCGCCGAGAAGGGCCTCTACAACCGCCTGGCGGCCCGCGGGCGCGTGAAGCGGCTCCTGGACGAGACGGAGGTCGAGCGGGCCGTGGGCAAGCCCCCGGAGGACACCCGCGCGTACTTCCGCGGCCGCTGCCTGGAGCAGTACGCCGACGACGTGGCGGCGGCCTCCTGGGACTCGGTCATCTTCGACCTACCGGGCCGCGACAGCCTCCAGCGGGTTCCAACCCTGGAACCGCTTCGCGGAACGCGAAATCACGTCAAGGCGCTCCTGGACCGTTGCCGCACGGCAGAAGACCTGGTCAAGGTCTTGTCCGGGAACTGAACGGGCACTCGGCCGGACCCGGGCGCGCGGGGTGGAAACCCCCGCGCCCGGGAATCATCGAGGTGGCACCCGCACGTTGTCGCAACTGCGGGGCCGATGTCGGACCCGGCTTGTAGGGTCTGATCATCACCGATCGGCAGGAATGCCGACCTGTCGACCATGTCGGGCGAACTGAGCGGGGTGAGGGTTATGGCGACCAAGGACACCGGCGGCGGCCAGCAGAAGGCGACGCGCTCCACCGAGGAGACCGAGGAGCAGGCGGCGGAGACGCAGGCCTCGGACGACCTCAAGGAACGTCAGGAGAAGCTGAGCGACGACGTGGACTCGGTTCTTGACGAGATTGACGATGTACTCGAGGAGAACGCAGAGGATTTCGTGAGGTCCTTCGTCCAGAAGGGTGGAGAGTAGTTTCACCTTTGATTCAAAGGTGAAACCCGGGGGCTTTGAGGTGATCGAAGAGTCGACGCTCAGGCGGTGCTCACGGTGCAAGCAACACTTGCCTGGAGCGGCGTTTGCAAGCAACAAGTCCATGCCCGACGGTCTCCAGGCGTACTGCCGGGAGTGCTCCGCTGAGTACTGCCGGCAGCGCCAGGAGGCCAAAGGGAAGAAAGTTCGAGAGAAGGTTCCTGTCCCACCGGGACACAAGCGGTGTCCGCAGTGCGAGGACGTGAAGCCGCACTCCGAATGGGAGCGCAACAAGGCGTCGTCGGACGGGTGGGCGAGTTACTGCCGTGCTTGCCGAGCGGAGCGGAACCGGATCAGCTACTTCAAGCGCAAGTACGGCCTGACGCCGACGGAGTTGGACGCACTCGTCGCGGATCAGCACGGCGTCTGCTGTATATGTCTTGCCGCCCCGGCCGAGCATGTGGATCACTGCCACAAGACGGGTAGGGTCCGAGGCGTACTGTGCTTCAGCTGCAATGCCGCACTGGGGCAGTTCAAGGATCGGCCCGATGCCATAAGGCGGGCTGCTGCTTACGTGGAAGGAATCGCGTGGAAGCCAACACTCGTAGCACCGGGCGTCTACCAGCTGCCTTCCTGACGCCTGGGTCCTCGTCCTTCATGGACTTCCTCTCCGAGCACCAGCCGGAGCTGCTGCCCGGCAACCGGCAGCTGCCCGCGATGCAGGGTGTGATCGAGGCGCCGCACGGCACGACGATCGTGGCCGTGACCTTCCCCGGTGGTGTGGTGCTCGCCGGTGACCGTCGCGCGACCATGGGCAACGTCATCGCGCAGCGCGACATCGAGAAGGTGTTCCCGGCGGACGAGTACTCGGCCGTCGGTATCGCGGGCACCGCGGGTCTGGCCGTGGAGATGGTCAAGCTCTTCCAGCTGGAGCTGGAGCACTTCGAGAAGGTCGAGGGCGCCCAGCTGTCGCTGGAGGGCAAGGCGAACCGCTTGTCGACGATGATCCGCTCCAACCTGGGCATGGCCATGCAGGGCCTGGCCGTGGTGCCGCTCTTCGCCGGGTTCGACGTGGACCGCGGCAGGGGCCGGATCTTCTCCTACGACGTCACCGGCGGCCGTTCCGAGGAGCACCACTTCGCGGCGACCGGTTCGGGTTCGGTGTTCGCGCGCGGTGCCATGAAGAAGCTGTACCGCCAGGACCTGAGCGAGGAGGACGCCACGACGCTCGTGGTCCAGGCGCTCTACGACGCGGCAGACGACGACTCGGCGACCGGTGGTCCCGATGTCGCCCGCCGGATCTACCCCATCGTCACCGTGATCACCGAGGACGGTTTCCGCCGGCTCACCGACGACGAGTCCTCCGGGATCGCCCGTTCGGTGCTGGCCCGTCGTCTCGAAGAGCCGGACGGTCCTCGGGCCGCGCTGCTGTAGCGGGCCGGGTTCCTGGCAAGGTGATCGAGTGACTTCCACAGAAAGGGACGGATAACCGGTGTCGACGCCGTTCTATGTCTCACCCCAGCAGGCGATGGCGGACCGCGCGGAGTACGCGCGCAAGGGCATCGCCCGTGGTCGGAGCCTGGTGGTGCTCCAGTACGCCGACGGCATCGTGTTCGTCGGTGAGAACCCGTCCCGTGCGCTGCACAAGTTCAGCGAGATCTACGACCGGATCGGTTTCGCCGCCGCCGGCAAGTACAACGAGTACGAGAACCTCCGGATCGGCGGGGTGCGCTATGCGGACCTGCGCGGTTACACCTACGACCGGGACGACGTGACCGCCCGGGGTCTGGCCAACGTCTACGCGCAGACGCTGGGCACGATCTTCTCCTCGGCCGGTGAGAAGCCGTACGAGGTGGAGCTGGTGGTGGCGGAGGTCGGTGAGACGCCGGACGGCGATCAGATCTACCGGCTGCCGCACGACGGGTCGATCGTGGACGAGCACGGTTCGGTCGCGGTCGGGGGCAATGCCGAGCAGATCGGCAGCTATCTGGATCAGCGCCACCGGGACGGCATGAGCCTGGCCGAGGCGCTGAAGCTCGCCGTGCAGGCTCTGTCCCGGGACACCAGTGGTACGCAGCGGGAGATTCCCGCCGAGCGTCTGGAGGTCGCGGTGCTGGACCGTACGCGTCCGCAGTCGCGCAAGTTCAAGCGGATCGTCGGCCGGCAGCTGGGGCGGCTGCTGGAGGCCGGCGGGGCGTCGACGGAGGCGGAGAGCGCCGAGGAGCCGGACGAGAAGTAGTCCGGCCTGTCTCCGATGTGCCCCGGCCGGTTCTCCGGTCGGGGCACGGGCGTTTTCCCCGGGGGTGCCTCTCAGGCCCTGGGTGGGGCCGTGGAGCCCCGGACGACCAGGTGGACCGGGATCTGTCCGGTCTCGGGTGTCCGGCCGTCCAGGACCGCCAGCAGGGCCCGCATGCCGTGCTCTCCGAAGAGTTCGGCGTCCAGGCGTACGGTCGTCAGTTCCGGGTCGAGTGCGGCGGCGAGCGCGATGTCGTCGACGCCGGTGACGGAGATGTCGTCGGGTACCCGCAGTCCGCGCCGCCGTGCGGCTTTGTAGACGCCGGCGGCGAGTTTGTCGTCGTCGCAGACGACGGCGGTGGGGCGGGGGCCGGGGGTGTCCAGGGCGGCTTCCGTGGCGGTGCGGGCGCCGTCGATGGTCATCGGGGTGGGGGCGGTCCGCAGGGTGGTGCCGGGGACGGCGTGCAGGCGTGCGGCCAGTTCGCGCGCGCGTACTTCGAAGGTCCAGGAGGGCACGTCGGACGCCAGGTGCAGGAAGTGCCGGTGGCCGAGGTCCAGCAGGTGTTCGGCGACCTGGCGGGCGCCGTCGGCGATGTCGAGGTTGACGGTGGCGGACCCGAGGCTGCCGTCTGGGTCGCTGTCGAGCATGACGAGGGGCAGTTGGTCGCCGCGGATGGCGGTGAGGGCGTCGGCGGCCATGGAGGAGGCCAGGACGCCGTCCAGTGCGGCGGGGGCGGAGGCGAAGGGGTCGGGGGCGGGGCCGATGCCCTCGGGGGAGGGGTAGAGCACCACGCCGAAGCCGTGGGTGGTGGCGAGCCGGGCCGCGCCGGTGTAGACGCCGGCGAAGAACTCGGTGGTCAGTTCCGGGACGACGAGCAGGACCGTGCGGGTGCGGCCCAGGCGCAGGTTGCGGGCGGCCAGGTTGGGGCGGTAGCCGAGGTCGCGGGCGGCCTGGCGTACCCGTTCCGCGGTGGGCTCGGAGACGCGGCCGCGCCACTTGTCGCCGAGTACCAGGGAGACGGCGGCCTGGGACACCCCGGCGGCGCGGGCGACGTCACGGCTCGTCGGGCGCGTGCTGGCTCGTGCCACCGTGGGCCTGCTCTTTCGTCTGGACGTGTGAACAGCGCACATGGTACGTATGACCGAAGCGCGTTATACGTAAAACCTTGGCGGGGCCGACCGCCTCGGGGGAGTCGACGGAGGCGGGACATGGCCGCGGGATACCTGGAGATCCTCAGGGCGCGGCACGCGGCCCGGCTCCTCGCCGGCACCCTGGTGGGGCGGCTGCCCAACGCCACGGGTGCCATCGCGATCGTGCTGTTCGTGCGCGCCGAGGGCGGCAGCTACACCCTCGCGGGTGCCCTGGCGGCCGTGTACGGCGTCGCCAACGCCGTCGGTCAGCCGCTGCTCGGCCGCCTGGTCGACCTGTACGGCCAGCCGCGTGTGCAGTTGCCCGCCGCGTTCGCCGCGGCCCTCGCCATGGGCGCCTTCGCCTTCACCGGCATCGCCCCGCTCCCGCTCGCCCACGTCCTCGTGGCGGCCGCCGGGCTGTTCACCCCGCCCCTGGAGGGCGGTCTGCGGGCGTTGTGGCCGTCGGTGCTGCGCCGGGAGGACCAGGTGCACACCGCGTACGCCATGGACGCGGTGGCCCAGGAGGTGATGTTCACCGTCGGGCCGCTGCTGGTGACCCTGTGCACCTCGCTCTGGTCGGCGCAGGCCGCCCTGCTGGTCCTGAACGCGCTCGGTGTGCTCGGGGCGCTGACCGTGGTCGTCTCGCCGCCCTCGCGCGCGTGGCGCTCCGCTCCGCGCGAGGCGCACTGGCTCGGCGCCCTGCGCTCGCCCGGTCTGCTCGCGCTGCTCGGTGCCTTCCTGTTCGTCGGCATCGCGCTGGGTTCCATCACGGTGGCTTCCGTGCCGTACGCCGACGACCACGGCGGTGACGTGGTGTACGGCTGGCTGATGGCCGCCCTCGGCCTCGGCGCGCTCGTCGGCGGGGTGGCCTACGGGGCGCGGCGGTGGGTGGGCGTGCCGGAGCGGCGACTGCGGGTCCTGGTGGCGTTCCTGGCGGTGTGTTACCTGCCGCTCATGCTGATGCCGGGCGCGGTCGTCATGGTGGCGCTCACCGCGTTGGCCGGCGTGTTCCTCGCGCCCGCGCTCGCCTGCGCCTTCGTCCTCGTCGACCGGCACGCGCCGCGTGGCACCGTCACCGAGGCGTTCTCCTGGCTGGTGACCACTTTCACGGTCGGTCACTCGCTCGGAACGGCCGTGGCGGGCCCGGTCGTCGAGGCGGGTGGCGCCCGGTGGGGATTTGCCGTACCGGGCGCGGCGGGTGCCGTGACATTGGTGGTTTTGCTGGCCACGGGGCGGGTACTTGCGGTTCCCGCTGGAAGTGGGGTGGTTGCGGCTTCATCGGAAAATGATCCGAACCGTGCCGTCGAACCCCGTTTCAGTTCAGGGGATCGGGCGTAATGTTCACTCATGGACCGCCGCATTTTCGGGCTGGAGAACGAGTACGGCGTCACGTGCACGTTCAGGGGACAGCGCCGCCTGTCGCCTGACGAGGTGGCGCGGTACCTCTTCCGGCGTGTCGTGTCATGGGGCCGAAGCAGCAATGTCTTTCTGCGGAACGGCGCCCGCCTCTATCTCGACGTGGGATCGCATCCGGAATACGCGACACCCGAATGTGACAACGTGACCGAACTGGTCACCCACGACAAGGCCGGCGAGCGCATTCTCGAGGGACTCCTGGTGGACGCGGAACGACGCCTGCACGAGGAAGGAATCGCGGGCGACGTCTACCTCTTCAAGAACAACACCGACTCGGCGGGCAACTCCTACGGTTGCCACGAGAACTACCTGGTGGCCCGGCACGGGGAGTTCTCCCGGCTCGCGGACATCCTCATCCCCTTCCTGGTGACCCGGCAGCTGCTGTGCGGGGCGGGCAAGGTGCTCCAGACGCCCCGCGGGGCCGTCTACTGCGTGAGCCAGCGGGCCGAGCACATCTGGGAGGGCGTCTCCTCGGCGACGACCCGTTCCCGGCCCATCATCAACACCCGCGACGAACCGCACGCCGACGCCGAGCGCTACCGTCGCCTGCACGTCATCGTGGGCGACTCGAACATGTCCGAGACGACCATGCTGCTGAAGGTCGGCGCCACCGACCTGGTGCTGCGCATGATCGAGGCGGGCACCGTGATGCGCGACCTCACCCTGGAGAACCCGATCCGGGCGATCCGCGAGGTCAGCCACGACATCACCGGCCGGCGCAAGGTGCGCCTGGCCAGCGGCCGTGAGGCCTCCGCCCTCGAGGTGCAGCGCGAGTACTACGAGAAGGCCGTGGACTTCGTCGAGCGCCGCGGCATCCGTACCGGCACCGTCGACCAGGTCCTGGAGCTGTGGGGCCGCACGCTGGACGCGATCGAGGCCGAGGACCTCGACCGCATCGGCACCGAGATCGACTGGGTGATGAAGTACAAGCTCATCGAGCGGTACCGGGCCAAGCACAACATGACCATGTCGCACCCGCGCGTGGCGCAGATAGACCTCGCCTACCACGACATCCACCGCCGTCGTGGCCTCTACTACCTGCTGGAGCGCAAGGGCCAGGCCGCCCGGATCTGCAACGACCTGAAGATCTTCGAGGGCAAGTCGGTTCCTCCGCAGACCACTCGGGCGCGGTTGCGCGGCGACTTCATCCGCCGGGCGCAGGAACAGCGGCGGGACTTCACCGTCGACTGGGTCCACCTCAAGCTCAACGACCAGGCGCAACGCACGGTGTTGTGCAAGGACCCGTTCCGTTCGGTGGACGACCGGGTGGAGAAGCTGATCGCCGGAATGTGACCGGGCACCGCGTTTCCCGGTGAGGCCGGAACGCAACACGGGCGCCGTACGTTTCCCGTACGGCGCCCTTCTCATGCCGTCAGTGCCGTCCCGGAGGACAACCCCCGGAGCCCCCGGCCGAAACGGAACCGGGCCGGAACCTGAATCGGCACGGAATCGTCAGTAAGGTAGCGCGCACGCCATCAGCAAGATCAACCGATTACGAGGCCCCCACCGTGCGCCGACGCTCACTCATTCTCGCCGCCGTACCCGCAGGACTGGTCACGCTCGCCGGATGCGGGGACGACGACTCGTCCGGTTCGTCGGGCAAGGTGGACAACAGTGCGTCGCCCTCCGCCTCGGCCTCCTCCGCCGCGCCCGCTCCCAAGATCGTCGACGGGCCGCTGCCGGCCATCACCGCGGGCACGAAGTTCGGGGAGAAGCCGACGGTCGCCAAGGGCAGCGGCGAGCCCTCCGACCAGCTCGCCGTGAAGACGGTCATCGCGGGCGGCGGCCGGACCGTCGCGGAGGGCGACTACATCCAGGCCCAGTACCTCGGCCAGATCTGGGACACCGGCAAGGTCCTCGACAACTCCTACGACCGCGGGGCGCCGCTGCTCACCCAGCTCGCGCAGGGCAGCACCATGGAGGGCTGGCGCTATGCCCTGACCGGCAAGAAGGCCGGCAGCCGGGTGGAGTTCGCCGTCCCGCCCGCCTGGGGCTTCGGCAAGGAGGGCAACGCGGAGGCGGGCGTCAAGGGCACCGACACGCTGGTGTTCGTGTTCGACGTCCAGGACACCTTCAACGCCAAGAGCTCGGCCAAGGGCAAGGACGTCCCCCAGGACGACGCCGCCCTGCCGAAGGTCGGCACCAACACCGACGGCAAGGCGCCCTCCGTCGAGATCCCCGAGACCGATCCGCCGAAGAAGCTCGTGTCGGGCTACGTCATCGAGGGCGACGGGGAGGCCGTCGCGGCCGACGACACCGTCCTCGTGCAGTACAAGGGCGTCATCTGGGACACCGGCAAGGAGTTCGATTCGACGTACAAGCGGTCCGCGCTGACCTCGTTCTCCCTCCAGCAGGTCGTCAAGGGCTGGGCGCAGGGTCTGACCGGCAAGAAGACCGGCAGCCGCGTCGTCATCGTCATCCCGCCCGACCTGGGGTACGGCGACCAGCCGCCGGCCGGCAGCGGCATCGAGAAGGACTCCACGATGGTCTTCACGGTGGACATCCTCGCGAAGATGTGACGCCGTCGTGATGTAAGACTGTGCTGTTGCCTTTCCGCGAACAAGCAGGAGCGTAAGACGTGAGCATCGAGAAGCCCGAGATCGACTTCCCGGGCGGCGAGCCCCCGGCGGACCTCGAGATCAAGGACATCTGGGAGGGCGACGGTGAGGTGGCGCAGGCGGGCCAGACCGTCTCCGTGCACTACGTCGGTGTCGCCTTCAGCACCGGTGAGGAGTTCGACGCCAGCTGGAACCGCGGCACCCCGTTCCGCTTCCCGCTGGGCGGCGGCCGGGTCATCAAGGGCTGGGACCAGGGCGTGCAGGGCATGAAGGTCGGCGGCCGTCGCCAGCTGACCATCCCGGCCCACCTCGCCTACGGCAACCAGAGCCCGACCCCGGCGATCAAGCCGGGCGAGACGCTGATCTTCGTGGTCGACCTGCTCGGGGTCTGATCGTCGTACGACCGGTCTCGACCGGCTGGGGCCCATGCCTGTCCGGGCATGGGCCCTCGGCTTTTGCCCGGGAGCCGCGGAGCGGTACGGTCATCCGTCGGAAGCACCACAGGAGAGGCGAAGGGCGTCGATGGCCATTGCCAAGGCAGAGCGGCTGATGAACCTGGCGCTGTGTCTGCTCGGGACGCGGCGGCCGCTCAGCAAGCGCGAGCTGCGTGACTCCATCGAGGCCTACGTCGAGGCGTTCGGTCCGGGCAGGGGCGGGGCCGGAGCGGACGACTCCTTCAACCGGATGTTCGAGCGGGACAAGGACGACCTGCGCGAGCTGGGCCTGGTCATCGAGACCGTCGAGAGCCTGGACGGCGAGATCGGCTATCTCGCCCGCCGTGACAGCAACCGGCTGCCGGCCATCACCCTCGACGCCGAGGAGGCCGCCGCCCTGGGCCTGGCCGCCAAGGTGTGGCAGCAGGCCAGGCTCGCCGGCGCGGCCAGCGGCGCCCTGCAGAAACTGCGCGCGGCGGGCCTGCCCGAGGACGTCGACCCCTACGAGCCCCACAGTGCCCTGGAGCCGCGCATCCCCGTCCACGAGGCCGCGTTCGAGCCGCTGATGCTGGCCTGCCGCGACCGCCGCCCCGTCGTCTTCGACTACCGCAAGGCCACCGCCGCCCGTCCCGAGCCCCGGCACGTGGAGCCGTGGGCCCTGGAGTGCTGGCGCGGCCACTGGTACCTCGCGGGCTGGGACCGCGACCGGGGTGCCGAGCGCGTCTTCCGGCTGTCCCGCATCACCGGCAAGGTGCGCTCGCGCGGTACGGCGTTCAGCGCGCCCGTGCCCGACGTCGTCACCGTCCGCGAGACCGTGGCCGGCTGGGCGGGGGAGACCGCCGACCGCAGCGCGCTGATCCGGCTGCGCGGCGGCTGTGGGTACCCCCTGCGGGCGAGGGCCACGGCGGTGCGGGAACTCGGCGACGGCTGGGACGAGTTGGAGATTCCGTACGGGCACGGCCTGGACGCCTGGCTGGTGGAGTTCGGGCCGGACGTGGTGGTGCTGGAGCCCGCGGAGCTGCGGGCGGACGTGGTGGACCGGCTGCGCGCCGTGGCCAAGGGCTGAGGGGGAGCGAGCAACACAGTGGCAGGCAAACCGGTCAGGCCGGCGAACGCGATCGACCAGACCCGGCGGATGCTCTCCCTGGTGACGTATCTGCGGGAGCGCCCGGGAGCGCGCATCGAGGACGTCGCCCGCGCCTTCGGGATCACCGAGGACGAGCTGGTCTCCGACCTCGACGTGCTGCCCATGTGCGGCACCAGCTTCCGCGGCGGCGACCTGCTCGACATCGACACCGACGGCGAGCGGATCTGGTGGCACAACCCGGCCGCCCTCGGCGCGGACGCCGCCGAGCCGCTGCGGCTGGCCGCAGACGAGGCGACCGCGCTGCTGGTGGCCGCCCGCGCGGTGGCGACCCTGCCCGGCCTGCGCGAGAGCGACCGCCAGGCACTGCTGCGGGCCACCGCCAAGGTGGAGACCGCGGCCGGGGAGGCGGCGGGCGCCAGCTCCCGCCTGTCGGTGACCTTCGAGTCCGAGGGCGGGGTCTTCGCCGACGTCGACCGGGCGATCTCCGAGCGCCGCCGGCTGTGGATCCGCTACTACTCGCCCGCCCGCGACGAGGTCACCGAGCGCGAGATCGACCCCATCCGCCTCGTCAGCGTCGGGCACACGTACGTGGAGGCCTGGTGCCGCCGCTCCGAGGCGCGCCGCACCTTCCGTCTCGACCGGGTCGCGGAGATCAGGATCCTCGACGAGCCCGCCGCGCCGCCGGAGGTCGAACTGCGGGACCTGTCGGAGGGGCTGGTCCAGCCCGCCGCCGAGGACCCGGAGGTCGTCGTCGAGGTGGGGCCCGCCGGGCGCTGGGTCGCCGAGTACTACCCGCACGACAGCGCCGATGAACTCCCCGACGGCGGCCTGCGTATCACCCTGCGCACGCCCGACCCGGCCTCGCTGCGGCGGCTGGCACTGCGGCTCGGCCGCGACGGCCGCATCGTGGCGCCGCAGGACCTCGCCGACAGCGCTCGCCGCGCGGCCCGTGAGGCGCTGGCGGCGTACGACGGAGTGGAGGCAGAGGGGGCCGCGGGGTACGGCAGGGCCGCCGGACCCGTCGGCGGGCAGGGCGGCACGGAGCGGGCCGGGCAGGCGCGGGGGCGGATCGAGGGGCGGGAGCAGCAGCGGTGAGCGAGTCGGCGACGACGTCTGGTGTGCGGGGCGTCTCGGTGGCCTCGGCGTTCTCGGGCATGACCGGGGTGGCCCCGGTGGTCTTCAGGGCCGGCTGCCCGGACTGCCGCGGCCGTTTCGAACTCGCCGCCGGTGCGCTGCGCCTGGTCATCGGCGCCTCCAGCCGCACCACCTTCTACTCCTTCACCTGTCCCGACTGCGGCGCCGCCGTGCGCAAGCCGGCCGGGGAGCGGGTGGTCGAGCTGCTGACCGGGGGCGGGGTCAGGACCCTGCGGCTGCACACGCCGTAGGAAGGTCTAGGCTCGGCGTCATGTTCTGGCCGATGTTCGCGGTAGCCGTGGGTTTTCTGGGTCTCGCCGTCCTCGCGGTGTTCGCCGTCCGGGTCTTCCTGGAGGCGCAGCGTCTCGGCCGTCAGGTGTCGGACTCCGCGCAGCGCATCAACCGGGCCGCGGAGGAGCTGGAGCGGGCGTCCCTGAGCGCGGCCCGGGCCGTGGACACCCTGTGAGTGCCGCTGTGGCCCTCCTGTGAGTCCCGCGCGGAATGCGTTTTGGGACACTTCGCCCTCCCGTCGCGGTGGTCCGGACAGGTACGCTGCTGATCGCGGTCCGGAGAACGAGGCCCGGAACGCGGACCGGGAGTACGCACGGGGATTGCCTCACGTTCACCCCTGAGCGTTACGATCGCTGCCAGCACGATCGTTCGGACAACTGTCCGACCGGTCGGACAGCAATCCCACCCAGCCGCCTCGGTGAGAAGGTAAAGACTTATGTTCGGAAGGCTCGGCGCCCCCGAGATCATTCTCATCCTCGTCGTCATCATCCTGCTGTTCGGCGCGAAGAAGCTTCCGGACATGGCGCGCTCGCTCGGCAAGTCCGCGCGCATCCTCAAGAGCGAGGCCAAGGCGATGAAGGACGACGGCAGCAGCACGGCCACCCCGGCCGGCCCGCCCAACGACGGCGAGCAGCCGCCGGCTCAGCGCACCATCCAGGCCTCCCCCGGTGACGTGACCAGCTCGCGCCCGGTCAGCGAGCCGACGGATTCGACCAAGCGCTGACGCAGGGCCGGTGACCTCCGGCCCGCCGCACGAGATGGGAACGTGGGTTGCTCAAGTCCGCCCGCAAGAAGGAGAAGGACCCAGAGGGGCGGATGCCCCTCGCGGAGCACCTTCGTGAGTTGCGCAACCGGCTCGCGAAGGCGCTGCTGGCCATCGTGGTCGTGACGATCGTCGCCGCCTTCTTCTACAAGGACATCATCGAGTTCTTCACGAACCCGATCCTGACCGCGGTGGGGTGCGATTCGACCTTCGCGGAGCTGGCGCAGCAGAGGAGCGGCAACTGCGCCCGCATCGTCCTGAACGGTCTGCTCACCCCGTTCACGCTCGCCCTGAAGGTCTCCCTGATGGCGGGTGTGATCTTCGCGTCCCCGGTCTGGCTCTACCAGCTGTGGGGCTTCGTCGCGCCCGGTCTGCACCAGCACGAGCGCAAGTACGCCTACGCGTTCGTCGGCACGGGTGTCCCGCTGTTCCTCGGCGGCGCCTTCTTCGCGTACAAGACGCTGCCCACGATGGCGAAGGTGCTTCTCGAGTTCTCCCCGGCGGACCTGGACAACCAGCTGCCGCTCGACGACCTGCTCGATCTCATCGTGCGCATGGTGCTCGTCTTCGGCCTCTCCTTCGAGCTGCCGCTGCTGCTGGTCATGCTCAACCTGACCGGGGCGCTGACCGGCCGGCGCATGATGAGCTGGTGGCGCGGCATGATCATCGGCATCACGGTCTTCGCCGCCGTGGCCACGCCCAGCACCGACCCGCTGACGATGCTCGCGCTCGCCGGACCGATCTGGATCCTCTACTTCTTCGCGACCGGTTTCTCCCTGCTGAACGACCGCCGCAGGCGCCGCCGGGACGCCCTGGGCCCCGCCGACGACGAGGCCTCCGAGCTGGACCTCACCCCCGAGGACATCGGCGCGGTCGAGGCGGTGACCCCGAGCCGGACGCTGCCCGGACAGGCGAGCGCGGAACGGGTCAACGGCTACGACGACGTGACCTGAGCACCGGGACGGACCTCCTCGCGGCCGGGGCGCCCGTGCGGCGCCCCGGCCGCGCCGTGTGCCCGGGCGGCGACGCACCGTGAGGCCCTGAACTGCGCGGACGTGGGCCCCGGGGCAGTGGATCCGGATAATGATCGTCCTGTTGTCAGTGCGGCCCGGTACGGTGGAAAGCACGATGACAGAGGACCTCTCACCGGCCGAGCGGTACGCGGCAGCCCGTAAGCGTGCTGTCGAGCAGGCCACCGCGCTCGCCTCCTTCCGCGAGATGTACGACTTCGGTCTCGACCCCTTCCAGATCGAGGCCTGCCAGGCACTCGAGTCGGGCAAGGGCGTTCTGGTGGCCGCCCCGACCGGCTCGGGCAAGACGATCGTCGGCGAGTTCGCCGTCCACCTCGCCCTCCGGCAGGGCAAGAAGTGCTTCTACACGACACCCATCAAGGCGCTGTCCAACCAGAAGTACTCCGACCTGTGCCGTCGCCACGGCGCCGACAAGGTCGGTCTGCTGACCGGCGACAACAGCGTCAACTCCGACGCCCCGGTGATCGTGATGACCACCGAGGTCCTGCGGAACATGCTGTACGCCGGCTCGCAGACCCTCCTCGGCCTCGGCTACGTGGTGATGGACGAGGTGCACTACCTCTCCGACCGCTTCCGGGGCGCCGTATGGGAGGAGGTGATCATCCACCTCCCCGAATCGGTGACCCTGGTCTCCCTGTCGGCGACCGTGTCCAACGCCGAGGAGTTCGGCGACTGGCTCGACACCGTGCGCGGCGACACCGAGGTGATCGTCTCCGAGCACCGGCCCGTACCGCTGTTCCAGCACGTGCTCGCCGGACGGCGGATGTACGACCTCTTCGAGGAGGGCGAGGGCCACCGCAGGGCCGTCAACCCCGACCTCGCGCGGCTGGCCCGCATGGAGGCGAGCCGGCCGTCGTACCAGGACCGCAGGCGCGGCCGGAACATGCGCGAGGCCGACCGCGAGCGCGAGCGCAGACAGCGGTCGCGGGTGTGGACGCCCGGGCGTCCCGAGGTCATCGAGCGGCTCGACGCCGAGGGCCTGCTGCCCGCGATCACCTTCATCTTCAGCCGTGCCGCCTGCGAGGCCGCCGTCCAGCAGTGCCTGTACGCCGGGCTGCGGCTCAACGACGAGGAGGCGCGCGAGCGGGTCCGCGCCCTGGTGGAGGAGCGCACCGCCGCCATCCCCCACGAGGACCTGCACGTCCTCGGCTACTACGAGTGGCTGGAGGGCCTGGAGCGGGGCATCGCCGCCCACCACGCGGGCATGCTGCCGACCTTCAAGGAGGTCGTCGAGGAGCTGTTCGTCCGCGGCCTGGTCAAGGCCGTCTTCGCCACCGAGACCCTCGCCCTCGGCATCAACATGCCCGCCCGCTCGGTCGTGCTGGAGAAGCTCGTCAAGTGGAACGGCGAACAGCACGCCGACATCACCCCCGGCGAGTACACGCAGCTCACCGGTCGTGCGGGGCGCCGCGGCATCGATGTCGAGGGGCACGCCGTCGTGCTGTGGCAGCGCGGCATGAACCCCGACCACCTGGCCGGTCTGGCCGGCACCCGCACCTATCCGCTGCGCTCCAGCTTCAAGCCGTCGTACAACATGGCGGTCAACCTGGTCCAGCAGTTCGGCCGGCACCGCTCGCGCGAGCTGCTGGAGACCTCCTTCGCGCAGTTCCAGGCCGACCGGTCGGTCGTCGGGATCTCCCGGCAGGTGCAGCGCAACGAGGAGGGCCTGGAGGGCTACAAGGCCTCCATGACCTGCCACCTCGGCGACTTCGAGGAGTACGCGCGGCTGCGCCGCGAACTCAAGGACCGTGAGACGGAGCTGGCCAAGCAGGGCGCGGCCCAGCGGCGGGCCGAGGCGGCGGTGGCGCTGGAGAAGCTGAAGCCGGGCGACGTCATCCACGTGCCCACCGGCAAGTACGCCGGACTGGCGCTCGTCCTGGATCCGGGCCTGCCCGCCGGCCGGGCCAACGGTCATCGCGGCTTCGACCACTACGACGGGCCGCGCCCGCTCGTGCTGACCGCCGAGCGGCAGGTCAAGCGGCTCGCCGCGATGGACTTCCCGGTGCCCGTCGAGGCGCTGGAGCGGATGCGCATCCCGAAGACGTTCAACCCGCGCTCGCCGCAGTCGCGCCGCGACCTCGCCTCCGCGCTGCGCACCAAGGCCGGGCACATCACACCGGAGCGCGCCCGCAGGGGCCGGTCCCAGGCCGCCGACGACCGCGAGATCGCCCGCCTGCGCGCCGCGCTGCGCGCCCATCCCTGCCACGGCTGCTCCGACCGCGAGGACCACGCCCGCTGGGCCGAGCGCTATCACCGGCTGCTGCGCGACACCTCGCAGCTGGAGCGCCGGATCGAGGGCCGGACGAACACCATCGCCCGCACCTTCGACCGGATCGTGGCCCTGCTGACCGAACTGGACTACCTGCGCGGCAACGAGGTCACCGAACACGGCAGGCGGCTGGCCCGGCTGTACGGCGAGCTGGACCTGCTGGCGAGTGAATGCCTGCGGGCCGGCGTCTGGGAGGGCCTGGGGCCGGCCGAACTCGCCGCCTGCGTCTCGGCGCTGGTGTTCGAGGCCCGGTCCGGCGACGACGCGATGGCGCCGAAGCTGCCCGCGGGCAAGGCCAAGGCCGCGCTCGGCGAAATGGTGCGGATCTGGGGCCGGCTGGACGCCCTGGAGGAGGACTTCCGGATCAGCCAGACCGAGGGCGTCGGTCAGCGCGAGCCCGACCTCGGCTTCGCCTGGGCCGCCCACATGTGGGCCTCGGGCAAGGGCCTCGACGAGGTCCTGCGCGAGGTCGAGATGCCGGCCGGCGACTTCGTGCGCTGGTGCAAGCAGGTCATCGACGTCCTCGGGCAGATCGCGGCGGCCGCGCCCGCGGAGAGTTCGTCGGTGGCGAGGAACGCCCGCAAGGCGGTCGACGCACTGCTGCGGGGCGTCGTGGCGTACTCGTCGGTGGGCTGAGCGGACGGGGGCGGGAAGTCCGGTCGGAGCGGTGGCTCCGACCGGGCCCGCACGTATGCCGTCGGCCGAGCGGCGAGGCTGGGTCGCACGGGTGCCGTGGGCCGAGGGGAGCGGCCGGGTCGGACGGGTGTTGTCGGCCGAGCGGAGAGGCGGGGCCGGTGAAGTGTGCCGTCGCCCGAGGGGAGGCGCCGGGTCGGTGAACGGGGCGGTGGCAGGGCTCTGCTGACGGCCCGTGGACGGGGCCCCGCGGCGGGCGCGGGGCCGGTTGCGGTGAGTGCCTTCCCGGGCGCCGACTGCGTGCGGGGTCGCCGCCCGGGCCCGTCGCCGGGAAGCGCGACACCTCCGCCCCGGCCGGGCTGCCGCACCCGCCCGCGGTGACGAGGCGCCGGGCTTCGGCGAGGTCGTCCGCAGGGCCGGGGGCGGGTCCGCGTTGCGGACGAGCCGTTCCTCCGCGTACGCCGGGCCGATCGGCGTCGCGCCCGAACGGCGGATCCGATGCGCGCGCCCCGCCCCGGACCTCGCCCCGCGGCACCGCCGGGGCGGCCTTGCGCATGACGGGCGCCGGACGGCAGCCCCGCAACCCCTGATTCACCTGGCCCGGTGAAGTTCTTCGCACGCCCGTGCGCCTTTACGCAGCGTGTGCGAATGAACTCCGAGTGTGCAAAACGCCCGAGGTTACCCCAGGTACGGGTGTGGTTTCAGGTGGTTGCCGAACATGGCGCGGCGGTGATCCGGTCGGACTAGGCTCGCCCGCAGCGCACCGAGTTGAGGCGTATTCGTGCGCTTGTTCCCGAATATCCCGATGATGCCGACAGATCCCCTACAGAGGGTGCCCACATGGTGAGTGTTCAGTCCCCACCCGGTCGCCGTGAGCCGGCCTACGTCCGCACGGTGTTGCTGCCGGCGATAGTGATGGCCGCGGCGACCGGAGCGGCCGTCG
This sequence comes from Streptomyces sp. NPDC088766, assembly GCF_044750845.1. Classification (NCBI taxonomy): domain Bacteria; kingdom Bacillati; phylum Actinomycetota; class Actinomycetes; order Kitasatosporales; family Streptomycetaceae; genus Streptomyces; species Streptomyces sp. NPDC088766. The sequence goes on along the minus strand of NZ_JBIVKQ010000009.1, from coordinate 99,245 downwards.
CCCTGGTGGCGCCCCCGGCCCGGACGGCCGTCGGCGTCTGTGGAGCCGTCGCCACCCTCCTGGTGGTCCTCGCCGGCACCGAGTCGGTGCGCCGCGGCCGTCAACTGAAGGAACTGCGCGCGGAGAAGGAACGCCGGATCGGGAATCTGGAACGCCGGGTCCTCGCCCACGAGGAGCAGAACCTCCGGCTCGCCGACTACTTCGTCCCCCAGGCGGTGGCCTGGCTGCGCGCCGGCAACTCGCCCCGAGAGGTGATGCTCCACTTCGCCGACGTGGACGCCGGCTACCGCGACCTCGGAGAGGGCCAGCGGAAGGTGGTCAGGACGATCCTCGAGATCGTCGACCACGAGGAGGCCCTGCGCGACTCCGCACAGCGCTCGTTCGTCAGCGTCGCCCGGCGCGTCCAGGCCATCGTGCACCAGCAGGCCGCGGAACTGAGGGAGATGGAGGAGGACCACGGCCGCAACCCCGAGGTCTTCGACGACCTGCTGCGCATCGACCACGGAACCGCCCTGATCGGCCGTCTCGCCGACTCCATCGGCGTGCTCGGCGGCGGCCGCCCCGGCCGCAACTGGCCCCAGCCCGTGCCGCTCTACAGCGTGCTGCGCGGCGCCATGTCCCGCATCCTGGAGTACCGCCGCATCCAGCTCGACTCCATCGCCAAGGTCAACATCCGCGGCCTGTCCGTCGAACCGCTGATCCACGCGCTCGCCGAACTCCTCGACAACTCCACCCGCTACTCGCCGCCCACCAGCAAGGTGCACGTCAACGCCGTCGAGGTGCAGACCGGTATCGCGATCGAGATCGAGGACGCCGGCGTCAGCCTCAGCGAGGAGGCCCGCGCCAAGGCCGAGCGCATGCTGGAACAGGCCATGGCCGGTGTCGACATCCAGGACGTCGGGGGCACCCCGCGCCTCGGGCTCGCGGTCGTCGGCCGGCTCTGCACGGCGTTCAACATGCAGGTGTCCCTGCGCACTTCGGCCTACGGCGGCGTCCGTGCCGTACTGATCGCGCCGAGCGAGATGGTCACCTCGGACCCCGCGCCCGGCTTCGCCCACGGCATCGGCGCCACCGCCGTACCGCAGATCGACCTGGGCGACATCGAGAGCCCGAAGCGGCCTCCGAAGAAGCGCCGCCCCACCAACCCGAGGATCCCGGCGGGTGTCTCCCTGGACGACGACGAGGTACCCGAGGTCACCGAGTGGACCGACAAGGGCCTGCCCCAGCGCCGCAGCAAGACCACCATCCCGATCAGCCAGCGCTACCGCGAGGCGTACGCCGCCCAGGCGGCCGAACGCGCCGGTGAGCCGGACCCGTTCGCGCGGACCGAACCGGAACCCGAGCCCGGCGTCAAGCGGCAGGAGCCCGGCGTCGCCTTCGAGGCGTTCTGGGAGGGCCTGAAGAAGGAGGCCCCTCCTGGGCACCACCCGACGGACTTCACCCGCAACCCCACCGCATACCTGCATCTGCTCAAGGACAAGGCCAAGTTCGAGGCCGACGACGAAGGGGACCTCACGTGATCCAGCAGCGCCAAAACTTCGACTGGCTGCTCAAGGAACTCTACGACGGGGTTCCGGGCATCGAGATGATCGTCGTGCTCTCGGCCGACGGACTGCGCATCGCCCGCTACGCCGGTGATCCCGACGCCGCCGACCGGGTCGCGGCGGCCTGCGCCGGCCTCCAGAGCCTGGCCAACGCCGTCGCCCAGGAGATCCACTCCAGCGACGGCGAGATGAACCTGGTCATGATCGAGCTGAACGGCGGCTACTTCTACATGATGTCCGCCGGTGCCAACGCCTACCTCGCCGTTCTCGCCGACGTACGCTGCGAGGCCGGCCGCATGAGCGCCATGATGCGCGACCTCGTGGTGCGGATCGGGGCCCATCTGACCAGCCCGCCCCGACGGAACGGGCAGAGCGTATGACGCCTCCGCAACGCCGACGGCGCGACCCCGTCCCGGAACCGCCACCGCGGCCGTCCAAGGAGGAGGAGGGCAAGAACCCCGAACGGCTGTACATCATCACCGGCCCGGACGGCGAACGCGCCCCGCTCGACCTCGTCACCCTGATCGTGGCGCGCGCCGAACCGCCCTCCTCCGCCACCCCGGAGCAGTCGGCGGTGCTGCGGATGTGCCGGGCCCCGCTGTCGGTGGCCGAGGTGTCGGCCTATCTCAGCCTGCCGTTCAGCGTGGTGACGGTGCTGCTCACCGAGATGCTGGCGGCCGAACTCGTCCAGGCGCGCGCCCCGATCGTCCGGCAGCACCTCCCCGACCGTTCCCTCCTCGAAGCGGTGATGCATGGACTTCAACGGCTCTGACACCGTCCCCGGCCCACGCGCCGAGGACCACCTGCCGCAGACCACCACGGCGGCGGCCAAGATCGTCATCGTGGGCGGCTTCGGTGTCGGCAAGACGACCATGGTCGGGTCGGTCAGCGAGATCAAGCCGCTGACCACCGAGGAGACCATGACGCAGGCCGGTATCGGCGTCGACGACGACTACGGCTCCGACAGCAAGACCGCCACCACCGTCGCCATGGACTTCGGCCGCATCCGCATCACGGACCAGGTCGTGCTCTACCTCTTCGGCACCCCCGGCCAGGAGCGGTTCTGGTTCCTGTGGAACGGCCTGTTCGAGGGCGCCCTCGGCGCGGTCGTCCTGGTCGACACCCGCCGCCTGGAGGTCAGCTTCGAGGTCATGGGCCGGCTGGAGGAACGCGGCGTGCCCTTCGTGGTCGCCGTCAACACCTTCCCCGACGACCCCCGTTACCCGCTGGAGGACCTGCGGGGCGCCCTCGACCTGCCGCCCGAGGTACCGATCGTGGAGTGCGACGTACGCCGCCGGGCCTCCAGCCGCGACGTGCTGATGACGCTGACGCGCTTCCTGCACGACCTCGCGCGGACCGGCAGCCTGACCTGACACCCGCCCACCCCGACCCTCCCGACCCTCCCGGCCCCTCCCGGATCCCTTTCGGAGCGACCCAGTGACGCCTGACCACCCCATGACGACCGGCCCGCACGACCTGGCCCTCGACCCGCCGCCCGGCTGCCCCGCGCACGGCCGTGGCCCCGGCGGACTGTGCCGGCTCTACGGGCCCGGCGCCGAGGACCTGGACGACCTCTACGAGCAACTGCGCGAGAAGCACGGCCCGGTGGCGCCCGTACTGCTCCACGACGACGTGCCGATGTGGGTGGTCCTCGGCCACGCCGAGAACATGCACATGGTCCGCACGCCCTCCCAGTACAGCCGCGACAGCCGCATCTGGACGCCGCTGGCGGACGGCACGGTCAAGCCCGACCACCCGCTCATGCCGCACATCGCCTGGCAGCCCATCTGCTCCCACGCCGAGGGCGACGAGCACAAGCGGCTGCGCGGCGCGGTCACCGCCGCCATGGCCACCATCGACGACCGCAGCCTGCGCCGGTACATCTACCGGTCCACCCAGCGCCTGGTCAACCGCTTCTGCGAGCGGGGCCGGGCCGAGCTGGTCGGCCAGTTCGCCGAGCACCTCCCGATGGCCGTGATGTGCCACGTCCTCGGCATGCCCGAGGAGTACGACGACCGCATGGTCCACGCCGCCCGGGACGCGCTCAAGGGCACCGAGACCGCGATCGCCAGCCACACCCACGTCATGGAGGCGCTGAGCCGGCTCACCGCCCGCCGCCGCGCCGAACCCCAGGACGACTTCACCAGCCATCTCGTGCTGGACCCGGCGGAACTGACCGACGACGAGGTCCGGGAGCATCTGCGCCTGGTGCTCTTCGCCGCCTACGAGGCCACGGTCAACCTGCTCTCCAACGCCCTGCGGATGGTCCTCACCGACCCGCGGTTCCTCGCCCGGCTCAACGGCGGACAGATGACGGTGCCGGAGGCGGTCGAGCAGTCCCTGTGGGACGAGCCGCCGTTCAGTACGGTCTTCGCCTACTTCGCCAAGCAGGACACCGAACTGGGCGGTCAGCGCATCCGCCGGGGCGACGGTCTCCTCTTCGCACCCGCACCCGGCAACGTGGACCCGCGGGTCCGTCCCGACCTGTCCGCCAGCATGCAGGGCAACCGCGCCCACCTCGCCTTCGGCGGCGGTCCGCACGAGTGCCCCGGCCAGGACATCGGGCGCGCCATCGCCGACGTCGGCGTCGACGCCCTGCTCACGCGCCTGCCGGACGTGCAGCTCGCCTGCGCCGAGGAGGACCTGCGCTGGACGACGTCGATCGCCTCGCGGCACCTCATGGAACTGCCGGTCCACTTCGAGCCGAAGCCCCAGCAGGACGTCATGGCCAGGCCGGTCCACGGCGCGCTCCCGCCGCCGCGCCCCGTCGTCCCGGTGACCCCCGGCACCACGCCGGCACCCGGCGCCGTACCCGCCGCTCCGCCCCTGGCCACCCGTCTGCCGCCGCCCGCCGAGCCCCGGCCCGCGACCGTCCCGCAGTCCCAGCCACAGCCCGAGCCCCAGCCACAGCCCGAGCCCCGGCCCGCGCCCGCACCGGCCGGCGCTCCCGAACCGGCCTGCCGGCCGAGCGCCTGGCGGCGCTTCCTCGACTGGTGGCGCGGCTACTGATCCCGGGCCCGCCCGCCGCCCCGGTCGTCGTACGACGACCAGGCGGCCAGCGTCCGCCGGCTCCGCAGCCGGTGCTCCGCCCCCGTCACCGGATCGGTGAACTCCAGCTCCCGCGCCAGCAGTTGCAGCGGGCGCCGGAAGTCACCGGCCGGTCCGGGGGCGGTCACCTCCGGGTAGAGGGGATCGCCGAGGATGGGCACGCCCAGCGCGCTCATGTGCACCCGCAGCTGATGGGTCTGCCCGGTCCGCGGGACCAGCCGGTAGCGGGCGAGCCCGTCCGGCCGCTGCTCGGCCAGCTCGACCCGGCTGACCGCGTTGGGCTCGCCCGGCACCTCACGGGCGGTCAGCGTCCCGCGTTCCTTCACGATCCGGCTGCGCACGGTCACCGGCAGGGCCAGCCCCGGATCGTACGGCGCGACGGCCTCGTACACCTTGCGGACCAGGCGGTCGCGGAACAGGGTCTGGTAGGCGCCGCGCTCCTCGGGGCGCACGGTGAACAGCACCAGGCCCGCGGTGAGCCGGTCCAGGCGGTGGGCGGCGCCGAGCGAGGGCAGCCCCAGCTCCCGCCGCAGCCGGGCCAGTGCGGTCTCGGTGACGTGACTGCCGCGCGGTGTGGTGGCGAGGAAGTGCGGCTTGTCGGCCACGACGACGTGCTCGTCGCGGTACACGACCTCCAGCGGGAACGGCACCGGTTCCTCGGCGGGCAGGTCCCGGTGGAACCAGACGAACATCCCCGGCGCGTACGCCGTGTCCGCCGCCACCGCCCGCCCGTCGGCCCCGACGATCCGCCCCGCCGCGAACAGCGCGTCCACGGCCTCGGCCCGCTCCGGGCCGAACCGCTCCGCCAGATGCTCCCGCACGGTCGCCCACGGGCCGTCGCCCGGCAGCCGCACCCGGACCGGATCGACCCCATCGCGCTGCGGGAGGGGGGACGGCGGGGGAGCGGTGCGGCGTCTCATCGGGATCCACCCTACGGCCGCCGCGAAAACCTGTTGGCATGCTCCCGCCCGGTGGACAGGCTTCCCGGCAAGCCCCTCCTCACCGGTCCCGTCCTCCCCGCCGGCACCCTCGCCAAGTCCCCTCGCCCGGTCGTCCCCACCGGCGACGGCCTCCTCCTGCGGCCCTGGCGGGCGACGGACGCGCCCGCCGTCCACGCCGCCTTCCAGGACCCGCTGCTGCACCGGTGTGGCACGTCCGGGCCGCCGACTCCGTCGCCGAGGTCACCGGCTGGATCGAGGAATGGCCGGCCGATCGGGCCGAGGAGAGGACCGCCCAGCGGGCCGCCGTCGACGCGGACACCGACGCACTGCGCGGACGCGTGGCACTGCGCGGCATCGAACCGGGCGACGGCACGGCCGAGGTGGCCTGCTGGACCACGGCGGCCGCCCGGGGCCGGCGTGTCACCGTACGTGCCACGACCGCCCTGTCCCGGTGGGCCCTCGACGAGGTCGGCTTCCACCGCCTGGAACTGCTGCACGCCACGTCCGACGAGGCGTCCTGCCGCGTGGCCGCCGGAGCCGGCTTCCTCCTGGAGGGCACCAAGCGCAGCGCCGCCCTCCACCAGGACGGCCGGCACGACATGCACGCCCGGGTGCGGGGCGACCGACCTGCCCGGCCCCAAGGCGCCAAGGCCCCCAGGCTCTCGCCGACCGCCGACCGCCGACCGCCGACCGCCGACCGCCGACCGCCGACCGCCGACCGCCGACCGCCGACCGCCGACCGCCGACCGCGGTCCTCGCCCGCGGTGGCGGTCTGCCTGCGCCCGCCGCGGCGGCGGTGTGGCTGTCGATCCGGACGGTCGGGGCGTACCAGCGGTCCGTGTGACCGCAGGCCTCCGGGCCGCGGTGCGGCGGCCCGCACGACCGCACGGCGTCATGGCGGCGGCCCGCTTCGGTGCGGGCCGCCTGCCGCGGTGTCAGGTGGCCGGCGTGGCGTTCTCCTGCTCGGCCTCCACACGCGCGTTCCACTCCCGCTTGCCGGCCTGCCAGCCGTCCTCGTCGTGGCCGAGCCGCCAGTAGCCGGACACCGACAGGTCCTCGCGGGGGATCTGCAGCTCGACCCGCAGCAGCTTGCGCAGCTCCTTCACGAAGGTGGCCTCGCCGTGCACGAAGGCGTGCAGCCGGCCCTCGGGGAACTCCAGCGCGCGGACGGCCTCCACGAGCCGTTCGCCGACCGGACGATCGCCGCGGTGCAGCCAGACGACCTCCACATCGGAGTCGATCTTCTGCTCCTCCCCGGGCCCGGAGACCTCGATGAAGGCGTGCGCCACGGTACCGGCGGGCAGCGACTCCAGCGCCGCCGCGATGGCGGGCAGCGCACTCTCGTCACCGGCCAGCAGATGCCAGTCGGCGGCCGGGTCGGGGGCGTAGGCGCCGCCGGGGCCCATGAAACGGACGGTCTCGCCGGGCCGGACGCGGGCCGCCCACGGTCCGGCGAGGCCCTCCTCGCCGTGCAGGACGAAGTCCAGGGTCAGCTCGCGGTGCTCGGTGTCCCAGTGGCGCACGGTGTACGTCCGCGTCACGGGCCACTGCTCGCGGGGGAACTCCGCGCGGATGCGCTCCAGGTCGAAGGGCTCCGGGTAGGTCACGCCCTCGGGCCCGAACAGCAGCTTCACGTAGTGGTCGGTACAGGTGCCGGCGGTGAACCCGGCCAGCCCCTCCCCGCCGAGGACGACGCGCTGCATGTGGGGGGTGAGCCGTTCGGTGCGGACGACCTGCGCGGAATGGGGCTTCCGCGGCTTCCGTGCCGGACGTTCTGCCATGACGGCCTCCCAAGCCTTTATTGGTTAGGTTTGCCTAAGTTAGCACCTCGTGCCGCCGTGGTGCGCCGACGCGGGCCCCCGCTCGCAGGATCGATGCCTACGCGCCGAGCGTGGTCAGCAGCCGCTGCAGCGACCCGCCGAGCCCCCAGCGCTCCGCCAGCCCCTGAAGTACCGCGGGTTCCCGCGGGGCGCGCGGGAGCTCCGTCGACACCTGCGGCAGCGGCACGTCGTCGGCGACCCTGACCACCTTCGGCGCGACGGCGAGGTAGGGCCTGGCCTCGTCGAGCCGTTTGCGCTGCGCGGGCGTGAGCCCGGCCTCCGGATCGTCGACGGCCGCCAGGATTCCGGCCAGGTCGCCGAACCCCGCCAGCAGCTTGGCCGCGGTCTTCTCGCCGATGCCCGGCACGCCGGGCAGACCGTCGCTCGGGTCGCCGCGCAGCAGCGCCAGATCCGCGTACCCGCGCCCGTCGACGCCATACCTCTCGCGCAGCCACGCCTCGTTCGTGGTCTGGAGCGTGCCGACGCCCTTCAGCGGGTACAGCACCCGCACCCCGCGCGCGTCGTCCACCAGCTGGTACAGGTCGCGGTCGCCGGTGACGATGTCGACCGGGCCCTTCGCGCGTGCGGTGAAGGTGCCGATCACGTCGTCCGCCTCGTAGCCGGCCACGCCCACGCGCGCGATGCCCAGCGCGTCCAGGACCGCCTCGATCACCGGGACCTGCGGCGAGAGCGTGTCCGGCACCTCCTCCTCGTCCGGGCCCGCCTCGTGCTCCTCGGCGACCCGGTGCGCCTTGTAGGAGGGGATGAGGTCGACCCGCCACCGCGGCCGCCAGTCGGCGTCCATGCAGGCGACCAGTTCGTCGGGCCGGTGGTCCTTGACCAGGCGGTCGATGAAGTCCAGCAGCCCGCGCACGGCGTTCACCGGCGTGCCGTCCGGGGCCTTCACGGAGTCGGGAACGCCGAAGTAGGCGCGGAAGTAAAGCGAGGCGGTGTCGAGGAGCATCAGTCGTCCGGTCACGCCACGCATCATGCCGCACCGGCCCGGCGGGGAGCCGCCGTGATGCACTCCCGTGGCAGGTGTGAAGGGTCTGTGAACTGCCCCACTGGTGCGTTTGCCCCTGCCGGGGCAGGGCAGGCGCCGCCCCGGAGCGGTGCCGGTTGCACATTCAACTGTTGATGTCGCGCGGTGGTCCGCACCCCGGCCCCGACCCCGGTGCCGCTCCCGCCCCTGCCCCCGATCCGAGAAGGTACGTGTGTCCTCCAGGCTGGAAGCCGATCATCTGTACAAGGTGTTCGGCAGACGACAGGACGAGGCGGTCGAGCGGCTGCGCCACGGCGCCGACCGGGACGAGCTGCGGACCGACGGCACCACCGCCGCCGTGATCGACGCCTCCTTCACCGTGGACCCCGGCCAGATCTTCGTCGTCATGGGCCTGTCCGGCTCCGGGAAGTCCACCCTGCTGCGCATGCTCAACGGACTGCTGGAACCCACCGCGGGACGCGTCCTCTTCGACGGCGAGGACCTGACCGCGCTCGGCGACCGCGAGCTGCGCGAGGTCCGCGCCAGGAAGATCAGCATGGTCTTCCAGCACTTCGCGCTCTTCCCGCACCGCAGCGTCCTCGACAACGCCGGCTACGGCCTCGCCGTGCAGGGCGTCCCGCGCGCCGAGCGAGAGGAGCGCGCCCGCGAGGCGCTGCGGCTGTGCGGCCTGGCCGGCTGGGAGAAGTCCTGGCCGGACGAGCTGTCCGGCGGCATGCAGCAGCGTGTGGGCCTCGCCCGCGCCCTCGCCACCGACGCCGACCTGCTCCTGATGGACGAGTCCTTCAGCGCGCTGGACCCGCTGATCCGCCGCGACATGCAGGACCAGTTGCTCACGCTCCAGAAGACCCTGAAGAAGACGATCGTCTTCATCACCCACGACCTCAACGAGGCCATGCGCCTGGGCGACCGCATCGCCGTCATGCGCGACGGCCGCATCGTGCAGAACGGCACCGCCGAGGACATCCTCGTCCGCCCGGCCGACGACTACGTCGCCTCCTTCATCCAGGACGTCGACCGCTCCCGCGTGCTGACCGCGTCCGCCGTCATGGACACCGCCGTCCGCGGCGACGAGGCCGACTGCGGCTGCGCCACCGCGGACCCCGACACCCCGTTCACCGAGCTGTGCGCGCTCAGTGCCCGCGTGACGCACCCGGTCGCCGTCCTGAACGCGCGGCGCGAACTCGTCGGAGTGGTCCCGCGCCGGCGCCTCGTCGGCTTCCTCGGCGACGAGCACGGGGAGCCCACCGCCTGCGCCGGCCCGCGCGACGGGGGGAAGGTGACCGCCCGTGCCTAGGCTGCACCTCGGTGACTGGGTCGACTCCGGCGTCGACTGGCTCGTCACCCACATGTCCTGGCTGTTCGACGCCGTCAAGGCGGTCGTCGAAGGCATGTACGACGGAATCGACGCCGTCCTCACCGCCCCCGAACCCCTCCTGCTCGCCGGCATCCTCGCCGTCCTCGCCTGGTGGCTGCGCGGCCTGGTCGCGGGCGTCCTCGGCTTCGCCGGGTTCGCGCTCATCGACTCCCTCGACCTGTGGGAGGAGGCGATGTCCACGCTGTCGCTGGTGCTCGTCGCGACCGTGATCGCCCTGGTGATCTCCGTCCCGCTGGGCATCTGGGCGGCCCGCTCCAAGGCCGTGAGCGCCGCCCTGCGGCCGGTCCTGGACCTGCTGCAGACCATGCCGTCGATGGTCCTGCTGATCCCCGCGATCCTCTTCTTCGGCATGGGCGTGCCCGCCGGCGTGGTCGCCACCCTGATCTTCGCGCTCGCCCCCGGCGTGCGCATGACCGAACTCGGCATCCGCCAGGTCGACGCCGAACTCGTCGAGGCAGCGGAGGCCTTCGGCACGACGCCCCGCGACACGCTCCTGCGGGTCCAGCTGCCGCTCGCCCTGCCGACGATCATGGCGGGCGTCAACCAGGTCATCATGCTCGGCCTGTCGATGGTCGTCATCGCCGGCATGGTCGGCACCGGCGGCCTCGGCGGCTCCGTCAACGAGGCCATCGGCCGGCTCGACATCGGTCTCGGCTTCGAGGCGGGCCTCGGCATCGTCGTGCTCGCCATCTACCTGGACCGCATGACCGGCGCCCTCGGCACCCGCATCTCCCCGCTCGGCCGCCGCGCCGCCGCCAAGGCCCGCCCCACCGTGTGGAGCCACCGCCCCCGCCCGGCCGTGGCCGTGGCCGGTGTGGTCGTCCTCGCGCTCGTCGCCGGCGGGATGGGCGTCCTCGGCTCGGACTCCGGCACCGCCGAGGCCTCCGTCACGGACATCGGCAAGGGCGAGGAGATCACCATCGGCTACATCCCCTGGGACGAGGGCATCGCCTCCACCTACCTGTGGAAGGAACTGCTGGAGGAGCGCGGCTTCGAGGTGAAGACCACCCAGTACGCCGCCGCCCCGCTCTACACCGGCCTCGCCACCGGCCAGATCGACTTCCAGACCGACTCCTGGCTGCCCACCACGCACGCCGAGTACTGGAAGAAGTACGGCGACCGGCTCGACGACCTCGGCAAGTGGTACGGCCCCACGTCCCTGGAGCTGAGCGTCCCGGCGTACCTGAAGGACGTGAACACCCTCGCCGACCTCAAGGCCCGGTCGGCCGAGTTCGGCGGCAGGATCACCGGCATCGAGCCCAGCGCCGGAATGATGGGTTTGCTCAAGGACAAGGTCGTCAAGGAGTACGGCCTCGACGGCTACCGGGTCGTCGACGGTTCGACCCCGGCCATGCTGGCCGAGTTGAAGCGGGCGTACGCCGAGAAGGCCCCGATCGTCGTCACGCTCTGGTCGCCGCACTGGGCCTACAGCGAGTACGACCTGAAGAAGCTGAAGGACCCCCGGGGCGCCTGGGGCGAGGGCGACGGCGTGCACACCCTGTCCCGCAAGGGCTTCGCCGCCGACCACCCCGAGGTCGGCGCCTGGCTGAAGGACTTCTCCATGACCGAGGAGCAGCTCACCGGTCTGGAGGCGCGCATCCAGAAGTCCGGCAAGGGCAAGGAGCAGGACGCCGTCCGCGCCTGGCTGAAGGACAACCCCGGCCTGCTCGACCGGTGGGTACCGGTCGACGGCGCGGGGGAGAGGAGCCGGGCGGCCGGGTGACCTGACAGCATCCCTGCCGTCCCGCGCGGGGCGGGCGCCGGCGTACCTCCGCGGGACGTACGCCGGGGCCCGTCCCGCGCCGCCGTTCGCACGGCACGGATCCGGCCAACCACGCGGCGCTGCGTCCGGGCCCGGCCCGGCGGTCGGCCGTCCGCCGGCGTCGGCCGCCCGACCAGCCGGATCACGCTGCGGAAACGGCACGGGAACACCAGGAGGACGCCGGGCATTGAACCGAAGGACACGAGGAAGCGGCTCTGCCCGCGGATGATCGACTGGCGCGAACCGTGAGTTCCCGTGTGACACCGGATGTCCCCGATGTGACGGGCCCGTGAAACGGTTTGCCGAACATGCGTAGGGTGCAAGAGAACTCATCAGACGACGTGCGCCCGCGACGGGGCACTCGGCAGTCGCACCGACGAGCGTAGGAGGGAGCCGGAGCGATGGGCGACCACAAAGAACAGCCCCTGCGGGTGGGCGCGGCCGTCCGGCGGCGGCGCCGGTCCCTGGACCTCACGCTCGCCGTCGTGGCCGAGCGCAGCGGGCTGTCGGTGCCGTTCCTGAGCCAGATCGAGAACGACCGGGCGCGGCCCAGCACCGGCTCCCTGGAGAAGGTCGCCGACGCCCTGCGCACCACGGCCGTCGAACTCCTCGCCGCCGCCGACCCGGCGTGCAGCGTCGACGTCGTGCGCGCCGAGACCGCCGAGACCGCCGAGCCCGGACCTGGTCCGCGCTCCCGCTCGCTGGTCCGCGGCCACCACCAGATGCACGCCTCGGAGTTCACCGGTGACCACGAGGCCGGCCGCGAGTTCCAGTACCGCAACGACCAGCTGATGTACGTCGCCGACGGCGCGGTGGAGATCGAGGCCGAGGGCCGCGCCTACCGTCTCGGCCGCGGCGACACCCTGTACCTCACCGGCGGTGTCCGGCACCGCTGGCGCGCCACCGTGCCGGACACCCGGGTCGTGGTCGTCGCCGTGGCGGAGCACATCGAGGCGGTCCGGGACCGCAAGCCGTAGTGCGGGCCGTCTCCCTGGTGCCCTCGCTCACGGAGGCGGTGGCCGTGACCCTGCCCGGCGTCCTGGCCGGCGCCACCGACTGGTGCACCCACCCGGCGGGGCTCGACGTCGTCCGGGTGGGCGGCACCAAGAACCCCGCGACCGGCCGGATCGCCGCGCTCGCGCCCGATCTCGTGATCGCCAACGAGGAGGAGAACCGGGAGCCCGACCTCGTCGCCCTCCGGGACGCCGGGATCGAGGTCCTGGTCACCGAGGTCCGGGACGTGCCGCAGGCCTTCCGGGAGCTGGCCCGCGTGCTGTCGGCCTGCGGGGCCCGCACACGCCCCCGCTGGCTGGACGAGGCCGAGGAGGCCTGGAGCGCCCCGCGACCGCCCGACCGGCGCCGTACGGCCGTCGTTCCCGTCTGGCGGCGGCCGTGGATGGTCCTGGGCCGCGACACCTTCGCCGGGGACGTCCTCGCCCGCCTCGGGGTGGACCACCTGTACACGGCCCACCCGGACCGCTATCCGAAGGTCACGGCGCAGGAACTGCGGGCGGCCGCCCCGGACCTGGTGGTCCTCCCCGACGAGCCCTACCGCTTCACCGCCGGCGACGGCCCGGAGGCGTTCCCCGGCCTGCCGTGCGCCCTCGTCAGCGGACGGCACCTGACGTGGTACGGCCCGTCGCTCGCCGAGGCTCCCCACGTGCTGGCCGGGGCGCTGCGAGCAGCCCACCGCTGACCAGCCCCCGCACGGTGTGCGCGGTGACGACGACCCAGGCGGTCACGAGCACGACGTACAGCCCGGTGGCCAGCGCCCCGTACGCGACGAGTCCGGTGTGCCGGGCCAGCGACTCGGCGCCGGTCACACAGGTGCCGACCGGGAAGGTGAACGCCCACCACGTCATCGCGAAGCGCATTCCGCGCCGGCGGGCCCGCACCACGTGGGCGCCGGCCAGGCACAGCCACAGCAGCGCGAACCCCATGACGGGCACCCCGTACAGGACGGCGAGGACGGCGAGGCCCCGGCTGTCGGCGGCCGGGACCACCGCGGGCGCGACCTCCGCGAACGCCCCGACGGCCGTGGTCGACTGCCCGAGCGGCCCCAGGACCAGGAACAGGGTCGGCGTGAGGGCGAGGGGCAGCGGTCCGCGCGTGAACAGCCGGGCGAAGACCAGAGGCAGCATCACCAGCGTGGCGAGCAGGCTCAGCCCGAACAGCGCGAAGCACGCGAACAGCAGCGTCCCGCGGGCCTGCCCGGCCGGCAGGTACGGCACCAGCCGCGGCCCCGCCGCCGCCGGCACCATCGGTGCGACGAGCGGCAGCAGCCACACCGGCGTGGCCTGCCCCGGCTCGACCCGATGGCGTACGGCCATCAGGTACGGCACGGCGACGGCCGCCGTGAGCCCCACCGCCGTACCGGCGCCGAACAGCACGGCGTCGAGGGCCACGGCCGCGCCGGTGCCGATCCAGTCCCGGCCGACGGAGAGCGCCCCGCCGCCGACCGCGACCAGCGCCATCGCCAGGCAGCCGTAGAACGGGACCGTCGCCGGGTCCAGGACGTGGGCGCGGGCCTGGTCGCGGTGGTGGCGCCAGTGCAGGGCCCGGGCGGCGAGCAGGGCCAGCAGCAGGACCAGGGAGAGCGCCCAGACGGCCGCGCAGGCCGGGCGCAGTCCCGGAGGGCGGGCGGGCAGCGCGGCGCCCGCCGTCGCCACCACGGCGGTGCCCATGACCGTGGCGTACCAGTTGGGGCCGAGATGGCGGACGGCGGCGGCACGCGGGCGCGGGCGCGCGACGGGGACGGGGGCGGGGGCGGGCCGGACTGCGGTGACCATGACCCCACCGTCCCGCTCCGACGCCCCCGCGACCAGGGACGATGGTTCTATGGGGGCATAAGCTGACCTTATGAGCGGCGACGAGACGACGCACGAACCCCCGGAGGAGCGGCCCGGCGGCTCGATCGCGCACCGGGTCCCCGACCTCGGCGCCCTGGAGCTGCTGCTGGCCGTGGCCCGGCTCGGCAGTCTCGGGGCGGCCGCCCGCGAGCTGGGCATCACGCAGCCGGCCGCGAGCAGCCGCATCCGCACGATGGAACGCCAGCTCGGGGTGGCCCTGGTGGACCGTTCACCGCGTGGTTCCCGGCTCACCGACGCCGGGGCGCTGGTCACCGACTGGGCGCGGCGGGTCGTCGAGGCGGCGGCGGCCTTCGACGCGGGTGCGCAGGCGCTGCGCGACCGGCGCGATTCGCGGCTGCGGGTCGCGGCGAGCATGACCATCGCCGAGTACCTGCTGCCCGGCTGGCTCCTCGCGCTGCGCGCGCAGCGGCCGGACACGGCGGTGTCGCTGCTCGCGGGCAACTCGACGGCGGTGGCGGAACGGCTGCTGTCCGGCGACGCCGACCTCGGTTTCGTCGAGGGGCTCAGCGTGCCGGCGGGCCTGGACTCGACGGTCATCGCCCACGACCGGCTGATCGTCGTCGCCGCGCCGGCGCATCCGTGGGCGCGGCGCCGGCGGGCGGTGTCCGCGCCGGAACTGGCCTCGACGCCGCTGATCCTGCGGGAGGAGGGTTCCGGGACGCGGCAGGTCCTCGACGCGGCCCTCGGCGGGCTGGCCCGCCCCCTGATCGAGCTGTCCTCGACGACGGCGGTGAAGGCGGCCGCGGTCGGCGGCGCGGGGCCGGCGGTCCTGAGCGAGCTGGCGGTGGGGGAGGAACTGGGCCTGCGGCGCCTGGTGTCCGTCCCGGTGGACGGCGTCCGCCTGGCCCGGGACCTCCGGGCGGTCTGGCCCACGGGCCACCGCCCCACGGGCCCGGCCCGGGACCTGCTGTCGCTGACGCGGGGGTAGGGCAGGGGCCGCGCTCACCCCGCCGCCGTCACCAGCCCCCGCATCACCCGCAGGTCCTGCCCCATCTCCGGATGCCACTGCACCCCCAGCGCCCACCGCCCGCCCGCGGACGGCAGTTCGACGGCCTCCACCGTCCCGTCCCCCGCGTACGCGCACGCCACCAGTCCCGCCCCCAGCCGCTCCACCGCCTGGTGGTGGAAGGTGGGCACCGACGTCTCCTCGGGCACCAGAGCGGCGTACCGGGTGCCCGGCACGGGCTTCACCGCATGCCGCCCGAACACACCGGGAGCCTCCGCGTGGCCGGGCAGGTGCTGCACGAGAGACCCCCCGAGCGCCACGTTCAGCAACTGCATCCCCCGGCAGATCCCCAGCAGCGGCACCCCCGCCCCCAGCGCCGCCTCGATCAACGCCAGTTCCCAGGCGTCCCGCTCCCGCGCCGGCGGCCCCGTCCGGGGATCGCGCTCGGCGCCGTAGCGCGCGGGCTCGACATCGGGCCCGCCCGCGATCACCAGTCCGTCCAGCCGGGCCACGGCGGACGCCGCGTACCCGGGCGCGTCCGGCGGCAGCATCGCCGCCAGCGCGCCCGCCCGCTGCACGAGCCGCGGATACCCGGCAGGCAGCAGCACCGCCTCCAGCTCCCACACCCCCCACCGCGTGCCGGCCTCCAGATAGGTGCTGACGCCGATCAGCGGCCTGCCCGTCCCGTTCACCACGCCCCGCCCTCCGTCCCGCCGCCGACCACCGGCCACTGCCTCTGTGCGGCAGGTACAGGCCCCCGGCCCGGCCGCCCCCGGACCGAATGGACCGGACGCGAACCATTGAACACGCCCGCGGGTCAGGCGAGGAAGCCCCGCAGCAGCGCGGCCGTCCCGGCGCAGTGCTCGCGCATGATCTCCCGCGCCCCGTCCGCGTCGCCCTCCAGCACCGCCCCCACCAGCGCCGTGTGCTGGCGCTGCGAATGCTCCAGGTTGCGCACCAGCAGCGGGATGCAGTCCAGCAGGTCGTTGAGCGTCGCCCGGACCGCCGCGTACTGCGCCGCCAGCGACGGCGAGCCGCACAGGCCGGCGAGGGTGAGGTGCAGCATCGTGTCGCGGCGGCGGTAGTCGGCGAGGGGGGCGTCCTCGGTCCGTGCCAGCGCCGCCCGCAACCGCCCGGCCTGCTCCGCCGTCAGGCCGTGCGCCGCGCACAGGCCCGCCGCGCCGACCTCCAGCACCTCCCGGAACCGGAGCACGTCCTCCATGTCGGCCTCGGTGATCCGCCGCCGCAGCTCGTCCTCGCCGACCGCGTCCGTACGCGGCAGCACGAACGTTCCGCCGTACCTGCCCCGGCGGGACTCCACGAGTCCCTGGTCCTGGAGCACCCTGAGCACCTCGCGCAGCGTCACCCGGCTGATCCCGAGCCGTTCCGCCAGGTCCCGTTCGGCCGGCAGCCGCTCCCCGCCCGGCACCAGGCCCAGCCGTACCACCTGGAGGATCTGCTGCAGGGCCTCCTCGAAACCGTTCCCGGCCCGCACCGGCCGAAGCACCGGCGTCAGCCGGTCCGCCGGTCCTTCCTCGGCATCCGCCGGCATCCGGTCGCGCCCCCTTCCCAAGTAAAGGTTCCCCGCAATACCTTATGGCTCCCGGTCGTCCGACACAGCCCCGGTGGCTGTAGCAGCAGCCCCGCAGTCCCGCAGCCCCAGCAGCGCCCCAGCAGCAGTCGCAACAGCCGAGGAAGCCTGAGGAGGCCCTCCCGTGGCAGACCGCACACCCCCGCTCGGCGTCGAGGAACTGCACGCCCTCGTCGCCGGCGGCGAGATCGACACCGTCGTCCTCGCCTTCCCCGACATGCAGGGGCGTCTCCAGGGCAAGCGTTTCGCCGCCCGCTTCTTCCTCGACGAGGTCCTCGAACACGGCACCGAGGGCTGCAACTACCTCCTCGCCGTCGACACCGAGATGAACACGGTCGGCGGTTACGAGATGTCCTCCTGGGAGCGGGGCTACGGCGACTTCGCCATGCGCCCCGACCCGAGCACCCTGCGCCGCCTGCCCTGGCACCCCGGTACGGCGATGCTCCTCGCCGACCTCGCCTGGGAGGACGGCTCACCCGTGGTCGCCGCCCCCCGGCAGATCCTGCGCCGCCAGCTGGAACGCCTCGCCGACCTGGGCTACACCGCCCAGGTCGGCACCGAGCTGGAGTTCATCGTCTTCAAGGACACCTACGAGCAGGCCTGGGACGCCCGTTACCGGGGACTCACCCCGGCCAACCAGTACAACGTCGACTACTCGATCCTCGGCACCGGCCGCGTCGAGCCCCTGCTGCGCCGCCTGCGCAACGACATGGCCGGCGCCGGTCTCACCGTCGAGTCCGCCAAGGGCGAGTGCAACCCCGGCCAGCACGAGATCGCCTTCCGCTACGACGAGGCCCTGGTCACCTGCGACCAGCACGCCGTCTACAAGACCGGTGCCAAGGAGATCGCCTCCCAGGAGGGCGTCTCCCTCACCTTCATGGCCAAGTACGACGAGCGCGAGGGCAACTCCTGCCACATCCACCTCTCCCTCGCGGACGCCGACGGCACCAACGCGATGGCCGGGCCGGACGGGATGTCCGAGACCATGCGGTACTTCCTCGCCGGACAGCTCGCCGCGCTGCGCGACTTCTCCCTCCTCTACGCCCCGCACATCAACTCCTACAAGCGGTTCCAGCCGGGTTCCTTCGCCCCGACCGCCGTCGCCTGGGGACGCGACAACCGCACCTGCGCCCTGCGCGTCGTCGGCCACGGCCGCTCCCTCCGCTTCGAGAACCGGCTGCCCGGCGGCGACGTCAACCCGCACCTCGCGGTCGCCGGACTGGTGGCCGCCGGACTGCACGGCATCGAGCGGAAGCTGGAACTGCCCGAGCCCTGCGCCGGCAACGCCTACACCGCCGGCCACGCGCGCGTCCCCACCACCCTGCGCGAGGCCGCCGACCTCTGGGAGAACAGCGCCATCGCCCGGGCCGCCTTCGGCGACGAGGTCGTTGCGCACTACCGCAACATGGCACGCGTCGAGGTGGAGGCCTTCGACGCGGCGGTCACCGACTGGGAACTGCGCCGCTCCTTCGAACGCATGTGAGGCCCTTCTTGCCCGACCAGCCCACCTCCGACCGGTCCACCTCCGACCGGTCCACCTCCGACCGGTCCACCTCCGACCGGTCCACCTCCGACCGGCTCTCGTCCGGCGACCTCTGCGCGGACCGGCTCCGGGTGATCGATCCGGCCACCGAGGAGGTCGTCGCCACCGTCCCCGCCGCCACCGAGGCCGACGTCCACGCGGCCGTCGTGCGCGGCACCCGGGCCCAGTCCCGCTGGGCCGCCCTCGCGCCCGGCGACCGCGCCCGCCTGCTGCGCCGGTTCGCCGCGCGGGTCGACGAACACCTCGAGGAACTCGCGCAGTCGGAGGTCCGCGAGGCCGGACACACCATCGGCAACGCCCGCTGGGAGGCGGGCAACGTGCGTGATCTGCTCGACTACGCGGCCGGCGGAGTGGAGCGGCTCACGGGACGTCAGATCCCGGTCGCGGGCGGCCTGGACGTCACGATCCTCGAACCGCTGGGCGTCGTCGGCGTCATCGCGCCGTGGAACTTCCCGATGCCGATCGCGGCCTGGGGCGCCGCCCCGGCGCTCGCCGCGGGCAACGCGGTGATCCTCAAGCCCGCCGAGACGACCCCGCTGACCGCCCTGCGGCTGGCCGAACTCGCCCTGGAGGCGGGCCTGCCGGAGGACCTCTTCCAGGTGCTGCCCGGCCGTGGCCCCGTCGCGGGCAACGCCCTGGTCGAGCATCCGGGCGTGGCGAAGATCGTCTTCACCGGGTCGGCGGCCGTGGGCAAACGGGTGTTGGCGAAGGGGGCCGAGCAGCTCAAACGAGTCACCCTGGAACTCGGCGGCAAGAGCCCCAACATCGTCTTCGCCGACGCCGACATCGAGGCCGCCGCCGCGGCGGCTCCCATGGCCTTCCTCGACAACGCCGGACAGGACTGCTGCGCCCGCACCCGCATCCTCGTCCAGCGTTCCGTCCACGACCGCTTCCTGGACCTCCTCGCCCCCGCGATCGAGTCGGTCGTGGTCGGCGACCCGGCCGACGAGACCACGGACATGGGCCCGCTGATCTCCGACGCCCAGCTGAACCGCGTCCGTTCGTACGTGCCGGACCACCTGGCCGGCATCCGCGGCAAGGCCCCCGACGGCCCCGGTTTCTGGTTCCCGCCCACCGTCCTGACCGGCCTCGACCCCCGCGCGCGTGTCGCCGTCGAGGAGGTCTTCGGTCCGGTCGCCGTCGTCCTGCCCTTCGAGGACGAGGCGGAGGCGATCGAACTCGCCAACGCCACCGACTACGGCCTCTCCGGCTCCGTCTGGACCCGCGACGTCGGCCGCGCCCTGCGCGTCTCGCAGGCCGTGCGCGCCGGGAACCTGTCCGTCAACTCCCACTCCAGCGTCCGCTACTGGACCCCGTTCGGCGGCTTCAAGCAGTCCGGTATCGGCCGCGAACTCGGCCCGGACGCCCTGACCGCCTTCACCGAGACCAAGAACGTCTTCATCAGCACGGAGGGCCCCGCACAGTGACCAAAGAGATCAGCTGCCGCCGGCTCGTCGGCCGCACCGCCGTCATCACCGGGGCCGGCAGCGGGATCGGCCTCGCCACCGCGCGCCGCCTCGCCTCCGAGGGGGCCCACGTCGTCTGCGGAGACATCGACGAGACCCGTGGCAAAGCCGCAGCCGAGGAGGTCGGCGGCCTGTTCGTCAAGGTCGACGTCACCGACCCCGACCAGGTGGAGGCGCTGTTCAAGGCGGCGTACGACACCTACGGCAGCGTCGACATCGCCTTCAACAACGCCGGCATCTCACCCCCCGACGACGACTCCATCCTCGACACCGGGCTGGAGGCCTGGAAACGCGTCCAGGAGGTCAACCTCACCTCCGTCTACCTGTGCTGCAAGGCCGCCATCCCCTACATGCGGCGCCAGGGCAAGGGCTCCATCATCAACACGGCGTCCTTCGTGGCCAGGATGGGCGCCGCCACCTCCCAGATCTCGTACACGGCCTCCAAGGGCGGCGTCCTCGCCATGTCCCGCGAACTGGGTGTGCAGTTCGCGCGGGAGGGCATCCGCGTGAACGCCCTCTGCCCCGGGCCGGTCAACACCCCGCTGCTCCAGGAGCTGTTCGCCAAGGACCCCGAGCGGGCGGCCCGCCGTCTCGTCCACATCCCGGCCGGGCGGTTCGCCGAGGCCGACGAGATCGCCGCCGCCGTCGCCTTCCTGGCCAGCGACGACTCCTCCTTCGTCAACGCCTGCGACTTCCTGGTCGACGGCGGCATCTCCGGGGCGTACGTCACCCCGCTGTAGGCCGCGCCTCGCGGTGCCGGGAGGAGCATGACGCCCCCGGCACCGCGACCTGACGGCTCCCCACCGGGAACGCCGGGGGGACGGCACCACCCGGGCCGACCACCGGCGCACCCCGGAGCCTCCGCCGCACCGGCGGCGGAGGGCGCCGGACCGCCGGACCGCTGGCCTCACCGGCTTCACCGGCTTCACCGGGCGCACCGGTCCCGGGCGGTCGCCCTGGTGGCCGTGACGGCCGTCCCGGTCGTCGCGGCCGTGACCGGAGCCGTCGTGCTGCGCGGGAGCGACGGCGCGGCCGCGGGCGGCGGCGGGGTCGGCAGCGGCACCGGACCGACGCGGTGAACCGACGCGGTGAACCGCGCGATCTAGAGGAACGTCCGGCCCTCGCCCCGGTACGTCGGCACGGTAGCCGTCACCCGGTCGCCCTCGATCAGATGCAGGGTGTCGAACCGCTCGCACAGTTCACCGGCCTTGGCGTGCCGGAACCACACCTTGTCGCCGATCAGCAGATCGTCGGCGGGGGAGCCGAGCAGCGGGGTCTGCACCTCGCCGGGCCCCTCCTGCGAGTCGTAGCGCAGCCCCTCCGGCAGGTACGGCACCGGCAGCCGGTCGCCGCCGGCGGCACCGGAGGCGGGGTAGCCGCCACCGAGGACGGTGACGACGCCGACGCCCGGCCGCCGTACGACGGGCTGGGCGAACAGGGCGGCCGGACGGCCGCTGAAGGACGTGTAGTTGTCGAACAGACGCGGCACGTACAGTCCCGAACCCGCCGCGATCTCGGTGACCGCGTCCTCCGCGGCCGTGTGCTGCACACTGCCCGTGCCGCCGCCGTTGACGAACTCCAGGTCGGGCGCGACGGCCCGCACCGCACGCACCACCGCGGCGCGCCGCTCGGCGAGTTCACGGCGGGCGGCGGCCTGCATCAGCCGGATCGCCCGTGACCGGAAGGGCCGGCCGGCCACCGAGTCGCCCACGCCCGCGATGTGCCCCTCGTACGCCATGATCCCCACCAGCCGGAACCCCGGCCGCCGGGCCACCGCCCGCGCCAGGTCGGCGACCCGGTCCGGGGAGTGCAGCGGCGAGCGCAGCGCGCCGACCCGCACCCGGCCGCCCAGCAGCTTCAGCGAGGTGTCCAACTCCAGGCAGACCCGCACCACTTCGCTTCCCTCGCCGCGCGCGGAGTCGATGAGGTCGAGCTGGGCGACGTCGTCGACCATCACGGTGACGGCGGCGGCCGGCTTGGGGTCGCCGGTGAGTTCCGCGAAGCCGGAGCGGTCGGCGGAGGGATAGGCGAGCAGGACGTCGTCGAAGCCCGACCGGGCAAGCCACAGGGATTCGGCCAAGGTGAACGACATGATGCCCGCGAAACCGTCCTTCGCCAGGACGCGTTCCAGCAGGGCCCGGCAGCGGACGGACTTGCTGGCGACCCGGACCGGCTTCCCGCCCGCCCGGCGCACCAGATCGTCCGCGTTGGCGTCGAATGCCTCCAGGTCGACGATGGCGACAGGAGCGTCCAGATGGGCGGTGGCCCGGTCGTACCGGGCCCGGTCGGCGGCGCGCGCAGTCATGAACGCAGCCTGCCAGACCGGATTACCGCAGGGTAGGGGGACGTTCCGGGCAGATGCCCCCGGGGGTGCGCACTGGTTCCCGTTCGTGCAGGAACAAGCCGTAGAGTGACGCGCACGCACGGAGGAGGGCTCCGGCCGGTCACCCGTGCCGGGATGCCGGTCCGCCCGTGCGGGTATGCGTGCCCAGGAAGGACCGCCGGGTCCGCACCGGGGCCGCCGGGCCGAGGAGACCGGCCCGCGCAGGACGACGACGGCGCGGGCACGAGGAAACGGGGGGTGCATGAGCACGGAAGCACGCCGCGCCTCGGTTCCCCCGCGCCCGGCGACGCCCCCGCCCCCGGCGACCCCGCCCCGCCCGCCCCACCCACCGGCGTCCGCGGACCCGGACCCGGGCCAGGCCCCGGACTCCCGTGCCCCCGAACCGCCGCCTACGGGGTTCCCGTCGTTCCGTACGGCCCCGGAGCCGCCGCCCGCGGCCTCACCGGACCCGTCCGCGTCCTCGCGCCGCGTGCCGGAGCAGCCGCTCGCGGCGCCGGGTCTCCCGCACCTGCCGCCCCGGCCCCCGCAGCCGGACCACATGCCCCCGCCCCCCGCGTCGGCCCGCTTCCCGGACGGCCCGCCCCCGAGCGGCAGGAACGACAGGAACGGCAGGAACGACGAAGGCCCCTCCCGGACCGGGGCGCACACGCCGCAGGAAGACCCCCGGTCCGCGGTCACCGACGGCGGCCGTCCCGCGGCCCCGGAGGCCCCGGTCCCGGCGGGACCGGCGAAGCGGCGCATCACGCGCCCGGCCCGCCTGGACGGTTCCCGTCCGGCCGGTTCGGAGGGCGTTGCCCCCGAGGGACCGTCGGGTGCGCGGCGGCAGGAGCCGGGGATCACGCGCCCGGCCCGCCCGGAGGGTCCCCTCCCGGCAGCCGGTCCGGACGGTGCCGGCGGCGTGCCGTCGGACGGTCCTGCCGGATCGGCACCGGCCGGTGCCGATCCGGCATGTCCCGGCGTCCCGCGCCCCGCCCGCCTGGACGGCGCCCGTTCCCCGCACCCGGCCCCCTCCCGTGCCACCGGCCCGGAGGCGTCCCGTCACACCGGCCCGGAGGCGTCCCGTCACACCGGCCCGGAGGCGTCCCGTCACACCGGCCCGGAGGCGTCCCGGCACACCGGCCCGGAGGCCTCCCGCCCGGCGGGCCCGGGCGCCCGCCGCCCCGTACGGCTGGACACCATCCGTCCGGCGGACCCGGACGCCGCGCCCGCGAACGGCTCCCGCCCGACCGCCCCGGAGGCCACCGGCCAGGACCGTTTCGCCGCCCCCCGGGCCGGCGCGCAGGACGGCGCGACCGCCACCGCCGCTCCGGACCGCAACCCCGCCCCGGCCCCCGCCCCCGGCACGGAAGCCGCCCCACCCGCCTTCTCCCGCCGGGAGAGCCACGACGTGCCGGGCGCTCCTGCCCACCCGGCCGCCCCCTCCCGCCCCGGCACCCCCGCCGCCCCCCGTGAGCGCGCCCCCGATCATCCCGGCCCTCCCGCCCCCGGCACCGCCTGGAGCCCCCTCCCGCGTTCCTGGGCGCCCGCGCCCGGGCAGCACCGGGACGGGCTGTCGACCGCCGTTCCCGGGCGGCACCCCGAAGCGGACGCGCCGCCCGTCTGGAGTCCCGCGACGCCTCTGCGCCACCCCGACTTCGACGCCCCGTCCCCGGCCGCCGGGGCCGGACCCGACCCGGCGCTGTCGTGGAGCGCTCCGACGATGCCGGGCGGGGCGCCGGGCGCCACACGGCCCGTGGTGACGTTCGCGGCCCCGGAGGGGTACGGCGACGCCCCGCGCGCGGGGCGCCGGAGGCTGCGCGGTCACACCGTCGCGGCGGCCGCCTGCGTGGTCCTCGGGCTGGGCCTCATCGGCGGTGCCGTCACCGGCAGTTGGCTCGTCGGCGACCCCGCGGACGCGGGGGAGCGGAGCGTCTACGCCACCGCGGGCGGCCTGTGGCACAACGTGCCCGTCGACCGGCTGTTCCCCCCGACCGTGGACGGGCAGGGCGCCGGCCCCGGCGGCGCCGACCGTACCTGGACGCGGATCGCCGTCGCCCCGGACAGCGGCTGCGCCGGCGCCCTCGACCCGCTGCTCGGGAAGGCCCTCGCCCCGGTCGGCTGCACCCGCCTGCTGCGCGCGACCTACACCGACGCCACCCGCAGCTTCCTCACCACCGTGGGCCTGCTGTTCACCAAGGCCGACGCGGCCGGCATGCGTGCCCTCGACGCCAGGTTCGACAAGGAGGGCCTGGCCGGCCGCACCGACCTGATGCCCCGCCCGTACGCCGCGAAGGGCACGCTCGCCGCCGCCTTCGGCGACGCGCAGCGCGCCTCGTGGACGGTGTCCGTCCTCACCGACGCGCCCGTCGTCGTCTACGCCGTCTCCGGCTGGGCGGACGGCCGTACGGTCGCCGCCGCCCAGTCCGCCGTCGAGGCCACCGCCTCCGGTGCCACCACCGCCGTGGCCCAGGCGGGCCTGGGCCACGAGGCGAAGGGCCTCGCCGACCGCATCGAGCGCGGCCTGCGCAAGACCGCCGTACCGTCCTCGGAGCCGCCGTCATGAGCGGGCGCGGTGTCCGCCGGGCCGGTGCGCTGAGCTGTCTGCTGGCCGCCGCGGTCGCCCTGGTGCCGCCCACCACCGCGTACGCGGACGGCATCCGGGCCAAGCAGTGGGCGCTGGAGGCCCTGCACACCGAAGAGGTCTGGCAGACCACCAAGGGCAGGGGCGTCACCGTCGCCGTCCTGGACACCGGCGTCGAGGCCGACCACCCTGACCTCGACGGCAACGTCCTGGCCGGCAGGGACATGGTCGGTTTCGGGGCCGGGCCCGGCGACCGCGCCTGGGCCCGCCACGGCACCGCGATGGCCGGCATCATCGCCGGTCACGGCCATGGCTACGGCAACGGCGAGGGCGTCATGGGCATCGCCCCGGAGGCGAGGATCCTGCCCGTCCGGGTGATCCTGGAGGACGGCGACCCGGCCCGCACCAAAGCCCGCAACACCCGCGGCAACGCCCTCGCCGAAGGCATCCGCTGGGCCGCCGACCAGGGCGCCGACGTCATCAACCTCTCCCTCGGCGACGACTCCGCCTCCGCCCACCCCGAACCCGCCGAGGACGAGGCCGTCCAGTACGCGCTCGAGAAGGGTTCGGTCGTCGTCGCCTCGGCCGGCAACGGCGGCGAGAAGGGCGACCACATCTCCTACCCGGCGGCCTACCCGGGCGTCATCGCCGCGACCGCCGTCGACCGCTACGGCACCCGCGCCTCCTTCTCCACCCGCCGCTGGTACGCCACGGTGAGCGCCCCCGGCGTCGACGTCGTCATCGCCGACCCCGACCACAAGTACTACGAGGGCTGGGGAACCTCCGCCGCGGCGGCCTTCGTCTCCGGCGCGGTCGCCCTCGTCAGGGCCGCCCACCCGGACCTGACCCCGGCCCAGGTCAAGAAGCTGCTGGAGGACACCGCCCGCAACTCCCCCACCGGCGGCCGCGACGACTCCCGCGGCTTCGGCTTCATCGACCCGGCCGCCGCGATCGAGGCCGCCGCCGGCCTCGAACCCGAGGGCCTGCGGGCGGCGGCGTACGACGACGAGTACTTCGGCCCCGGCCCGGACGGGAAGAAGACCGATGACGACACCTCTGGCCGGGCCGGTCCGCTCGCGGGCGGCACCGGGGGAGTGCTGCTGGTGGCCGCCGTGATCCTGTGGCGGGGCCGCCGCACCCGCGACCGCGAGGACGGGCAGCAGCACTACGACGTCCTGTAGACGTCCGGACGTCGCTTCCCCCCACCCCGCCCGGCCGCCGGACCGGTCCGCTCAGGCGTCCGCGAACACCGACAGCGCCGCCTTCGCCGCCGCTTCCACCAGCGCGATCCCCTCGGCCCGGGTCCCGTTGCCGTCCGACAGCACGGCCACCAGGTAGTCGTGCCCGCCGGACGTCACCCGCCCGATGCTGTTGACGTCCCACAGCCCCGTCGCCGTACGCGGCAACCAGCCGTTCTTCAGCGCCCACGCGGACCCGTCGGCGACGGCCGAGACCCCCCAGCGCTGGTCCGCCGCGATCTGCCCCATCAGCTCCTGGAGGTACGCCCGCGAGGCGCCGCTCAGCTTCGACGCGGTGCCGAAGACCTGTCGCAGCAGCGTCAGCTGGTCGGCGGCCGTGGTCCGGGTGAGTCCCCACAGCGCGCCCTCACCGCCCCGGGTGCCGGTGAGTCCGAACCGCAGGTTCGCCGCGTCGAGCCCCGCCGCCCCGCCGATGGAGTTCCACAGCGCGGTCGCGGAGTCGTTGTCGCTGTTCTCGATCATCGCGGTCGCGTACGTCCTCTCCCGCGCCGTGAGCTGCCGGCCGGCGTCCTGCGCCTGGAGCAGCAGCGCCGCCAGGATGTCCACCTTGACGATGCTCGCCGTGTCGAAGACACCGGTGCCGTGGACGGCGCTCTGCCCGGACTCCACATCGAGCACGGCCACGGAGACCGCGGCGGCGTCCGGCACGGTCACCGAGGCCATCGCCTCCGCCAGCAGGGCGTCGCGGTCCACCACGGCCCCGGCCCCGGATCCGGACCGGGCCCCGGACTCCGACTCCGACTCCGACTCCGATTCTGATTCCGACTGGAACACTGGCTCCACCGACGCCTCCCCGCCCGCCGACACCGACACCGACACCGACGCCGAGGGCGACGGTGCCGCCGACGATACGGCGCCAGGACCCGGGTGCGCCTGGGCCTTCACGTACACCGTCCCGGCCGCCGAGGCACCGAGCACGGCCGCGCAGACGAGCACGCGGGAGAGGAGGGGACGGCGCCCGGACGGACGGGCGCGGCTGCCGCGGCGTGCTCTGGAGGACTCCATGCCCGTGATGCTGGGGGCGCCGACTGTGCGCCGCGTCAGCCGCGGGTAAGAGGTGTGTCAGGACTGTCTGAGAAACCCGTGAAAGCGGTCACCGCCGTGTTTCCGGCCCCGCACAAGCCCGGCAGTTTCCCCCCGATAGGGTCGGTGACCGTGGCGAACAAGAACATTCCCGACCCCGGTTTCTCCGACGACGACGGCTCCGCCGACCCCGGGCTGAGCGCGGCGCTCGCCGCCTGGGCCGAGGACCGCACCGCCGTGGGACCCGTACTGGAGGCGCTCAAGGGCGCCCGGCTGCTCGTCCCCGTCGTCGCCGTGCTCGGGGAGCTGGAGGAGGACAGTGAGGAGGGCGGCGGACTGCGCCGGGAGAAGACCAGCGACATGGCCGTACCGACCCTGAGGGCGGGGGACCGCACGGCGCTGCCGGCCTTCACCTCCACCGCGTCCCTCGCCCGCTGGGACCCGCAGGCCCGCCCCGTGGCCGTACCCCTGCACCAGGCCCTCCGGGCGGCCGCGCACGAGAAGGCCGACACGGTCGTCCTCGACATGGCCGGACCGGTCGCCTTCGAACTGGCGGGGCCCGCCCTGCTGGCCCTCGCCGAGGGCCGCACCACGACGGACCCGCTGGCCGACCCGGCGGTCGTCGAGGCGGTACGGGCCGCGGTGGCCGCCGAACCGGCCGTCCTGCGCGCCCACCTGGTGCCCGGCCCCTCCGACGGCACCCTCGCCCTCGTCCTGGCCCCGGACGCCGCTCCCGCCGAGGCCGCACAGGCCGTGGCGGAGCGCATCGCCGCCGACGAAACACTGAGGGCCCGCCTGGTGCGCGGCCTCGACCTGGCACTCCTGCCGGCCGGGACCACCCCTCCGGGCGAGCCCTTCTACCTGCGCGACTGACGGGCCTCAGCCGTAGACCGGCCCGGTGTACTTCTCGCCCGGGCCCCGGCCCGGCTCGTCCGGGACGATCGAGGCCTCGCGGAAGGCGAGCTGGAGCGACTTCAGGCCGTCGCGCAGCGGTGCCGCGTGGAAGGAGCTGATCTCCGTCGTGCTCGCGTCCAGCAGGCCGGCCAGGGCGGTGATCAGCTTGCGGGCCTCGTCCAGGTCCTTGTACTTGTCGCCCTCTTCGGTCAGGCCGAGCTTCACGGCGGACGCGCTCATCAGGTTGACGGCGACCGTCACGATCACCTCGACCGCCGGGACCTCGGCGATGTCGCGGGTCATCTCGTCGAAACCGGCGGTGCCGGAGGGCTCGGGGCTGTCCGAGGGGGAGGTCTCACTCATGCCCCACACGATAGGGCCCGCCGCACGCCCCCTTGACAGCAGGAGGCGGGAGGCACCCGATTCGCGCACGCGTGAGCGAGCTGCTAATCTCGTGTAACGACCGGTCGGACACGCGTGCCCCACAGCAGGCGGATCCGGCCCACAAGTGGAGGCTCCGAACTCCCACCCGACCACCCTCCGGGGCGGCGGGTCACCCCGGTCAGGCGGCCACCATCGTTCCGTACGGACGATGGAGTCGCCCGGTAGTGCGCCCCGCGGTCCTCGCGGCGGTGCTCCGGTAGTGCTTGGAGCCCCGCGTGTGATCGTTCGGGGCATTTTTTGTGCTTCGGCGTGGTTATCAACCAATCGAACACAGACGTTACGCGGCCGTTCGCCAGACTGCCGTGTGGTGCTACCGAGGAGGATCCATCAGCGCCGAGCCCCGCATCAACGACCGGATTCGCGTTCCCGAGGTGCGACTTGTCGGTCCCAGTGGCGAGCAGGTGGGCATCGTCCCCCTGGCCAAGGCACTGGAGCTTGCGCAGGAGTACGACCTGGACCTGGTCGAGGTCGCGGCGAACGCCCGCCCGCCGGTCTGCAAGCTCATGGACTACGGGAAGTTCAAGTACGAGTCGGCCATGAAGGCCCGTGAGGCGCGCAAGAACCAGGCGCACACGGTCATCAAGGAGATGAAGCTCCGGCCGAAGATCGACCCGCACGACTATGACACCAAGAAGGGTCACGTCGTCCGGTTCCTCAAGCAGGGCGACAAGGTCAAGATCACGATCATGTTCCGTGGTCGCGAGCAGTCCCGGCCCGAGCTGGGCTACCGACTGCTGCAGCGCCTGGCGGAGGACGTCCAGGACCTCGGGTTCATCGAGTCGAACCCGAAGCAGGACGGCCGCAACATGATCATGGTTCTCGGTCCGCACAAGAAGAAGACCGAGGCGATGGCCGAGGCACGTCAGGCCCAGGAGGCCCGCAAGGCCGAGGCGAAGGCCAACCCGGGCCGCTCGCAGAACGCCGCGGATTCCGACGCCGTGAACGCCGAGGAGTCCGGGGACTCCGTGCGGCCCGAGTCCGCCGAGGCTTCCGCCGAGGCGTGACCCCCGGGACGTCAGTCCCAGGACGTAACCGATACAAGCGACGCTCCACCCGTGCCCGGTTTCACGACCGGGCACCGGAGCGCCACCGACGAGGAGAGAACGGCGCTATGCCGAAGAACAAGTCGCACAGCGGTGCCAGCAAGCGCTTCAAGGTCACCGGCTCCGGCAAGGTGCTCCGTGAGCGCGCCGGCAAGCGCCACCTGCTCGAGCACAAGTCGTCGCGCCTGACGCGTCGCCTCACCGGCAACGCCGAGATGGCCCCGGGCGACGCCAAGAAGATCAAGAAGCTTCTCGGCAAGTGACGTACGGGCGCCCTGCCGCCGTACGTACGTCTGAACCGGGACCCAATCGTTTCCGGGCCGTGTGAGTCCAACCGCGGCCCCGCTACAAGGAGTTAAAAAGTGGCACGCGTCAAGCGGGCAGTCAACGCCCACAAGAAGCGCCGGGCGATCCTCGAGGCGGCCTCCGGCTACCGCGGTCAGCGTTCGCGCCTGTACCGCAAGGCCAAGGAGCAGGTCACCCACTCGCTGGTCTACAACTACAACGACCGCAAGAAGCGCAAGGGCGACTTCCGTCAGCTGTGGATCCAGCGCATCAACGCCGCTGCCCGCGCGAACGGCATCACCTACAACCGCTTCATCCAGGGTCTGAAGGCCGCGAACGTCGAGGTCGACCGCAAGATCCTGGCCGAGCTGGCCGTGAACGACGCGAACGCGTTCGCCGCGCTCGTCGAGGTCGCCCAGAAGGCGCTGCCGTCGGACGTGAACGCGCCGAAGGCTGCGTGACGCCGCGCCGGCTCAGCCGGAAGTGAGCATGACTCGGACCCGCAGGCCACCCGCCTGCGGGTCCGAGTGCGTCCGCCCCCGCCGCCCCTTGCCGTCCCGACACCGGGGGCTGCCGCCCCCGGCCCCCGCTTCGGCCTGAACGGCCTCGTCCTCGAACGCAGCACGGGCCGGAAACCGGCCCCTCCGGCGTTCGAGGAGCGGGGTACGGGGCGGAGCCCCGGGCCGGGACGGGACGGGGCGGCGGGGGCGAGAACGCCGAGCCCCGCCCCGACCCACCGCCGACCCACCGAAGGTGAACCCCGATGCCCCCCGCCACCCCCGACCTCATCTCCCCCCGCTCCGCCCGCGTCCTTGCCGCCAGGCGCCTCGCGCGGCGGAACTTCCGGGGGAAGGAGCGGCTGTTCCTCGCGGAGGGCCCGCAGGCCGTACGGGAGGCGGCCGCGCACCCGGACACCCTCGTGGAACTGTTCGCCACCCCCGAGGCCGCGGAGCGCCACGCCGGCATCGTCGGCGAGGCCCGGGAAGCCGGCGCCCGCGTCCACCTCGCCGACGAGCGGGTCATCGAGGACATCTCCACCACCGTCACCCCGCAGGGCCTCGTCGGCGTGTGCCGCTTCGTCGACACCCCCTTCGACGACGTCCTCGCCACCCGCCCCAGGCTCGTCGCCGTTCTCGCGCACGTCCGCGACCCCGGCAACGCCGGCACCGTCCTGCGCTGCGCCGACGCGGCCGGCGCCGACGCCGTCGTCCTCACCGACGCCTCCGTCGACCTGTACAACCCCAAGGCCGTACGGGCCTCGGTCGGATCGCTGTTCCACCTGCCGGTCGCCGTCGGCGTCCCCGTCGAGCGGGCCGTCGCCGGGCTCAAGGACGCCGGGGTGCGCATCCTCGCCGCCGACGGCGCAGGCCAGGACGACCTCGACGACGAACTGGACAAGGGCACCATGGGCGGGCCCACCGCGTGGGTCTTCGGCAACGAGGCCTGGGGGCTGCCCGAGGAGACCCGGGCCCTCGCCGACGCCGTCGTCCGCGTCCCGATCCACGGGAAGGCCGAGAGTCTGAACCTCGCCACCGCCGCAGCCGTATGTCTCTACGCGTCGGCCCGTGCACAGCGCGCCTCCGGAGGGTGCCGCTCCGTCACCGACAGCTAGTAGGGTGACCAGCTCGGGGGGCCTCTTCCGGGAGGACGGGAGGTGAGGTACGGGGATGAGTGTCGGCACGAGCAGCGCACCGGGAGCCGGTGGACCGGAGCGCCCGCCCGCGGCCCGACCGGCCGGTGACCTCGCCGGACTCGGCATCGACCCCGACGACCTGCCCGACGGGCTGGTCGTCGCCGACGAGCACGGGTACGTCGTCTGCTTCAACACCGCCGCCGAGCGCATCACCGCCGTTCCCGCCGCCGAAGCCCTCGGGCAGCGGCTCGACAAGGCCCTGCCGCTGGAGGACCTCGAGGGCCGGCGCTGGTGGCAGCTGACCGACCCGTACAGCGGGCTCGCCATCCGGGTGGGCCAGCCCGAGCGCAACCTGCTGCTGCCCGGCGGGCGTGAGGTCCTCGTCTGCGCCCGGTACGTCCGCGGCGAGCCCACCGGCCCCGTCCGCCGTGTCGTCGTCTCCCTCCGCGACACCGAGGCCCGCCGCCGCACCGAGCGCAGCCACGCCGAGCTGATCGCCACCGTCGCCCACGAGCTGCGCTCCCCCCTCACCTCCGTGAAGGGGTTCACCGCCACGCTCCTCGCCAAGTGGACGCGGTTCACCGACGACCAGAAACGCCTGATGCTGGAGACGGTCGACGCCGACGCCGACCGCGTCACCCGGCTCATCGCCGAGCTCCTCGACATCTCCCGGATCGACTCGGGGAGGCTGGAGGTACGCCGGCAGCCCGTCGACATGGGCGCCGCCGTCGGCCGCCACATCCAGGCCTACGTCGCCGCCGGGCAGCCCGCCGACCGGTTCCTGCTGCGCATCCAACAGCCGCTGCCCGCCCTGTGGGCCGACCCCGACAAGGTCGACCAGGTGCTCAGCAACCTCATCGAAAATGCGGTGCGGCACGGCGAGGGAACCGTCACCATTGACGTCATGCCCGGCCCGTCCCCCCGCGAGGGGGAGGACACCGGCACGTCGGTCATCGTGAGCGACGAGGGCACCGGCATCCCGGAGGAGTCCATGAACCGCGTCTTCACCCGCTTCTGGCGGGGCAGCAAGCGCGGCGGCACGGGCCTCGGGCTGTACATCGTCAAGGGCATCGTCGAGGCCCACGGCGGCGTCATCACGGTCGGCCGCGCCCACGGCGGCGGCGCCGAGTTCCGATTTACGCTGCCCGTGGCGGCCCCGGCCTATCTGGCCTAGCCACCGCGGGCGCATCCGCACGTCCTCGCCCCGTTAGACTCGGCCTTTGGCACCTTCGTGTCCCATGGACGGCCCTCCGAGCGAGTCGGTGACGGGGACATTCAGCCTGGGGGCACCTCCCAGCGGTAGCTGGGGGACAATCGGAAGCACGGGAAGAGATGTCGGCACCGAATAAGTCGTACGACCCTGTAGAGGTCGAGGCCTTGAAACCGGAAGAGATCGAGCGCATGCGGGACGAGGCGCTCGCCGCCTTCGCCGCCGCGGACTCCCTCGACGCACTCCAGGAGGCCAAGGTCGCCCACACCGGCGGCGCCTCCCCGCTGGCCCTCGCCAACCGCGAGATCGGCGCACTGCCCCCGCACGCGAAGGCCGCCGCCGGCAAGCTCGTCGGCCAGGCCCGCGGCGCGGTGAACAAGGGCCTCGCCGCCCGGCAGAGCGAGCTGGAGGCCGAGCGCGACGCGCGCGTCCTGGTCGAGGAGGCGGTGGATGTCACGCTGCCCCACGACCGGGTCCCGGCCGGCGCCCGCCACCCGCTCACCACGCTCTCCGAGCGCATCGAGGACGTCTTCGTGGCCATGGGCTACGAGGTCGCCGAGGGCCCGCAGGTCGAGGCCGAGTGGTTCAACTTCGACGCCCTGAACATCGGCCCGGACCACCCGGCCCGCGGCGAGGCGGACACGTTCTTCGTGCAGGGACCGCAAGGCGGCAGCGAGTCCGGTGTGGTGCTGCGCACCCACACCTCGCCCGTGCAGATCCGCTCGCTGCTGAGCCGTGAGCTGCCGGTGTACGTGATCTGTCCCGGCCGCGTGTACCGCACCGACGAGCTGGACGCCACGCACACGCCCGTCTTCCACCAGGTCGAACTGCTCGCCGTGGACGAGGGCCTGACCATGGCCGACCTCAAGGGCACCCTGGACCACATGGTCCAGGCGCTGTTCGGCGAGGGCATGAAGACCCGGCTGCGCCCGAACTTCTTCCCCTTCACCGAGCCGTCCGCCGAGATGGACATGGTCTGCTACGTCTGCCGGGGCGAGTCCGTGGGCAACCCCGACCGGCCCTGCCGCACCTGCTCCAGCGAGGGCTGGATCGAACTGGGCGGCTGCGGCATGGTCAACCCCAAGGTGCTGACCGCCTGCGGCGTCGACCCGGAGAAGTACAGCGGCTTCGCCTTCGGGTTCGGCATCGAGCGGATGCTGATGTTCCGCCACAACGTCGAAGACATGCGAGACATGGTCGAGGGTGACGTCCGGTTCACCCGGCCGTTCGGGATGGAGATCTGATGCGGGTCCCGCTTTCCTGGCTGCGGGAGTACGTCGACCTGCCGGCCACCGAGACCGGCCGCGACGTCCAGGCCAAGCTCATCTCGGCCGGCCTCGAGGTCGAGACAGTCGAACAGCTCGGCCACGACCTCAAGGGCCCCCTCGTCGTCGGCCAGGTGCTGACCATCGAGGAACTGGAGGGCTTCAAGAAGCCCATCCGCTTCTGCACCGTCGACGTCGGACAGGCCAACGGTTCGGGCGAGCCGCAGGAGATCGTCTGCGGCGCCCGCAACTTCGCCGTCGGCGACAAGGTCGTCGTGGTCCTCCCGGGCGCCGTCCTCCCCGGCGGCTT
Source organism: Streptomyces sp. NPDC088766 (assembly GCF_044750845.1). Lineage (NCBI taxonomy): Bacteria > Bacillati > Actinomycetota > Actinomycetes > Kitasatosporales > Streptomycetaceae > Streptomyces > Streptomyces sp. NPDC088766. The sequence goes on along the minus strand of NZ_JBIVKQ010000009.1, from coordinate 65,066 downwards.
CGCCATCGCCGCGCGCAAGACGTACGGCAAGACCTCCCACGGCATGATCTGCTCCAGCGACGAGCTGGGCATGGGCGACGACGGCACCAAGGGCATCATCGTGCTGCCGCCGGAGACCGAGGTCGGCAAGGACGCCATCGAGCTGCTCGAACTGGTCGACGAGGTCCTGGACATCGCCGTCACCGCCAACCGCGGCGACTGCCTGTCCATCCGCGGCGTCGCCCGCGAGACCGCCATCGCCTACGGCCTGCCGCTGCGCGACCCGGCCCTGCTCGACGTACCCGGACCGAACGCCTTCGGCTACCCCGTCCAGGTCTCCGACCCGGCCGGCTGCGACCGCTTCACCGCCCGCACCGTCACCGGTCTGAGCCCCGAGGCACGCTCCCCGATCTGGCTCCGGCGCCGGCTCCAGAAGGTCGGCATGCGCCCGATCTCGCTCGCCGTCGACGTCACGAACTACGTGATGATGGAGCTGGGCCAGCCCCTGCACGCCTACGACCGCACCCTGGTCCAGGGCACCATCGGCGTCCGCCGCGCGGCCGAGGGCGAGAAACTCGTCACCCTCGACGGCGTCGAGCGCACGCTGCACGCCGAGGACCTGGTCGTCACCGACGAGCGCGGCCCCATCGGCCTCGCCGGTGTCATGGGCGGCGCCAACACGGAGATCGCCGACCACGCCGAATCCGAGGGGACGACCGACGTCGTCATCGAGGCCGCCCACTTCGACGCGGTCGCCGTCGCCCGCACGGCCCGCCGCCACAAGCTGTCCTCCGAGGCGTCCAAGCGCTTCGAGCGCGGTGTCGACCCGCAGGCGTCGTCGGCGGCCGCGCAGCGCACGGTCGACCTGCTGGTGCTGCTCGCCGGCGGTACCGCCGAGGCCGGTGTCACCGAGGTCGTCGCCCCGTCCGCGCCGCACACCGTCACCATGCCCGCCGACCACCCGGACAAGGTCGCGGGTGTCGTCTACGGCCGTGAGACCGTCGTACGCCGGCTGCAGGAGATCGGCTGCGACGTGTACGGGCAGGACGAGCTGATCGTCACCGTGCCGTCCTGGCGCCCCGACCTCGGCGAGGCCAACGACCTCGCCGAGGAGGTCATCCGGCTGGAGGGCTACGAGAACCTGCCCTCCACGCTGCCCAAGCCCCCGTCGGGCCGCGGCCTCACCCACCGCCAGCGGCTGCACCGCCGTGTCGGCCGCGCGCTGGCCGGTGCCGGTTACGTCGAGGCGCCGAACTACCCGTTCGTCGCCGAGCAGGTCTTCGACCAGCTCGGCCTGGACGCCGACGACCCGGCCCGCCGCGTCGTCAGACTGACCAACCCGCTCAACGACGAGGAGCCCGCGCTCCGCACCTCGCTGCTGCCGGGCCTGCTCGCCGCGCTGCGGCGCAACGACGGCCGCGGCTCGCACGACCTGGCCCTCTTCGAGACCGGACTGGTCTTCTTCCCGCGCGACGAACAGCGCGTCGCCGGTCATCTGCCGGTCGACCGCCGGCCGACCGACGAGGAGATCGCGGCGATCGACGCCGTGCTGCCCGACCAGCCGCGCCACCTCGCCGTCGTCCTCGCGGGAGCCCGCGAACAGGCCGGCTGGTGGGGCAGGGGGCGCCCGGCGGACTGGGCCGACGCCGTCGAGGCGGCGCGGACGGTCGCCCGTGAGGCGGGCGCCGAACTCATCGTCCGTAAGGGCCAGTACGGACCGTGGCACCCGGGGCGGTGCGCCGAGCTGGTCGTCGTCGCCGACGGCGCCGAGCGAGTCATCGGCCACGCCGGCGAGCTGCACCCGCGCGTGCTGAAGGCCCTCGGCCTGCCCGCGCGCACCTCGGCCATGGAGCTGGACCTGGACGTCCTGGAGCGGGTCGGCGACGACACGCCCCGGGCGCCGGGCATCTCCACGTTCCCCGTCGCCACGCAGGACGTCGCGCTCGTCGTCGACGTCTACGTCCCGCACGCCGACGTCGAGGCCGCGCTGCGTGAGGGCGCCGGTGAACTCCTCGAGGGGATCCGGCTGTTCGACGTCTACGAGAACGCGGAGCAGCTGGGCGACGGGCGGAAGTCGCTCGCGTACGCCCTGCGCTTCCGCGCGGCGGACCGGACGCTGACGGTCGACGAGGCCTCGGCCGCCCGGGACGCGGCGGTCGCCCTCGCGGGCGAGCGGACGGGCGCGGTGCTGCGCGGCTAGCGTTCCGTGCGGCCAGGCGGGTGCGGGGGCACGGTCCCCCCACCCGCATCTCATCCGTTCGGGTGAGTTCTCCCGGTGACCGTGCCTTCCGGGCCCTGACATCGACAGAATCGGACCGGCCCCTCGGGGCCGGTCTGTCTGCGCTGTACGGGCCTGGGGCGTGTTTCGAAAGCAGCGTCGTCTGCCCGAAGGGCAGGACCGGCGGCGTCCGGTGCGTGCGATCGCAAGGCGGAGGGTCGCCCCGGTACTGGTTGTACCGGGACGATCCCGACAACGCGGCTGGGGGTGCCCCCTCCGGGGAGTGCGTGCCAGGCGTTGCCGGGCTGGGGGCACCCCTCTGGGGGAGGGACTTTCGAAACACGCCCTAGATGGGGGGCCATCCCACATGTTCGGCACCAAGCGGCCGTTGCGCCGGGTTCTCCCGCTGGGGTTGCCCACGGCCTGGGGCGCGACGGCGGTCATCTACAAGCTGACCTGTCCGCTGGCCCAGCAGGACGGGCTCGGCGCCAGGATCGTCACCAGCGCCGTCTTCTTCGTCGTCGGCACCGGGCTCGTCCAGTACGTACGGCGGACCCTGCTGCGCGAGCTGAAGCAGGTCCGCCGGATCGCCGGGGCCGCCCAGAGCGTGCTGCTGCGCCCCCTGCCGCCGCGCGTGGAAGGGCTGAACGTGGCCGCGGCGCAGCTCTCCGCGGACCGCGCCGCCTCCGTCGGCGGCGACCTGTACGAGGTCATCGCCACCGAACACGGGGTGCGGGTCGTCATGGGCGACGTGCGCGGGCACGGGCTTCCCGCGCTCGGGACCGTCGCCGCGCTCCTCGGCAGCTTCCGCGAGGCCGCGCACGACGAACCGGACCTGGACGGTGTCCTGCGCCGGCTGGAGCGGGCCCTCGCCCGGCACCTGCAAGAGCGCCACCGCGAGGAGCGTCCGGCGAACGGCCGTACGACGGACCCCCCGGTCGCCGAGGAGTTCGTCACCGTCCTGCTGCTGGAGATCGACGCGGACGGCGGCATACGCGCCCTGAACTGCGGACATCCGTGGCCGTATCTGCTCCGCGGGGCCGAGGCGGTGCCGCTGGCCCGCGCCGACCCGCTGCCGCCGCTCGGCCCGTTCCCGCTGCCTGCCGAGCTGCCGGCCACGCACTGCGGCCGGCTCCACGAGGACGAGTCCCTGGTCCTCTACACGGACGGCGCCGAGGACGCGCGGGACACGAGAGGCCGTTTCTTCCCGCTGGCGGAGACCCTGACCAAGGCGGCCCACGACCACCCGGTCTCGTCCGAGCAGATCGTGCGCACGGTCTTCAGCGCACTCCTGCGCCACACGGCGGGCAGACCGGCGGACGACGTCGCGTTGCTCGTCCTGCGCAGCCGGCGTCCGCACCAGCCGGCCGACGGGGCGCAAGGAACCGCACGGCCGGCCACCACGCACCCGCGGTCGACGGCCTCCCCGTGACGACGGCCCACCGCGGACGACGGCCCGCCCCGCGGGGCGGACTGCCGGGCCGCCGCTTGATGAGGGGGAGCCGGCGGCCCGGCCGGCCTCTTTCGAGGCATTTCAGTCAACCGGACCGCGACGCTGCGCGACAGCGCGTGCACGCTGCGGATGTGCGCACTCGGTTCACACCCCGTGTGAACACGCACCCGCTACCGTGAGTGGCGCCGTCGGCACCGAACCACCCGGGGGGCACCTCATGCAGCCCAACACCCTGCTCGACGCGATCCTGGACGAGGCGGGCATCTCGCACGCCGGCCTCGCCGCGCACGTCAACCAGGCCGGCCGCGCCCGCGGGCTCGCGCTGCGCTACGAACACACGGCCGTCGCCCGGTGGCTCAAGGGCCAGCGCCCGCGCGGACAGGTCCCCGACCTGATCTGCGAGGTGCTCGCCCGCCGGCTGCGACGGCCCGTCACCCTCGACGACATCGGCCTCGGCGTGCCCGGCGAGCACGCGACACCGCACGGCACCTCGCTGTCCGGGTTCGTGGAGCGGGCCACCGCCCTGTGGCGCTCCGACGAGCAGCAGCGCCCGCACGTCCTGGGCGCCCCCGCGGTCACCGGCACGCCCGCCGTGATGCCGGTGTGGGAGTGGGAGAACCCGCCCGAGGACGTCGACGTCTCCCGCGGCGGCCGGCACCGGGTCACCGCCGCCGACATCGAGACGCTGCGCGCGGCCCGCGCCCACTACGAGCAGATGTACCGCAAGGCCGGCGGTGTGGCGACCCGCAGTCGCATCGTCGGTTTCCTCAACGCCGAGGCGGCCCCGCTGCTGCGCGGCGGCTACACCGACACCACCGGCCGCCAACTGCACCGCGCGACCGGAGGACTGGTGGCGATCGCCGGCATCTGCGCCTACGACTCCGATGCGCACGGGCTCGCCCAGCGCTACTTCCACCAGGCGCTGCGGCTGGCGAAGGCCAGCGGGGACCGGGGACTCGGGGCGTACGTCATCGCGCTGCTGGTCAACCAGTCGCTGTTCATGCGGGAGTTCCGGCAGGCGGTCGCCTTCGCGGAGGCCGCGCTGCGCACGGTCGGCAAGGACGTCACCCCCGCCCTCGCCTCCGACCTGCACGCGATGCAGGCGAAGGCGTACGCCCACCTCGGCGACGGCACGAGCGCCCTGTCGTGCATCCGGCGGGCCGAGGCCGCCGCCGACCGCATCCGGCGCGGCACCGAACCGGACGAGACCGGCTATGTCCAGCCGGGACTGGTCAACGTCCAGGTGGCGGAGGCCCTGTTGAGCCTCGGCGACGTCACCGCCGCCGCGGAGCACGCCGCGGCCGCCGTCGACACGCCCGCCCACGACCGGGGCCGGGTGCACCGGCTCGCCATGCTCAGCACCGTCGAACTGCGCCAGGGGAACGCCGACAAGGCGGTGGTCACCGCCGTGCTGATGGCGGAGCAGGCGCGGGGCATGGAGTCCCGGCGTCTGCGCGACAGACTCCGGGTGGTGCGCGAACACCTGGTGCGCAGTGGCTGCGCGGGTACGGCGGAGGCGGCCGAACTCATCGACGGTGCACTGCGCGTACCGCTGTAGCGACCGGCGTGCCACCGTCCCTGCTGCGATATTGCCACTTACTCGACGGAAGGTGGCAGAACCGTGCAGTGGACGAAACAAAACGAACGAACTGTGTATGAAAACCGCTGGTTCCGGGTCAACCTCGCGGATGTCGGCCTGCCGGACGGCCGGCACCTCGACCACTTCCTCATACGGCTGCGGCCCGTCGCGGTGGCGACCGTGGTGAACGAGGCCAACGAGGTGCTCCTGCTGTGGCGGCACCGCTTCATCACCGACAGCTGGGGATGGGAACTCGCCGCGGGCGTCGTCGAGGACGGCGAGGACGTCGCCCGCGCGGCCGCCAGGGAACTGGAGGAGGAGACCGGCTGGCGCCCGGGCACCCTGCACCACCTGATGAGCGTGGAACCGGCCAACGGCCTCACCGACGCCCGGCACCACATCTACTGGTCGGACGAGGGCGAGTACGTCGGGCACCCCGTGGACGACTTCGAGTCCGAGCGCCGGGAGTGGGTCCCCCTCAAACTCGTGCCCGACATGGTCGCCCGGGGGGAGGTCCCGGCCGCCAACATGGCGGCCGCCTTACTGCTCCTGCACCACCTCAGGCTCGGGCACGACACCGGGCGCTGACGATCCTCCGGTGCGAACGGGCCCGGCACCGGGCAAGGTGCCGGGCCCGCCTGAGACTCCGAGGGGTCAGCCGTAGGTGTAGAAGCCCGAGCCGGTCTTGCGGCCCAGGCGGCCGGCGTCGACCATGCGCTGGAGCAGCGGGGGAGCGGCGTACAGGGGCTCCTTGTACTCGTCGTACATCGACTGCGCGACCGAGGCCACCGTGTCGAGGCCGATCAGGTCGGACAGCTTCAGCGGGCCCATCGGGTGGGCGCAGCCCAGCTCCATGCCGTTGTCGATGTCCTCGCGGCTGGCGATGCCCGTCTCGAACATCCGGATCGCGGAGAGCAGGTACGGGATCAGCAGCGCGTTCACCACGAAGCCCGAGCGGTCCTGGGCGCGGATGGCGTGCTTGCCGACCGTCTTCTCGGCGAACAGCTGCGCGCGGCTGAGGGTTTCCTCGGAGGTGGTCAGCGCCGGGATCAGCTCGACGAGCTTCTGCACCGGGGCCGGGTTGAAGAAGTGGATGCCGACGACCTGGTCGGGCCGCGAGGTGGCGACCGCCAGCTTCACCAGCGGGATGGAGGAGGTGTTGGAGGCCAGGATGGCGTCCGGGCGGGTCACGACCTGGTCCAGGACCTGGAAGATCTCGGTCTTGACCTGCTCGTTCTCCACGACGGCCTCGATGACCAGGTCGCGGTCGGCGAACTCGCCGAGGTCGGTGGTGAAGCTGAGGCGCGCCTGCGTGGCGTCCCGCTCCTCCTCGCTGATCTTGCCGCGTTCGGCGGCCTTGGCCAGGGAGTTGAAGAGCCGGGTGCGGCCGAACTCCAGGGCCTCGCCGGTGGTCTCGGCGACCTTCACGTCGAGTCCGGCCCGCGCGCAGACCTCGGCGATGCCCGCCCCCATCTGGCCGCAGCCCACCACTCCGACGCGTTCGATGTCGGTCACATCGGTCCCTTTCACTGGCTGACTCCGGTCACTGCGCAGGTCTTCCGGGTCCCGGCGGGCCTGCTCCGATCGTGCACGTTACTAGCAAGTATCGATGATCGATCGTCGGGGTGGGGGCATGCTGGGCGCGGAGACGATCCGTGACCGAGCGGATCCGCGGCGTATGTGGGGATGTGCGCGATGGCGCGACTGACTCGGCGGGCGTTCGCGCTGGCCGCACTGTCGGCGGTCACGACGACGGGCGCGACGGCCCGCCCGGCCGGGGTCCCCTCCCCGCACGCCGGCGGGCACGGCCGGGCGGCGGCGCAGATGCGCGGCATGTGGCTGGCCACCGTCGCCAACCGGGACTGGCCCTCACGCACCGGACTGACCGCGGCCCAGCAGCGTTCCGAACTGCTCGGCTGGCTCGACCTGGCGGTCCGCGACCGCCTCAACACGGTGATTTTCCAGGTCCGGCCCACCGCGGACGCCCTGTGGCCCTCGTCGTACGAGCCGTGGTCGCAGGTGCTCACCGGCACCCAGGGCAAGGCGCCCGGCTGGGACCCGCTGGGCACCGCCGTGGCTGAGGCGCACGCCCGCGGACTCCAGCTGCACGCCTGGTTCAACCCCTACCGGGTCGCCGTCCACGACGACCCGAGCAGGCTCGTCGCCTCCCACCCCGCGCGACGGCACCCCGACTGGGTGGTGCCGTACGCCGGGAAGCTCCACTACAACCCCGGTCTGCCCGAGGTCCGGGCGTTCGTGCAGGACGCGATGCTCGACGCGGTGCGCAGGTACCCGGTCGACGCCGTGCACTTCGACGACTACTTCTATCCCTATCCGGTGGCCGGCCAGACCTTCGACGACGACGCGGCCTACGACGCCCACGGCGGCGCCTTCACCGACCGGGCCGCCTGGCGACGCGACAACATCGACCGGCTGGTGCGCGAGACCGCCGCCCGGATCAAGGCGGTGCGGCCCACCACACAGTTCGGGATCAGCCCCTTCGGGGTGTGGCGCAACGCCTCCACCGACCCGCGCGGCTCGGACACCCGGGCGCTCCAGTCGTACGACGCCGTCCACGCCGACACCCGCAGGTGGGTGCGGGAGGGCTGGATCGACTACGTCGTGCCGCAGCTGTACTGGAACATCGGACTCTCCGCCGCCGACTACGCCGCACTCGTGCCCTGGTGGGCGGAGGTCGCGCGGGGCAGCCGCACCAAGCTCTACCTGGGGGAGGCGCTGTACAAGGCCGGCGATCCGGCGCAACCCGCGGCCTGGCGGGACCCGGCCGAACTGTCCCGGCACCTCACCCTCGCGGCCGGCCACCCCGAGGTCCGCGGCCACGTCTTCTTCGCGGCCGGGGACCTGCGCACGGACCGCGTCGGCGCGATGGCGCGGGTCGTCGCCGACCACTACGCGCAGCCGGCGACGCCCCCGCGCTGACCTGCCCTCGTTCTCCGGCCGGCCCGCCGTCGTGCTCTGCCCGGCCGGCCCGCCGTCGTGCTCTGCCCGGCCGGCCCGCCGTCGTGCTCTGCCCGGCCGGCCCGCCGGCTACCGCCGTTCCTGGTCCTTGTGGCGGATCTCGGTGTCCGGTCCCGGCGAGCACACGCCCTCGTGCCCGTCCGTGAAGCGGACGCGGTAGGGGGGACCGCCCTCCTGACCCAGCACTTCGACGATCTCGCCGACCTTGTCGTGTTGCCCGACCACCCTGCCGTGCTGGACAAGCTGGTCGCCCGTGGTTGCACGCATCTGTGAGGCCTCCTCACCGTGTGCGGGAGCAGAGGTCCGTGTTTCGGAGTCGTCCCGGAGTCCTTTTCCCGTCTGCGGCGCGCGGCACCGGCCGAACCGGCGCGTGGCGCCCTCGGGGCCTCGCGTTCGAGACCTAACCGCGCGCCCGCTGGGTGACGGCGATGCAGACCAGGACGGCCGCAGCCGTCAGCGGAGCGGCGGGCGTGAGGTGCTCGCCCAGCAGCAGCACCGACCACACCAGTGTGAGCAGGGGCTGGGCCAACTGCAACTGGCTGGCCTTGGGGATGCCGATGGCGGCCATGCCCCGGTACCAGACGACGAGGCCGAGGAACTGCGAGCCCACCGCCACCCACAACAGCCCGGTGACGCTGTGCGCGGTCAGCCGGACCGGCTCGAGGGCGAGGGCGAGGGCGGCGGCGGGCACGGCGAGCGGCAGGCAGAACACCAGCGCCCAGCCGATGACCTGCCAGCCCGGCATCACCCGCGCCAGCCGGCCGCCCTCGGTGTAACCGGCCGCGCACACCAGCAGCGCCCCGAACAGGTACAGGTCGGCGGTGGTGAGGGCGCCGCCGCTCTGCTGCACGGTGAAGGCGGCCACCGCGCCGGCACCGGCCAGCGCCGCCGTCCAGAAGGTCCGGGAGGGCCGGGAACCGACGCGCAGGGCGGACAGCAGCGCGGTCGTCAGGGGCAGCAGACCGACCACGACGGCCGCGTGCGCGGTGGACGACGTCTGCAGGGCGAGGGTGCTGAACAGCGGGAAGCCCACGACGACCCCGGCGGCCACGACGGCGAGCCCCGACCGGTGCCGACGGGCGGGCAGGGGCACCCGCAGGGCGAGGAGGCAGCCGCCCGCGACGAGCGCGGCCAGCACGCTGCGCACGGCGACCAGCGCCCAGGGGCCGAAGCCCTCGAGGCCCCAGGCGGTGGCGGGGAAGGTGAGCGAGAAGGCGCCGACGCCGAGAGCGGCCTGGAGGGTACCGAGGCCACTCGTCCGCGGGGTGGTCACCGCTATCGCGGGAAGGGCAGTAGCGCTACTCTGTGTCTTCATGCATGAGCGTAGCAGTGTCGGTGAACTGGCGGATCGGCTCCGAAGGGAGCTTGACCGCTACTCTCCTGGTGGAAAGCTGCCGTCGAGTCGCGCTCTCGTCGAGCGGTTCCGGGTGAGTCCCGTGACGGTCTCTCGGGCGCTCGCGCAGCTGGCAGCCGAGGGGCTGGTGGTCACCCGGCCGGGCGCCGGGGCCTTCCGGGCCGGGCCACGCCCCGCGTCCGCACCGGCCGGCGACACCTCCTGGCAGGAGGTCGCGCTGAGCGCGGAGGGTGCCGACCTCGTGCCCCGCTCGGTGGACGCCTCCGGCGTGACCGTCTCCCTCGCGGCCCCGCCGCCCGGCGTCGTCGAGTTCAGCGGCGGCTACCTGCACCCCTCCCTGCAACCGGAGCGCGCCATGTCGGCGGCCCTGGCGCGGGCCGCGCGACGCCCCGGCGCCTGGGGGCGGCCGCCCCTCGATGGCCTGCCGGAGCTGCGCGAGTGGTTCGCGCGCGCCATCGGCGGCGCCGTCACCGCCGCCGAGGTGCTCGTCAGCGCCGGCGGCCAGACCGCGCTCACCACCGCCCTGCGGGCGCTGGCCCCGCCCGGCGCCCCGGTGCTCGTCGAGTCGCCGACCTATCCGGGCATGCTGGCGATCGCCCGCTCGGCGGGACTGCGGCCGGTGCCGGTGCCCGTCGACCCCGACGGCGTCAAGCCCGAACTGCTCGCCGACGCCTTCCGCGCGACCGGCGCCCGGGTCTTCGTCTGCCAGCCGCTGTTCCAGAACCCGACCGGTGCCGTTCTTGCCCCGGACCGCCGCGGTGAGGTGCTGCGCATCGCCCGCGAGGCGGGCGCCTTCGTCGTGGAGGACGACTTCGTACGGCGGCTCGCGCACGAGGACGCCGGGCCGCTGCCCCGCCCGCTCGCCGCCGACGACCCCGACGGCGTCGTCGTGTACGTCGGCTCGCTCACCAAGGCGACCTCGCCGAGCTTCCGGGTCAGTGCCCTGGCCGCGCGCGGCCCGGTCCTGGAACGCCTGCGTGCCATCCAGGTCGTCGACACCTTCTTCGTGCCCCGCCCCCTCCAGGAGGCGGCGCTCGAACTCGTCGGCTCGCCCGCCTGGCCGCGCCATCTGCGGGCGGTCGCGGCCGAGCTGCGGACCCGGCGCGACACCCTGACCACCGCCCTCGCCCTGCACCTGCCGGAACTCGTCCTCCCGCACGTCCCGTCCGGCGGCTACCACCTCTGGTTGCGCCTGCCCGACGGCACGCAGGAACCGGCGTTCACGGCCGCGGCACTGCGCGCGGGCGTCGCCGTGACCCCCGGCCGCCCCTACTTCAGCGCCGAACCCCCGGCCCCGCACGTCCGCCTGAGCTTCGCGGCCGCCACCGGGACCGAGGAGATCGCCGAGGGGGTACGGCGGCTGCGGTCGGCCCGCGACGAGGTGCTCGCGGAAACGGTTCGACACCGGACACCCCGTCTGTGAGGGTCCCCTCATGACGACCTCCACCCCGCCCCTCGCCGAGGGCTACGAGATCTCCGCCGACACCGACCGGATCGACGTCGCACGGGTGCACCGCTGGCTGTCGACCGACGCCTACTGGGCGCTCGGCCGGGAGCGCGAGAAGCAGGAGCGGGCCGTCGCCGGGTCGCTGAACTTCGGCGTGTACGAGGCGGTGTCCGGGGAGCAGGTCGCCTACGCGCGCGTGGTGACGGACCTGGCCACCTTCGCCTGGCTGTGCGACGTGTACGTGGATCCCGCGGTGCGGGGGAAGGGCATCGGGACCTCGCTCGCCGCGGCCGTCCGCGACCACCTGCGCCCGTACGGCCTGCGCCGCGTCCTGCTCGCCACCCACGACGCGCACGGCGTCTACGGGAAGATCGGCTTCGAGGCGCTGGAGCGGCCCGACCACTGGATGGCGCTGATTTTCGAGAAGTCTTCACACGGCGACTCTTGACCCGCCCACTCGCGCGTCCGACCATCACCGCATGGCACTCCGGGTCACGTTCGTCGCCGCGGCGCGCGGCTCCGCGCTGCTCGCCGAGCGTTTCGAGGACGACCGCCCGCTGGACCAGGCGGGCTGGGACGAGGTGCAGCGGGCGGCCGGCGATCTCCTGCCGCTGGCGGCGGCCGAGCTGCGCTACTGCTCGCCGACCCCGCGCAGCCGTGCCACCGGCGACGCGCTCGGCTACGCGCCGCTCGTGCAGCTCGCCCTGCGGGACTGCGACATGGGGCGCTGGCGTGGATTCACCCTGGGGGAGGCGATGGCCCGGGAACCGGAGGCGGTGGACGCCTGGCTGGCCGACCCGCGGGCCACTCCGCACGGCGGTGAACCGCTGCTGGCGTTCATCTCCCGGGTGGGCGGCTGGCTCGACACCCGGCCCGTGGAGGACGGCTGCCGGATCGTGGCCGTCGCCGAGCCGAGCGTGATCCGGGCCGCCCTGGTCTACGCGCTCAAGGCGCCGCCGTCGACGTACTGGAACCTCGATGTGCGCCCGCTGTCGACGACCACCGTCACCGGGCGCGGCGGACGGTGGAACCTGCGCTTCGAGGGGAGCGTCGTTCAGGCCTCGCGCGCGTAGTCGGTGGTGAGGACCAGGTCCTTCGCGGGGCCGCGCACCCGCCAGATCGTCCGCCAGCGGCCGGCGTCCCGGACGGTGAACTCGCCCCGGTAGAGGTCCGCGGCGCACGGGTGGCCGGTCACGTGCCGCCCGCTCCTCAGGTCGAGGTCGTGGAAGGGCCGCCCGTCGGCGAACGTCACGTCGGCCGTGCCCGGCACCCGCCCGGGCAGGAAACGCAGGATCCGCCCGGCGGGCCGCGGCACGCCCCGCCAGACGAACGTGCCCGACTCCTCGTGCAGCAGGCCGCCGCCCTCCAGCGGGCCGAAGACCGTCGTGCCCTCGAAGCGCCCCGCCTCACCGCTCGCCAGATCCCGCACCGACCGCCCGACCCGCCAGCGTCCGGCGAGGAACGCCATGGCGTCCGGCACCGGCCAGAACTCGCCCATCGCGCGCCGACCTCCGTCCCGTCCGTCGCTGCGCGACCCATTGACGCGCTCCGTCCCTCCATCCTGCCGTTCGAAAAGGTCGCCGACGCCCGTTCCGCCGACGCCTGTTCCGCCGACGTCCGGACGGCCGAAGCCCGGACGGCCGTCGGCCCCGGCGGCGCCGGGGTCTCCACCGAGGCCCACGCGACCACGCCGGCCGCCGCGCCGGACGCGGGCGCCCCGGAGACCGCGACCCCGGTCGCGCCGGTGACGTCCCCCTTCACCGGCGTGGCCGGCAGGTTCACGTACGCCTTCCCGGCGAACTCGGTCATGTTCCTGCGGACCGGGCAGCGATGAGAGCCGTGGCGGCAGGACATCCCTGACGCCGATCCGGGGTGAGGTCCGGCCCGGGGAAAAGCCCGACCGGGTGCTTCAGCCGGCCCGTGCGGCCGGCTGGAGCGCTCCTACCGCGGCGCCCACGGGCCGGGCGCCTCCTTCAGACCCGTTCTTCCCGCTCCACCGGAAGCCACAGCTCGGCGTCGGCTTCGGTCTTGTCCGGTGACAGGAGGGTGCGCAGGATCTCCGGGCCGGGGCGGCCGCGGTACGGGTTGGACGGGAACCACTCCGTGAACACGTCCCGCCACAGGTCCTGGATGGCCCGCGGAGCCGGCCCGGAGGTGGTGAAGACCGCCCAGGTCCCGGCCGGGACGGGCAGGACGGTCGCGTCCCCGGGGGCTGCCGTCGGTGTCGCCGAGGTGATCACCCCCTGGTAGTAGTCGAGTTCGGTGCCTTCGGCGCGGCTGGGGTCCAGGTCGTCGCAGACCGCGACGACGCCCCGCGGGTCCTGGTCCGACAGCTTCTCCAGTTCCTCCAGCCTCCGCGGTGCGATCCTGCGGACGAAGTCGATGATCGCCTGGTTCGGTCCCGAGTGCACCAGTGGCACCCGGGCCTTGAGGCCGACGACGGTGAAGGCCGGCTTGTCCACCACGCGGTACCGCATGCTGCTGCTCCCCTCGACGGTGAGGCGGAAGGTCAGCCGGGGCTGGGAGACGAGCGGGGCGCCGATGCGCCGGGCCTCGCCCGGCCCGACCCCGTGCATGGCGCGGAACGCCCGGGCGAACGCCTCGCCCGAGCCGTAGCCGTAGCGGACCGCGATCTCCAGCAGTGACTCACGCCGTGCGAGCACCTCGGCGCCCGCGACGGTGAGCCGGCGGCGCCGGACGTACTCCGACAGCGGCATGCCCGCGAGCGCGGAGAACATCCTGCGCAGGTGGTACTCCGAGGTGGCCGCGGTACGTGCCAGCTCCGCCACGTCGAGGGGCCGGCCGAGGTGACGCTCTATGTGTTCCATGGCCTGGTTGAGCCGCTCCAGCACTCCGGTGTGTCCTTCCTCTTGACGGTCACCACGCTAGGCGGCAGGCATTCCGCCGGACCCGACATCCTGTGCCCGATCGGATCGGGTGCGGCCACCGCTCCGGCGGGCCGGGCGGGGCGGCGTACGGTCTTCCTTTCCAGGATCACCGGCCCGCCCCACCTCGAACAGATTGTATAAACGTGCATAGCGACGTATAGTCATGCCATCCAAGAGGAGGGTGGACATGGCGGTACGTGCGGCAGTGGCCGGAGCGAGCGGGTATGCGGGCGGCGAGGTGCTGCGCCTGCTCCTCGCGCACCCCGAGATCGAGATCGGCGCCCTCACCGGCAACTCCAACGCGGGACAGAGGCTGGGAGCCCTCCAGCTGCACCTCCTGCCCCTCGCCGGCCACGTGCTCCAGGAGACCACCCCGGAGGTGCTCGCCGGACACGATGTCGTCTTCCTCGCCCTCCCGCACGGACAGTCCGCCGCCGTCGCCGAACAGCTCGGCCCGGACGTCCTCGTGGTCGACATGGGCGCCGACTTCCGGCTCGCGGACCCGGCCGACTGGGAGCGGTTCTACGGCTCCCCGCACGCCGGGACCTGGCCCTACGGCCTCCCCGAACTGCCGGGCGGCCGCGTCGCGCTGGAGGGGTCCAAGCGCATCGCGGTGCCCGGCTGCTACCCCACGGCCGTCTCCCTCGCCCTGTTCCCGGCGTACGCCGCCGGCCTGGCCGAGGCCCAGGCCGTGATCGTCGCCGCCTCCGGCACCTCCGGCGCGGGCAAGGCGGCCAAGCCGCACCTGCTCGGCAGCGAGGTCATGGGGTCGATGTCGCCGTACGGCGTCGGCGGCGGGCACCGGCACACGCCCGAGATGATCCAGAACCTCAGCGCGGCGGCGGGGGAGCGGATCTCCGTCTCCTTCACGCCGACCCTCGCGCCGATGTCCCGCGGCATCCTCGCCACGTGCAGCGCCGCCGCCAAAAAGGGCGTCACCGCCGAGTCCGTGCGCGCGGCCTACGAGAAGGCCTTCGCCGACGAGCCCTTCGTGCACCTGCTGCCCGAGGGACGGTGGCCCGCCACGGCGTCCGTCCAGGGTTCCAACGCCGTTCAGGTGCAGGTCGCCCTCGACGAGGCGGCGGGCCGCATCATCGCGATCAGCGCCATCGACAACCTGACCAAGGGCACCGCGGGCGGTGCCGTCCAGAGCATGAACATCGCCCTCGGGTTCCCCGAGGCACTGGGACTTTCCACGATCGGAGTCGCACCGTGAGCGTCACGGCAGCCAAGGGATTCACGGCGGCGGGCATCGCCGCCGGGATCAAGGAGAACGGCAACCCGGACCTGGCCCTCGTGGTCAACACCGGGCCCCGCCGCGCCGCCGCGGGCGTCTTCACCTCCAACCGCGTCAAGGCCGCGCCGGTGCTGTGGTCCGAGCAGGTCCTCAGGAGCGGCGCCCTGTCCGCCGTGATCCTCAACTCCGGCGGCGCCAACGCCTGCACGGGACCGAAGGGCTTCCAGGACACGCACGCCACCGCCGAGAAGACCGCCGAGGTCCTCGGCCTGGGCGCCGGCGAGGTCGCCGTCGCCTCCACCGGACTGATCGGCGTCCTCCTCCCGATGGACAAGCTGCTCCCCGGGGTCGAGAAGGCCGCCGAGGCGCTCAGCGAGCACGGCGGCGAGAAGGCCGCCATCGCCATCAAGACCACCGACACCGTCCACAAGACGTCCGTCGTGACGAAGAACGGCTGGACCGTGGGCGGCATGGCCAAGGGCGCGGGCATGCTCGCCCCCGGCCTGGCCACCATGCTCGTCGTCCTGACCACCGACGCCGACGTGGACAGCGGGACCCTGGACCGGGCGCTGCGCGCCGCCACCCGGGTCACCTTCGACCGCGTCGACTCCGACGGCTGCATGTCGACCAACGACACCGTGCTGCTGCTCGCCTCCGGCTCCGCCGAAGTCACCCCCGAGTACGCCGAGTTCGCCGAGGCCGTCCGCACCGTCTGCGACGACCTGGGCCAGCAGCTCATCCGCGACGCCGAGGGCGCCAGCAAGGACATCAGGATCGAGGTCGTGGGCGCCGCGAGCGAGGACGACGCCGTCGAGGTGGGCCGCTCCATCGCCCGCAACAACCTCCTCAAGTGCGCCATCCACGGCGAGGACCCCAACTGGGGCCGCGTGCTCTCCGCGATCGGCACCACCGGGGCCGCCTTCGAGCCCGACCGGCTGAACGTCGCCATCAACGGCGTCTGGGTGTGCAAGAACGGCGGCGTCGGCGAGGACCGCGACAAGGTCGACATGCGCTACCGCGAGGTCCACATCACAGCCGACCTCGCGGCCGGCACCGAGACCGCCACCATCTGGACCAACGACCTCACCGCCGACTACGTCCACGAGAACAGCGCCTACTCCTCATGAGCACCACCCGCAAGCACACCGCCCTGCCCAAGGCCCAGATCCTCATCGAGGCGCTGCCCTGGCTGACCCGGCACAACGGCAAGACGGTCGTCATCAAGTTCGGCGGCAACGCCATGATCGACGAGGACCTGAAGGCCGCCTTCGCGCAGGACGTCGTCTTCCTGCACCACGCCGGCCTCAAGCCCGTCGTCGTGCACGGCGGCGGCCCGCAGATCAGCGCCGCCCTCGACCGGCACGGCATCGTCAGCGAGTTCAAGGCCGGCCTGCGCGTCACCACCGAGGACGCCATGGACGTCGTACGGATGGTGCTGGCCGGCCAGGTCCAGCGCGAACTGGTCGGACTGCTCAACCGGCACGGCCCGCTCGCCGTCGGGCTCACCGGCGAGGACGCGCACACCATCACCGCAGTCAAGCACCAGCCCGAGATCGACGGGGAACTGGTCGACATCGGGCGGGTGGGCGAGATCACCGCGATCGACACGGGCGCGATCGAGGCACTGCTCGCCGACGGCCGCATCCCGGTCGTCTCCTCGATCGCCCGTAGCCAGGACGACGGACATGTCTACAACGTCAATGCTGATACGGCGGCTGCGGCACTCGCTGCTGCTCTGGGCGCCGAGACCCTCATGGTCCTCACGGACGTCGAGGGTCTCTACGAGGACTGGCCGAACTCGGACGAGGTGATCAGCCGCCTCACCGCCTCCCAACTGGAGAAACTCCTGCCGGAGTTGTCCTCCGGCATGGTGCCGAAGATGGAGGGCTGCCTGCACGCCGTCCGAGGCGGCGTCACCACCGCCCGCGTCATCGACGGACGCGTCCAGCACTCGATCCTGCTGGAGATCTTCACCGACGAGGGCATCGGCACGATGGTCGTGCCCGACGAGAAAGAGGGGGAGTCGTCATGAGCAACGCCGTCACGGGCAACGAGGAACTGACCGCGCGCTGGCAGGGCGCGCTCATGAACAACTACGGCACCCCGCTGCTGCCCCTGGTCCGCGGCGAGGGCACCCGGCTCTGGGACGCCGACGGCAACGGCTACCTCGACTTCGTCGGCGGCATCGCGACCAACGCCCTCGGCCACGCCCACCCGGCCGTCGTCGAGGCCGTGACCCGGCAGATCGGCTCCCTCGGCCACATCTCCAACTTCTTCCTGGCCGAACCGACCGTGGCCCTCGCCGAACGGCTCCTGCAGCACTTCGGCCGGGAGGGCAGGGTCTTCTTCTGCAACTCCGGCGCCGAGGCCAACGAGGCCGCCTTCAAGATCGGCCGGCTGACCGGGCGCACCCACGTCGTGGCCACCGAGGGCGCCTTCCACGGCCGTACGATGGGCGCCCTCGCGCTCACCGGGCAGCCCGGCAAGCGCGACCCCTTCCTGCCGCTGCCCGGCGACGTCACCCACGTCCCCTTCGGTGACGCACAGGCGCTGGCCGCCGCCGTCACCGAGGAGACCGCGCTCGTCGTCCTCGAGCCGATCCAGGGCGAGCTGGGCGTCGTCGTCCCGCCCGCCGGCTACCTCAAGGCCGCCCGCGCCATCACCGCCGCCACCGGGGCCCTCCTCGTCCTCGACGAGGTGCAGACCGGCATCGGCCGGACCGGGCACTGGTTCGAGTACCAGGCCCACGAGGGCGTCCTGCCCGACGTGGTCACCCTCGCCAAGCAGCTCGGCGGCGGACTGCCGCTCGGCGCCACGGTCGCCTTCGGCCGGGCCGCCGAACTCCTGCGGCCCGGCCAGCACGGCACGACGTTCGGCGGCAACCCCGTCGCCTGCGCCGCCGGACTCGCCGTCCTCGACACCATCGAGAACGAGGGGCTGCTGGAGAACGTCAAGCGGCAGAGCGAGCGGCTGCGGAACGGAATCGAGGGTCTCGGCCACCCGTTGATCGATTATGTCCGGGGCGCGGGGCTCCTCCTGGGTATCGTGCTCACCGAGCCGCTCGCGCCCCATGTGCGCCAGGCGGCTCAGGAGGCCGGTTTCCTGGTCAACGCGCCCGCCCCCGACGTCGTACGGCTGATGCCACCGCTGAACCTCGGCGACGACGAGGCGGACGCGCTGCTCGCAGCGCTGCCCGGCATCCTCCAGGCAGTGCACGGGGACGGACGATCCGGGGAATGAGACGACGATGAGCCAGGCGCAGGACCACGAGCAGCAGGCGGCCAACGGGCCCGCCGTGCCGCAGACCCGCACCGCCCGCCACCGCCGGATCGTGGACATCCTCAACCGGCAGCCCGTGCGCTCGCAGAGCCAGCTGGCGAAACTGCTCGCCGACGACGGGCTGAGCGTCACCCAGGCGACGCTCTCCCGCGACCTGGACGAGCTGAACGCGGTGAAGATCCGCAACAACGACGGCGACCTGATCTACGCGGTGCCCAGCGAGGGCGGATTCCGTACCCCGCGGGTCCCGCTGGGAGGGTCGGCGAAGGAGGAGCGGATGCGGCGGCTGTCGCAGGAACTGCTCATCTCCGCCGAGGCCTCCGCGAACCTCGTGGTCCTGCGTACGCCGCCGGGTGCGGCCCAGTTCCTCGCCTCGGCGATCGACCAGGCCGAACTGCACGACATCCTCGGCACGATCGCCGGCGACGACACCCTGCTGCTCATCAGCCGGGATCCGACGGGCGGCCAGGCCCTGGCGGACCACCTGCTGAGGCTGGCCCAGAACACGTGAGGCCCCGCCGGTCCGGCCGGCCCTTCGCCTGCGGGTGAGCGGGGGCCGGTCGCGCCCGCGGGGTGTCGCGGTCACCCGTGCCGTCACCGGCCGCCGTCCGCGGGCATGCCTGCCGCCCGGGGCGGCCCGGGCGGGCGCAGGCGGCACATGCCGGCGCCGGGCCGCACGACCCCCGCCCCCGGCCAACGGCCGGGGCGAACGGCGTTCAGCCCAGCCGACGCGCCAGACCCCCCGTGCACCGCACCTCGTCCCCGGCCGTGATCAGCAGAGCCTCCACGTCGGGAAGCGACTCCAGCCACCGCAGCCCCTCCCGCGACCCCATCGCGAAGGCGGCCGTGGCCCAGCAGTCCGCCCAGGTCAGCCGCGGTGCGACGACGGTCACGGCGACCAGGTCGGTCACCGCCGGCCGCCCCGTGCGCGGGTCGATGATGTGCGCCCCCCGCTCCACCGTCCCCGACGTGGCCACCGCCAGTTCGTCCGCCCCCGCCGCCGAGACCACCGCCGCCAGCCCACCGGGCCGCAGCGGATCCGACACCCCGACCCGCCAGGGCCGGCCGGGACCGGGCACGCCCAGCAACTGCACGTCGCCGCCGCCGTTGACGCTCACCCCGTTCACCCCCGCCGCGGCGATCACCCGCGCCGCGCGCTCGGCCGCCCACCCCTTGACGATCCCGGTGGGGTCGAGCCGGCCGTCCTGGTAGCGCATGCTGAACCAGCCCTCGCTGGTCCGCTCCGCCTCCGTGCCCAGCTCCAGCACCTCGGCCACCTCGGGGCCGCACTCCTCGACGGTCAGCTCGCCGCGCGCCAGCCGGGAGACCTGACTGTCCTCCCGGTAGGTGCTGAACACCTCGTTCACCCGGTGCAGACCGGCCACCGCCTCGTCGAGGGCCGCCCGCACCGCCCCGGGTTCCCCGCCGCGGACGTCGAAGGAGAAGACGGTCCCCATGACCTCTTCCGCGTGCCGCACCACGGCGGGCGCCTGCGACGACTCGGCCATCGTGTCAGCCACCGGCCTGGTCCAGCGCCGACTGGAGGGACTCCCTGTAGCCGGCGCTGGTGTAGGTGGCGCCGGAGACGGCGTCGATGTCGGCGTCGCCGGCGGCCACGGCGGCCTGGTTGAGCTCGGGGACGGCGTCGGCGGTGATCCGGTCGCTCTGCCCGCCCTTGGGTGCCTGGACCGCCTCCGCCTTGGTGATCCTGCCGCCGCTGACCGTGATCCGGACCTGCACGGTGCCGTACTGCGTCTGCGCGGCCTCCCCGGTGAAGGTGCCGCCCGCCTGCCCGTTCCCCGAGGCCTCCGGCGCCTTCGACCCCTGCTGGGCCCCGGAATCCTGCTGCGCCCCCGCGCTGGCGTTGGCCTTGTCGATCGCCGACTGGAGGGACTTCTTGTAGCCGGCGCTGGTGTAGGTGGCGCCGGAGACGGCGTCGATGTCGGGGCTCTGCTTGGTGACGACCGCCTGGTTGAGCTCGGGGACGGCGTCGGCGGTGATCCGGTCGCTCTGCCCGCCCTTGGGTGCCTGGACCGCCTCCGCCTTGGTGATCTGGTTCCTGCTGACGGTGATCCGCACCTGCACGGCCCCGTACTGCGTCTGCGCGGCGTCCCCGTCGAAGGTGCCGGACACCTGGGCGGCGCCCGCCGCCCCCTGGGAGGCCCCCGCGCCCGCCTTCATCTTGTCGATCGCCGACTGGAGGGACTTCTTGTAGCCGGCGCTGGTGAAGGTGGCGCCGGAGACCGCGTCGATGTCGGCGCTCTGCGCGGTGACCGCGGCCTGGTTGAGTTTGGGGACGGCGTCGGCGGTGATCCGGTCGCTCTGCCCGCCCTTGGGTGCCTGGACCGTCTCCGCCTTGGTGATCCTGCCGTTGCCGACGGTCAGGCGTACCTGCACCGCGCCGTACTGCGTCTGTGCCGCGTCACCGGTGATCGCCCCGGACGCGGCCGCCGCGGCCCCGCCCCGGGCGGCCTCCTGGGCCGCCGCGCCGGCGGCCTGGGAGGAGCCGGGGTCCGAGGCCGGCTTCAGTGACAGCAGCAGCACGATCCCGGACACGGTGGCCGCGCCCGCGAGTACGACGCGCCGCAGAGGGTGGTTCTTCTTCATCGTTCCTGATTCCCGTCGCTTCCCGTTGCCTGCCGCGGATCCGTGGACGTCCGTCGCTCACATCTCGAACGACTCGTGGTGGATGCGGCGGGCGGGCACTCCGGCGTCGCGCAGTGCCTCGTACACGTTCTGGGCGAAGCCGGCCGGCCCGCACATGAAGACGTCGTGCTCCCCGATGTCCGGCAGCTTGCGCTGCAGGGACTCCGCCGAGATGTCGGGGCGTTCCCCGTCGGGGCTGTTGACGGCGTACATCAGCCGTGCCCCCCGCTCGTCGGCGATCTTCGCCAGCTCGTCCCACAGCGCCAGGTCCTGTGTGCTGTTGGCCCGGTAGAGGAGCGTGATGTCGCCGGCCGCGCCGGGCAGCGTCTCGAACAGCGCCCGCATCGGCGTGATGCCGACGCCGCCGGCCACCAGCAGTACCTTGCCCTGGCTGCGCCGGGACGCCGTCATCGCGCCGTAGGGGCCCTCGGCCCACACCTTCACGCCGGGCTTCAGGCCGCGCAGCGCGGAACTGTGGTCGCCGATCGCCTTGACGGTGATGCGCAGCAGTTCGGGGCGGGGCGCCGCCGACAGCGAGTACGGGTGGGAGCTGAACCGCATGCCCGGTGCCATGAACCGCCACCGGAAGAACTGTCCGGCCTCCGCGCCGATCCGGTGCAGCCTGCGTCCGCCGATCAGCACCGACACGATGCCGGGCGTCTCCTCGATGACCGCTTCGACGTACATGCGGTGGCGCAGGTTCAGCCGGATCGGGGTGAGGACGCGGTACCAGACGACCAGCGCGGTGACCGATCCGTACAGCGCGTACCAGACGGTCTTCGCGGCGGGTTGGACGGCGAAGTCGTTGCCGGTGGTGAGCTGGTGCCAGAACGTCAGGAACACCGCGGCGTATGTCAGGAGGTGGACGTGGTACCAGGTGTCGTACGGCATCCTGCGGCGCACCGGGCCGATCGACGCCAGGCCGATGACCACCAGCAGGGAGGTGCCGATGGCCGCCTTGCCCATGTCGGGCAGCTGGTTCACGGAGTCGATCGTCTGCTGCACGATGTCGCCGAGCGACCTGCCGGACTGGAGCGCGTACCCCCACATGATGAGGAAGACGTGCACGAAGGTGAGGCTGAGCGTGTAGCGGCCGGTCATCGCGTGCCAGCGGGCGACCCGGTCCGAGCCGACCCGGCGCTCCAGTGCGGGCACCCGGGCCATCTGGAGGACGACGAGGGCCATCAGGTATCCGGCGAGCAGGCCCGTGATCCGGCCGGCGTTGAGGATCTTGCCGTTGGTGTCCGCGATGGACGCGGTGTTGTCCCACCACAGCCACAGCACACCCGCGGCGCCCGCCCAGACGGCGAACAGCAGCGGGACGGCCGGGGAGCGGCGCGGACGGATGCGGCGCATCGTCTGGCGGCGGGCGGCACGGCCGCCGGCGATCGTCGTGGTCACTGTTCCTCCGTGGTGCGGACCCTTGGCCCACAGATACGGGTCACGGTCGCACAGTGTTCAGCTTCGCACCGAGTCGTCCGCCGCTCGACGGCGCCCGCGGAACGGCTGTCCGTACCGGCGCCCGGCACCCGCGCCCGGCACCGGCGCCCGGCAGCGGGCCCGGCAGCGGTTTCAGTAGCGGGTGATCGCCGTCCCTCCGCCGTCCGTCCCGATCGCGATGTGCGGCCGCTCCCGCGGGCGGGCCCACGCCAGGACCCGGCGCATCGCGTCCACCGGAACCGACACACAACCTGCCGTCGCGCCACGCCCGTCGACGTGGAGGAAGATCCCCGCCCCGCGACCGCGCACCGGCTCGCGGTAGTTGAACCCGATCACCAGGGCGTGCGCGTACTGCGTCCGGAAGTCGATCAGGTGCTCGGACTCGGCGGCACGGCAGTCGGCCGCCCGCGGTTCGCTCCACCGGTTGTAGGAGCGGGACGCGTTGTCCTGACACCACCAGGAGTCCTCGCGCACGCGCCGGTGGGCGTACGTCGTCCCGCGGGGCGGCGCCTGGACGCCGAACGCGAACGGCAGGTCGTACAGCCCGGTCGGTGTCGTGTCGGTGCCCTGCCGGCGTACGGCTCCCTCGACCAGCCCGTTCGCGCCGAACCGGGCCGGTGCGGAACCGGCCCGCACCCACCGGCCGCCTCGCAGGTCCCACCAGGCGAGGGTGCCCGTCGTGGCACCGGTCCTCGGGGCGACGGCGGTGATCAGCTGGGTGCCGCCGCCCGTGTCCGCCATCCGCGCGGGGAGCGGGGGTGACCCGCCGGTGCCCGGAGCCGCCCCGAGCAGCGGCAGGGACGCACAGGCGAGGGCGGTGGCGAGGGCACGACGGCGCATGCTCAGACGCTAAGCGGCGGCGGCCGCCCCGGCAGGCCGGGTGGGCCGACCGTGCGCGGCACCGCCGTCGCGTCGCCCCGTGGGCGAAGCGCCGGTCCTGGCACCGTGCCCCTCCGCGTCAGACCGGACGCAGGGGCAGTGGGAGTCCCGGGAGGCCGTCCATGCTCGTCGCCACGTGTTCCTTCTTCGCGAAGTACGCGCTGAGCGACTCGTCGTCCTCGCGCGCGAACCGCTTTTCGTGCAGATCCCGGTCCTCGTCGTACGTCATGAAGGGCACCGCGTATCCGCAGGTGTCCCGGACCAGTTCGGCGTGCACGACGACGACCGCCCGCAGCCCGTGCCGGGTCGGGTCGATGTCGGGGAAGTGGGCGAGGAGCTCCGTGAAGCGGGGGTCGCCGCGGAAGACCGGTTCGCCGCGGCCGTGCACCCGCACGATGTTCGGCGGCCCCTGGAACGCGCACCACATCAGGGTGATCCGGCCGTTCTCCCGCAGATGCGCGATCGTCTCGGCGTTGGAGCCGGCGAAGTCCAGGTAGGCGACGGTGTGTTCGTCGAGGACGGCGAACGACCCCTTCAGGCCCTTGGGGGAGAGGTTCACCGTGCCGTCGCCGGACAGCGGCGCGGTCGCGGTGAAGAAGAGGGGCTGCTCCTCGATGAACGTGCGGAGCTGGCCGTCGATGCGTTCATAGGTCTTTCCCATGGCCAATGATTATTCGGGAAAGCCGTTCGTACGTCTGAGTGATTTCGTGATCGGGCGCCGCGGCGGCCGCCCCGGCCGGCGTTCCTCGGGGCGGCCACCGCGCCTGTCACGTCACTTGTTCAACGTGCAGGGCGCGAGGGCGTCGAGGCCCTGGGGCTTGGCGGCGGTGCGGCCGATGGCGGTCGCGATGCGGTTGACGGTGGCGACGCGCTTGTCCTTGAGGGGGCCGAGGATGGCGTTCTGGACGAAGTTGGGGCCGCCCTGGCCGACGGTGTCGACGAGGCGCTTGTTGGCCTCGGCGATCTGGGTGTTGAGCAGGGCGAGGTTGCGGTCCACCTCGGCCTTGGCGGTGGCGGGGACCGCGGGCAGCCGGGAGGCCACGTCCGGGCAGCTGATCGTTCCGGCGGCGCCGGCGTTGCCCGCGTTTCCGTTGTTCCCCGCGTTTCCGGCGTTTCCGTTGTTCCCGGCGTTCCCGTTGTTTCCGGCGTTGCCCGCGTTTCCGTTGTTCCCGGCTTGCTGACCGGGTGCCGCCGCGCCGCCGCCGTTGAGGGCGCAGGGCGCGAGGGCGTCGAGGCCCTGGGGCTTGGCGGCGGTGCGGCCGATGGCGGTCGCGATGCGGTTGACGGTGGCGACGCGCTTGTCCTTGAGGGGGCCGAGGATGGCGTTCTGGACGAAGTTGGGGCCGCCCTGGCCGACGGTGTCGACGAGGCGCTTGTTGGCCTCGGCGATCTGGGTGTTGAGCAGGGCGAGGTTGCGGTCCACCTCGGCCTTGGCGGTGGCGGGGACCGCGGGCAGCCGGGAGGCCACGTCCGGGCAGCTGATCGTTCCGGGCGAGGCGAGCGTCCGGGCGTTCGAGCCGCTGCTCTTGGACGTCTCCCCGGCGAGGGCGGAGTTCACGACCACCGCGCCGGTCAGTGCCAGAGCGGCGGCGCCGCCGATGACCGCCACACGGCGCTTGTTGTACTTCGGAAGAGCCCTGGACATGCGGATGCCTCACTTGGGTCAGGAGTGGGTGGGTCGAACGCGGCGCCTGCGTCCAGCGGTGAGTACGGGTAAGCGGTTGTCGTTGTTCAAAGGCGTTTCAAAAACATCCGCGAGGCCGACGGGTGACCGGACCCGCCGTCGGCTCGATTGACGAATCATGCAGAACACTGCATACTCATGCATCAGTCGGCCCGTGAAGGGCATCGGTCGGCCTGCGAAGACCTGAGTTCGCCCACATCCCCTCTAGGAGCAACGCAAGTGAGCAGCAACAGCGGTGACGTACGGCTCTGGGGCGGCCGGTTCGCCGACGGACCCGCCGAGGCCCTGGCGAAACTGTCCGCGTCCGTCCACTTCGACTGGCGGCTCGCGCCCTACGACATCGCCGGTTCCCGTGCCCACGCGCGCGTGCTCCACAAGGCGGGCCTGCTCACCGGCGACGAGCTGACGGCCATGCTCGCGGGCCTGGACCGGCTGGCGGCGGACGTGGCCTCGGGGGCCCTGGTCGGCACCGTCGCCGACGAGGACATCCACACCGCCCTGGAGCGGGGCCTGCTGGAGATCCTCGGCCCCGACCTCGGCGGCAAGCTCCGCGCCGGGCGCTCCCGCAACGACCAGGTCGCCACCCTCTTCCGGATGTACCTGCGCGACCACGCCCGGATCATCGGCGGCCTCGTCGCCGATCTCCAGGACGCCCTGATCGGCCTGGCGGAGGCCCACCCGGACGTGGCGATGCCCGGCCGCACCCACCTCCAGCACGCCCAGCCGGTCCTCTTCGCCCACCACCTCCTCGCGCACGTACAGCCTCTGTCCCGGGACGCGGAGCGGCTGCGCCAGTGGGACGAGCGCACGGCCGTCTCGCCGTACGGCTCGGGAGCGCTCGCCGGTTCCTCGCTCGGCCTCGACCCCGAGGCGGTCGCCGCGGACCTCGGCTTCGAGCACGGCAGTGTCGGCAACTCGATCGACGGCACGGCCTCCCGCGACTTCGTCGCCGAGTTCGCCTTCATCACCGCGATGATTGGCGTGAACCTCTCCCGGATCGCCGAGGAGATCATCATCTGGAACACGAAGGAGTTCTCCTTCGTGACCCTGCACGACGCGTTCTCCACGGGTTCGTCGATCATGCCGCAGAAGAAGAACCCGGACATCGCGGAGCTGGCGCGCGGCAAGAGCGGCCGTCTGATCGGCAACCTGACCGGTCTCCTGGCCACCCTCAAGGCCCTGCCCCTCGCGTACAACCGCGACCTCCAGGAGGACAAGGAGCCCGTCTTCGACTCCTGCGAGCAGCTGGAGGTCCTGCTCCCCGCCTTCACCGGCATGATCGCCACCCTCACCGTCCACCGCGAGCGCATGGAGGAACTGGCCCCGGCCGGCTTCTCCCTCGCCACCGACGTCGCCGAGTGGCTGGTCAAGCAGGGCGTGCCGTTCCGGGTGGCGCACGAGGTCGCCGGTGAGTGCGTGAAGGCCGCAGAGGCCGAGGGCAAGGAACTGGACGAGCTGACCGACGAGCAGTTCGCGAAGATCTCCGCCCACCTCACCCCCGAGGTGCGCTCCGTCCTCAACGTCCCCGGTGCCCTCGCCTCCCGCAACGGCCGCGGCGGTACGGCGCCCAGCGCGGTCGCCGTCCAGCTCGCCGAGGTGAAGGCGGACGTGGCCGTCCAGCGCCAGTGGGCGGACGCCAAGAAGTAGCGGCTCCACCGTCATCGGGGCGTCGCGGGTTACGTTTGTCGCCGGCCGTACCGGAGCCGACCGAACGGAGCCCGCGATGCCCTTCGCCCGCCTCGCCGCAGCGACGACCCCCACCTGCCACATCGGCCTGGGGCTCGCCGCGGTCGGCCGTCCCGGCTACATCAACCTCGGCCGGGACCGCGACCTCGGGGACGACCGCGGCGTCGAGACGCTGCGCGCCCGCACCCACGAACTCCTCGACGCCGCCTACGCCCAGGGCGTCCGCTACGTCGACGCGGCCCGCTCCTACGGCCGCTCCGAGGAGTTCCTCGCCGACTGGCTGGCGGCCCGCCCCGACGCGGCCGACGTCGTCGTCGGCAGCAAGTGGGGCTACACCTACACCGCCGAGTGGACCACCGACGCCGAGCTGCACGAGGTCAAGGACCACACCCTCGCGACGTACGAGCGGCAGCGCGCCGAGACGGCCCGCCTGCTCGGCGACCGTCTCGACCTCTACCAGATCCACTCGGTCACCCCGGACAGCCCGGCCCTCACCGACAGGGAACTCCACGCCAGGCTGGCCGAGGCCGCGGCCGAGGGCCTCACCGTCGGCTTCTCCACCAGCGGTCCCGCCCAGGCCGACGCCGTCCGCGCCGCCCTCGCCGTCGAGGTCGACGGCACCCCCCTCTTCCGTACCGTCCAGTCCACGTACAACGTCCTGGAGACCTCGGCCGGTCCGGCCCTCGCCGAGGCCCACGACGCCGGACTCACGGTGATCGTCAAGGAGGGCATGGCCAACGGCCGTCTCGCCGGGCCGCACGCACCGGACGTCCTCAGGGCGGTGGCCGAGGAGACCGGGCTCGGCTGTGACGCGGTCGCCCTCGCGGCGATCCTGCGGCAGCCGTGGGCCGGGGTCGTCCTGTCCGGCGCCGCGACGCTCGCGCAGCTCTCCTCCAACCTGCACGCGGCCGTCGTCGACCTCGACGAGGACCGCCTGGCCCGGCTCGCCGTCCTGGCGGAGGAGCCGGCCGCCTACTGGGAGCGGCGCGGCCGACTGCCCTGGCACTGAGGAATCGGCCCGGAAGGCACCGCGCGAGATGCGCATGTCGCCGATGAGACGTTTGTGTCTCATGTGGGTTAGAGTTGTCTCATGGCTGTCGATCGTGACCATGTGCTGCGCAGTGCCGCGGCCCTGCTGACCCGCAGATCCACCGCGACCATGGACGAGGTCGCCAGGGCCGCAGGGATCAGCAGGGCCACCCTGCACCGGCAGTTCGCCGGACGCGACGCGCTGGTACGGGCGCTGGAGGCGCTCGGCATCCAGGAGTGCGAGGCCGCCCTGGACCGGGCCCGCCCCGACGACGGCCCGGCGAGCGGGGCCGTCCGCCGCGTGGTCCGCGAGATCGAACCCGCGGCCGCCCTGCTGGCCTTCCTCTACAGCGAGAACCAGCTGTTCGAGGGAGAGGAGCAGAACGAGGGCTGGGCCAGGATCGACGACCGCGTCGCTGCCCTGTTCCGGCGCGGCCAGGCCGACGGCGAGTTCCGCATCGACCTGACGCCGGCCTGGCTCACCGAGGCCCTGTACGGCCTGCTGGCCTCCGGCGCCTGGGCGGTCGCGGAAGGCCGCGTCGCCCGCAACGACTTCACCCACATGGTCGTCGAGCTGCTGCTCGGCGGCGCACTGAGGAGAGAGGAACCATGACCGGCACGCTGCAGCAGGCGACCCCGGACGAGGCGGTGAAGCGCCCCGGCCGCTGGCTCGCGCTCTCCGTCCTCGTGTTCGCCGTGCTGCTGGTGGCCGTCGACGCCACCGTCCTCGGCCTGGCGACCCCGTACATCAGCGAGGACCTCGAGCCCTCGGGAACCCAGCTCCTGTGGATCGGCGACGTGTACTCCTTCGTCATCGCCGGTCTGCTGGTCTCGATGGGCAGCCTGGGCGACCGGATCGGCCGCAAGCGCGTCCTGCTCGTCGGCGCCACCGCCTTCGGCGCGATATCCGTGCTGAACGCGTACGCGACGACACCCGAGATGATGATCGCCGCCCGAGCGCTCCTCGGCGTCGCCGGCGCGACCCTGATGCCCGCCACCCTCGCTCTGATCCGCAACCTCTTCCACGACCCGCGCGAGCGGAGCCTGGCCGTGGGCATCTGGGGCGCCACGGCCTCCGCCGGCACGGCGGTCGGTCCGATCGTCGGCGGCTTCCTCCTCGAGCACTTCTGGTGGGGCTCGGTCTTCCTCATCAACCTGCCCGTGATGGCGGTCCTCGTCGTCGTCGGCGTCCGGACCCTGCCCGAGTCCCGCAACCCGAACCCGGGCCCGTGGGACCTGGCCGGCGTGGCGCTCTCCCTCGTCGGCGTGATCGGGCTCGTCTACGCCGTCAAGGAGGCCGCCGCCCACGGCCTCACCCGGACCACGGCCGGCGCCGCCCTGCTGGGCGCGGCGGCGCTGTACGGCTTCGTCCGCCGCCAACTGACGCTGCCGGTACCGCTGCTGGACATGCGCCTGTTCCGCAACCGCGGCTTCAGCGGCGCGGTCCTGGCCGACCTGCTGACCGTCCTCGGCCTGTCCGGCCTGGTCTTCTTCCTCTCCCAGTACCTGCAACTGGTGCAGGGCAGGAGCCCGTTGGAGGCAGGACTCGCCGAACTGCCCGCCGCGGTCGGCGCGGTGGCGGCCGGTCTGCTCGCCGGCCACGCGGCCCGGCGCTTCTCGGTCCGGGCGGTCGTCTCCGGCGGCCTCGCGGCGATCGGGCTGGCGCTGGCCGCCCTCACGGTGATCGACGAGAGCACCGGCTATCCGCTGCTGGGAGCGTCCCTGTTGGTCGTCGGCGTGGGCGCGGGCTTCTCGTTCACCGTCACGGCCGACGTGATCCTGTCCTCGGTGCCCAAGGAGGAGGCCGGCTCGGCGTCCGCGGTCTCGGAGACGGCGTACGAACTGGGCGCGGCTCTCGGCATCGCCGTCCTGGGCTCGATCGTGACGGGCGTCTACCGCGGCTTCCCGTCCCCGCCGGGCACGCCCGCGGGAGCACACGAATCGCTGGGCGGGGCGGTGGAGGCGGCCTCGGGCCTGCCCGCGGCCACGGCCCGGGAACTGCTGGCGTCGGCGCGCGGGGCCTTCGTCGACGGCCTCACGAACGCGGCGGGCGTGGGCGCGGCGGTGCTCCTGGCGACGGCGGCGGCAGCGTGGTTCATGCTCCGGGGCCAGCGGCTGGACAGCCGGCCCTGAGAGCCGCGGAGCCGTGCCGAGTCACGGAGCCGTGCCGAGCCGCTGCTCCGCAGCGAGGGCGCGGCCGCCCGCGGGGCAGCCGCGCCCGGCCGCGCGTCCTCAGGCGGCCTTCGCCTTCGTGGCGTACATGTCCACGTACTCCTGCCCGGACAGCCGCATGACCTCCGCCATCACGGAGTCCGTCACCGCGCGCAGCACGTACCGGTCCCGGTCCATCCCCTCGTACCGGGAGAACTCCATGGCCTCGCCGAACCGTACGGTGACCCGTCCGGGCCGGGGCATCCCCGCCCCGCCCGGCTGCAACTTGTCCGTGCCGATCATCGCGAAGGGGACGACGGGCGCACCCGTCATCAGCGTCAGACGGGCGATACCGGTACGCCCCCGGTACAGGCGGCCGTCGGGAGACCGCGTTCCCTCGGGGTAGATCCCGAAGACCTTGCCCTCCTCCAGCACCCGCCGCCCGGTCATCAGCGCCGCCACGCCTCCGCGGCCGCCGTCGCGGTCGACCGGGATCATGCCGACGCCGA
This sequence comes from Streptomyces sp. NPDC088766, assembly GCF_044750845.1. NCBI lineage: Bacteria > Bacillati > Actinomycetota > Actinomycetes > Kitasatosporales > Streptomycetaceae > Streptomyces > Streptomyces sp. NPDC088766. Next base: position 34,629 of record NZ_JBIVKQ010000009.1, on the reverse strand, counting down.
TGAAGAACCAGGCCATCAGCCGGCCCTTGAGGCTCTCGCCGGTGACGTACTCGTCCTTGCCGATGAAGAAGACCTGCCGGTCGCAGACCAGCGGCAGGATCATCGAGTCGATGAAGGTCAGGTGGTTGCCGGCCAGGATGACCGGACCGTCGCCCGGGATGTGCTCCACGCCCTCGACCCGGGGGCGGAACATCAGGCGCATGACCGGTCCGAGCACTGCCTTGATGAGCGCGAAGCGGGACAACGGGCCCTCCGATGTCAAGGGATAACGGTATGAGTCTGTGCAGGTGAGGACGATACTCGCGCCGCCGGGGGCGGCGCACATCGGGTTCACCGAGGTCTTACGCACTGTTGACCTACGTTTACCTGCACGGCCGGTCCGCCGCGGGCCCGACACACGGACACAACGATGTGACGGACATCGCGCCCCGCAGGCCCGTGAGGTTCCCACGGCCTCCGTGCCGGTGGCCGGGTGCGGCCTCGGCCGGTACCGACCGCGTACCCCGCCCCGCGCCACCGAATCGGACGACCCGTCATGTCGTCGTACGGCACGCGCCATCCACCGTCAGCCGGGTGTTCCGGCCGAGGTCTCCCGGCGGTCATGTCCACGCACCTACGATCGGCGCGCACGGGACGAGCCGACGGCAGGAGGACCCCCATGGTGACTCAGGATTCGCAGGATTCGCAGGAGTCGCAGAACTCGAGCCCCCACGCGGGCGGAACCGGACGGCGGGCGTTCCTCGGCGCGGCCGTCGCGCTCGGCGCCGCCGGAACGGCCCTGGGCCTCGCCGGCACCGCGGGCGCGACCGGGGCGCGGCCCGCCGGCAAGGGCATCCGCAGCCTCCCCGTGCCGACGATCATCGGCCACCGCGGCGCCAGCGGATACCGTCCCGAGCACACCTTCGGCTCCTATCAGCTCGCCCTCGACCTCGGCGCCGACGTCGTCGAGGCCGGCGACCTCGTCCCCACCAGGGACGGTCACCTCGTCTGCCGCCACGAGCCGGAGATCGGCGGCACCACGGACGTCGCGAGCCACCCCGAGTTCGCCGACCGCCGGACCACCAAGCTCCTCGACGGCGTCTCCACCACCGGCTGGTTCACCGAGGACTTCACGCTCGCCGAGCTGAAGACGCTCCGCGCGAGCGAGCGCATCCCCGCCAACCGCCCCCACAACACCCTCTACAACGGCCGCTGGGAGATCCCCACCTTCGAGGAGGTCCTGCGCTGGCAGGACGAGCAGACCCGCAAGCGCGGCAAGCAGGTCTGGATCTACCCCGAGCTGAAGCACCCCACCTACTTCCGCAAGCTCGGCCTGAACCTGGAGGAGCGCGTCGCCAGGCTGCTGCGCAGGCACGGCAAGGACGGCGGGAACGCGCCCGTCATCCTCCAGTCCTTCGAGCCGACCAGCATCCAGCGCCTGGACAGGATGGTCGGCAACCCGCTCGTCGTCCTGCTCTCCGGCGCCACGACCCGCCCCTGGGACTTCGTCGAGACCGGCGACCCGCGCACGGTCGCCGACCTGGTCACCCGCGAGGGCCTGCGCGAGATCGCCGGCTACGCCCAGGGGATCGGCCCCACCCTCGACCTGGTCGTCCCCAAGGACGCGGCCGGCAACCTCACCACGCCGACCACCCTGGTGGAGGACGCCCACGCGGCCGGCCTGATCCTGCACCCGTACACGATGCGCAACGAGAACCCCTTCCTGCCCGCGAACTTCCGCAAGGGCACCGGCCCGGACGCCTACGGCGACGTGTTCGGCGCGTACAAGGCCTACTTCGCCACCGGGATCGACGGTGTCTTCACCGACCAGCCGGACACGGGCCGCCTCGCCCGCGAGGACTTCGTCAACGGCTCCTGACCCCGTCGGGGTGACAACCGACCGCCCGGGCAACCCGTCCCCGGGCGGCCGCGTCGTGCCGCACATGACGTACGACATGCTCGCCGCCCTGCGCCCGCTGCTCACGGCGGAGGCCGACGCCGAGGCGCACGCCACCGGGACCGAGCCCGCCGACCTCGAACAGGCCGTCTGGCTGCGCCTCCTGGAGCACCTCGCCACCGACGGCCCGCCCCTCGACCCGCAGGGCTGGCTGCGCCGTGCGGTCCGCGCCGAGTCCCGGCGCACCCGTCGTACCGCCCGGCGGGAACGGCCTTACCCGGCCGACCCGGCCGACCTCGCCGACGACGGCGAACGCGGCCCCGAGCAGATCGCCCTCACCGCCGCCCGCCACCGCGCGCTGCGCGAGGCCGTGCGCCGGCTGCCCGCCCGGTGCTCCCGGCTCCTGGACGTCCTGCTGTCGCCGCAGGACCTCACGTACCGCGAGATCGCGGGGGAGTTGGGTATCTCACAGGGAAGTCTCGGACCGGAACGTTCCAGATGTCTGGCATGTCTGCGGCGTCTGCTCCGACCGGAGGTTGCGGCCCGTGGAGTGCGGGGATAGGAGTGTAGGACCACAGGCGATCAGGTGAGCGGGAGGCGTGCGCACATGGGCATGAGCGTGATCATCTCGGTGGGGACCGAGCAGGATGCCGAGCAGATCTTCAGGCTTCAATACCTGTGCTTCCAGGGCGAGGCGGCGCTGTACGGCAACTACCGCATCGCCCCCCTCGTGCAGACCCTCGACTCCGTCCGGCAGGAGCTGGCCTCCGACTGCGTCTACGTGGCGCGGCTCGGCGAGGAGGTCGTCGGCTCGGTGCGCGGCACGGTCACCGAGGACGGCGCGGCCTCCATCGGCAGGCTCTGCGTCCACCCCCGCCTCCAGGGGCACGGCATCGGCGCGAGGCTGCTGCGCGCGGCCGAATCGGCGCTTGCCGAGGAGCGCGGCGCCACCAGGTTCCGCCTCTTCACCGGCCACCGCAGCGAAAGCAACCTCCGCCTGTACCGCCGGGTCGGCTACCGGACGGTGGGCACGTCCCAGGGCTCGGACGGCGTCCCGATGATCGTCCTGGAGAAGTCGGCGGACGAGTTCGCCGCCACGGCCTGACAGGCCCGGACTCAGCCCGCCCGCCGCGCCTTCCGCAGCCAGAAGAGAGCGGTCAGGGGCAGCAGTACCGGGATGAACACATAACCCATCCCGTAGTCCGACCACACGGTCGAGTCCGGGAAGGCGTCCGGGTCCACCAGGGTCCAGGTGCCCACGGCCAGCACACCCGCCAGCTCGGCGGCGCAGCACACCTGCGCCGCCCTGCGCGCCGTCTCCCCGCCCCGTACCAGCGAGTACGTGATGAAGCCGTACACCAGACCGGCCACCGCGGACAGCGCGTACGCGAGCGGCGCCCGGTCGAACTCCGTCGCGATCTGGTACGCCGACCGCGACACCGCGCCGACCACCATCACGCCGTAGAACCAGACCAGCAGCAGACCGGGCCCGCCGATCAGCCGCGCCGGCTTCTCCTTGACGGCCGTCACCTCAGCCTCCCCAGATGTCGTGGAGGCGCACCTCCAGGACGGCGAGCACGACCCCGCCGGCCGCGACCGTCACCGAACCCCACCGGGTCCGCTCCGCCAGCGACATGAACCCCGCCGCCGGAACGCACGCGAACGCGCCCAGCAGATACGCCACGAAGATCGTCGTGCCCTGCGCCGGGTCCTCGCCCCGTGCCAGCAGCACGATCCCGACGACCAGCTGGACCAGCGCCAGCACCGAGACCACGGCCATCCCGATGAAGTGCCAGTCCTTCGTCGGCTGGTCACGGTAGGCCGCCCAGCCGCACCAGGCGGCGAGCAGCAGCGCGGCGACACCGGTCGTCAGTGTCAGGGCATCCAGCATGCAGTGACCTTATTACGGCCGTATGCGGCCCCCGCGGCCGGGCCCGCGCCGCGAGCCGGACCCGGCCGGCGACCGTGGCGTTGGCCACAGCCCGCCCCGACCGCGGAGCCGGGTCCGGCCGGGGCGAGAAGACCCTGTCCTGCTTGTCCGCACTGGTCAGGGGTGGGGGAGCGGATGGCTCCGTTCGCGTGGACGCGCTGTCCACGCTTGTCCAGCATGTGGACGACCGGGCTTTGTCAGGACCGTAGGTCTGCTTTACTGATCGCATGACCACGACGAGCAGCCGCACCCTTGCGACCGAGGCGACCATGACGCCCGGTGCTCGTTGTACGTGTCGAATGTGCGCCTTCTAGAGGGCCCCCGCACCACCCCGAGCTCGCGCCCCGAAGCGAGACGCCGTGGCACGTCCGTACGCCCCGAGTACGTGACGAGGCACCCCCCGCTGCCTGGACGGCGCGGGGAGACCCATCGCGCACATGTTCTCCCCCGGTTCCATCGCCATCGCGAGAACCGTGTCGCGTCCCTGACCGAATGCATCCGTGCCCGGGCACACCCACGCCCGCGCACTCGACAGTGACGGAAACCCACGTGATCACCACCACGGGCCTGACGAAAATCTACGGGGCCGACCGCTCGCGCGGCCGTGAGGTCACCGCCCTCGACGGCGTCGACCTGCACGTCCGCGAAGGTGAGGTGTACGGCGTCATCGGCCAGTCCGGCGCCGGCAAGTCCTCGCTGATCCGCTGCGTCAACCTCCTGGAGCGCCCCACCTCCGGCACGGTCACCGTCGCCGGCCAGGACCTCACCGCCCTCGCCGGCCGCGGCCCGCGCGCCGGCCGGGAACTGCGCGAGGCGCGCAGCCGTATCGGCATGGTCTTCCAGCACTTCAACCTGCTGTCGTCGCGCACTGTGCGGGACAACGTCGAGCTGCCGCTGGAAATCCTCGGAAAATCGGGGAAGGAACGTTCCCGCAAGGCGCTCGAACTGCTCGACCTCGTCGGTCTCGCCGACAAGGCGGGCGCCTACCCCGCCCAGCTCTCCGGCGGCCAGAAGCAGCGCGTCGGCATCGCCCGCGCCCTCGCCGGCGACCCCAAGGTGCTGCTCTCCGACGAGGCCACCAGCGCCCTCGACCCGGAGACCACCCGCTCGATCCTCCAGCTGCTGCGCGACCTGAACCGACAGCTGGGCCTGACGGTCCTGCTCATCACCCACGAGATGGGCGTGGTGAAGTCGGTCTGCGACTCCGCGGCGCTCATGGAGCGCGGCCGCGTCGTCGAGTCCGGCACCGTCGGCGAGCTGCTCGCCACGCCGGGCTCCCAGCTGGCCGCCGCGCTCTTCCCGGTGGGCGGCGAGGCGACCGGCGGCGACCGGACCGTCCTCGACGTCACCTTCCAGGGCGAGGCCGCGACCCAGCCGGTCATCTCCCAGCTGTCGCGCACCTACAACATCGACATCTCGATCCTGGGCGCGGCCATCGACACCGTCGGCGGCCTCCAGGTCGGGCGGATGCGCATCGAACTGCCCGGCCGCTACGAGGACAACGTGGTGCCGATCGGCTTCCTGCGCGAACAGGGTCTCCAGATCGACGTGCCGGGCACCGCCGACGAGCGGCCCCAGCCGGTGAAGGACGGTGCCAAGTGACCTGGGCTGAATTCTCGGCGATGCAGCCCCTGCTGGAGCAGGCATGTTGGGACACCCTCTACATGGTGGGCTGGTCCACGCTGATCGCCGTCGTGGGCGGCCTTCCGCTCGGCATCCTCCTGGTCCTCACCGACCGGGGCGGCCTGCTGCAGAACATCGTCGCCAACAAGGTGATCGGGCAGGTCGTGAACATCGCCCGCTCGATGCCGTTCATCATCCTGATGGTCGCGCTGATGACCTTCACCCGCTGGGTGACCGGAACGACCATCGGCCGCGAGGCCGCCATCGTGCCGCTCGCCATCGGCGCGATCCCCTTCTTCGCCCGCCTGGTGGAGATGTCCGTCCGGGAGGTCGACAGCGGACTCGTGGAAGCCGTGCAGTCCATGGGCGGCAGCACCTGGAAGATCGTCCGCAGTGTCCTCGTCCCCGAGGCGCTGCCGTCCCTGATCTCCGGCACCACCACGACCGTCGTCGCCCTCATCGGCTACTCCGCCATGGCGGGCACCGTCGGTGCGGGCGGCCTGGGCGACATCGCGATCCGCTACGGCTACCAGCGCTTCGACACCGGCCTGATGTGGATCACCGTCGCCATCCTGGCCGTCGTCATCTCCCTGCTCCAGTTCGGCGGCGACTTCGCGGCCCGCTCCCTGCACCGGCGCACCGGCAGGGGCGGCCCGCTGCTCCTCTTCAGGCCGCTGCGCGGCGTCCTCCCCGGCACGGTCGCCACCGACGCCGTCAGGAAGAGCTGACCGCACCCGCCCCGCCCACACCACCCCCCTCTGTTCCCCCCGCACACCCACCGCGGGGACGCACCACCTCAGGAAAGGCACTTTTCGTGCGTAACACCGCCAAGATCACCACCGCTGTCCTCGCCGTCGGAGCCCTCACCCTCGGGCTCGGCGCGTGCGGCTCGGACAAGGACTCCGGCTCCGGCTCCGGCTCCGTCGACACGAGCGGCCCGCTGATCGTCGCCGCGAGCCCCGTCCCGCACGCCGAGATCCTCACCTTCGTCAAGGACGAGCTGGCCAAGGACGCGGGCCTCGACCTGGAGGTCAAGGAGTTCACCGACTACGTCACGCCGAACACGGCGACGGAAGACGGCTCGGTGGGCGCCAACTACTTCCAGAACCAGCCCTACCTCGACGACTTCAACAAGAAGAACGGCACCCACATCGTGCCCGTCGTCACCGTCCACCTGGAGCCGCTCGGCCTCTACTCCAACAAGTTCAAGAGCGTCGACGACCTCAAGAGCGGTGCGACCGTCGCCGTTCCGAACGACACCGTCAACGAGGCACGCGCCCTGAAGCTGCTCGCCGCGAACGGCCTCATCACGCTCAAGGACGGCGCGGGCAACTCGGCGACCCCCGCCGACATCAGCAAGAACCCGAAGAACCTCAAGTTCAAGGAGCTGGAGGCGGCCCAGACCCCGCGCTCCCTGGACGACGTGGACGCCGCCGTCATCAACGGCAACTACGCCATCGAGGCCGACCTGAAGCCCTCGAAGGACGCCCTCGTCCTGGAGTCCGCGACGGACAACCCCTACGGCAACTTCCTCGCCGTCAAGGAGGGCAACGAGGACGACCCGCGCGTGCAGAAGCTCGCGAAGCTCCTCACCTCTGCCGAGGTCAAGAAGTTCATCGAGGACAAGTACGCCGGTTCCGTCATCGCGTCCTTCTGACGCGGGTCCGGGCTCCGTTCCGCCGGTCAAGTCCTGACGTACACGAACAAGTTCATCACGGGGTCCGCACCGTCGGCCGGTGCGGACCCCGTGGTGCGACCCGGTGCTTTCATGCTGCATGCTGAGCAGTTCAGCGGGCCTGACGGCCAACCAGGTCGGACCCTGACGGTTTCGAAGGTTACGGAGCGGCGCATGACGAGCACCTTCCCCAACATCTCCATCAGCACGGAGCGGTTGGTGCTGCGTCCCCTCGACGAGGACGACGTGCCCGCACTGGCCGAGATGATGAACGACGAACAGGTCACGGCCTGGACCTCCGTCCCCCAGCCCTTCACCGCCGAGAACGCCCGCGCCTGGATCACCGAGTACGCCCCCGCCGAACGCGCCTGCGGACGCGGACTCGACCTCGCCGTCACCGAGTTCCTCACCCAGCGGCTCGTCGGCGTCATCCAGCTCGGCAGGACCAACTGGCACGTACGGTCCACCGAACTGTCGTACATCATCGCCCCCTGGGCCCGCGGCGAGGGCTACGCCTCCGAGGCGGCGCTCGCCACCGCCCAGTGGCTGCTCACCGACCAGAAACTCGAACGCATCGAGCTGCGCACGGCCGCCGACAACACCGCCTCGCAGCAGGTCGCGCAGAAGATCGGCTGTATCAGCGAGGGCGTCCTGCGCGGCGCCTGCATAGCGCGTGTGCGCGCCGACGACGGCACCTGGAGCGAGGCGCGCACCGACTTCATCGTGTGGAGCCTCCTCCCGGAGGACATCGAGGGCGCGGGGGAGCACCTCACGGAGAGCGGCGGCTACCCGTCGTACGGCGACTGGAACTGACCCCGGGGCGCGGCGCCGCCGCCGCCCGCCCCGCGCGACCAGGTACTCTCACGGAGCCCCGCCAGCCGCGCAGACCCACGGGAGACAGACGACGATGGCCGACCGTGTCACGGTGATCGGCTGGGACGGCTCGCCGCTGACCGCCGCCGCCCGTTCGGCCCTGGGCGCCGCCACCCTGGTGGCCGGTGCCGCCCACCACCTGGCACTGCCCGAGGTGCCCCCCGCCGCCGAACGCATCCGCCTCGGCAGCGTCGCCCTCGCCGCCCGCCGCATCGCCGGCCACCGCGGCACGGCCGTCGTCCTCGCCGACGGCGACCCCGGCTTCTTCGGTGTCGTACGGACCCTGCGCGCACCCGAGTTCGGCCTGGAGGTCGAGGTCGTCCCGGGCGTATCCTCCGTCGCCGCCGCGTTCGCCCGCGCCAGCATGCCCTGGGACGACGCCCAGGTGGTCGTCGCACACCGACGCACCCTGCGCCGGGCGGTGAACGTGTGCCGGGCCCATCCCAAGGTCGCCGTCCTCACCTCACCCGGTGCCGGCCCCGCCGAGCTGGGACTGCTCATGGAGGGTGTCCACCGCACCTTCGTCGTCTGCGAGGAACTCGGCACCGACCGCGAACAGGTCAGCGTCGTCACCTCCGAGAAGGCCGCCGACCACACCTGGCGCGACCCCAACGTCGTCATCGTCATCGGCGGCACCACCGGCGCGCCGCCGGCGGGCGACGGCGGCTGGATCGCCGGGCGAGACCCGGGCACCGGCCCCCGCGGCTGGACCCTGCCCGCCGGGGAGTACGGCGGCGGACTGGGCGAAGGGGAGGCGGAGCTGCTGCGGGCGGCCCAACTCGCCCGGCTCGGACCGCGGGTGGGCGACCTCGTCTGGGACATCGGCTGCGGCAGCGGCGCCTTCGCCACCGAGGCCGCGCGGGCCGGGGCGGCCGTCATCGCCGTCGACCGCGCCCTGGAGGCGTGCGCCCGCACCGACGCCGCCGCGCGCCGCTTCGGCGTCCAGCTCCAGATCGTCCGCGGCACCGCCCCGCACGTCCTGGAGGACCTGCCCGAACCGGACGTCGTCCGCGTCGGCGGCGGGGGAGCGGCCGTCGTCTCGGCGGTCGCCGACCGCCGCCCGCAGCGCATCGTCACCCACGCCATGACCCGCGACGCCGCCGAACTCGTCGGCCGCGACCTGACCGAGCACGGCTACCGCGTCCAGTGCGCGCTCGTCCAGTCCGTCGAACTCGACACGCGGGCCTGGACGGAGACCGAGCGGAGTGTCGCGTTCCTGCTCAGCGGGGTTCTGCCGGACCGTTCGGACCGACCCGGTCCGTCCTCCCCGTGATCCTGTCGTCCCACCGCGCGCGGTAGGCTGGCCGATCGTCGTACCGCATTCGGGCACCCGGCTTTTCGTCGGCCGATGTCCGGGAAACGCGTCTGTTTCGGGGTGGGTGTGGTACGGCAGAACCTGAGGGCGCGCAACGTGGCGCAGTCCACAGCGGAGCGTCGCGGATCAAGCTGTCGCGACGCGGCAACGGCCGCGACAATGCCACTGAATGGCTTTGTCGTCTTTTCCGGGCGGGTCGTTCGTGCCGCTGGGCGCGGACGCTCGTTCTTCACTACGGGGCGGTCGGTGCGCCGTTCCGGGTGAGCTGGTCGTAGGAGCACTAACCGATGGGCGAGGGGTACGCATGACCGACACCGGCCAGGTTCCGGGCGAGGGACTGCCGGAGAACGCAGGCATGGTGGATCAGCAGGGCGTCCCCGCGCCCGGCGCGTACACCTACCTCTCCGAGACCACCGCCCAGGACGAAGACCTGTTGCTGCTGCCCGGCGCCCAGAGCGCCTGGGGCAACGAGGTGGCGCCGCCCGCGCCGGAGCCCGTGGTCGAGGCGGTGCACGAACCCGGCCCGCACGAGACGGCGGGCCGTGACACCGGCTCCGTCGACCTCGGTGCCGTCCGCCTCCCGAACCCGTCGGCGCCGCCCGCGGCACCGCGCCGCCCCCTGCACCTCGGCCCGCCCATCCCCGACACCTCCGCGAGCCCGGTCCGCTCCCTCGCCGACCGCGGCCCCGCGGGCGCACCGGTACGCCACCCGGGCACGCCCGCCTCCGGGCCGGAGTACCTCGACGTCCCGCACCTGCGCGACATGCCTCCGCAGGGCGCGGCGCCGTGGGGCGCGCAGCCTGCCGTCCAGGCGCCGGTCGCCCCGGGGGCGACCCCCGTGGAAACGGTTGCCCCGGCTGCCCGGCAGCAGCCCGAGCAGCGGGGCGCGGCCCAGGCGGTCATGGCCCGCCTGGCCTCGGAGACGGGCGCGCCGCAGCCCGAGGACCTCACGCGGACGCACCGGACACCGGAGACGGCCGAGCCCCCGCACGCCGGCGCGGCCGTGCCCACGGCCCCGGTGCCGCAGCCGGCGGACCCGGCCCGGACCGCCGACGCCGTGCCCGGACCGGGCCCGGAGCCGGTGGCACAGGTGACCGGGCCCGCGCCGGACGCCTCGGCGCCCGAGGCTCCCCAGGGGCCCGACGCTTCCCGGGCCCCCGACGCGGACGCGGTCCCCGCCGACGAGGCGGCGCCGCCCGTCGAGGCGGCCGAGGCGCCCGCGGAGGTGCCGGCGGCCCCCGAGGCCGTCCGGGCGCCCGGTGCTCCGGCGCCCACCGCGACTCCCGAGGCACCCGCCGCCGAGGTCGCGCCGACTCCTCAGGTCCCGGAAACCGCCGAAGCCGTCGCTCCGCAGGTTCCGGAAGCCGCCGAAGCCGTCGCTCCTCAGGTTCCGGAAGCCGCCGAAGCCGTCGCTCCTCAGGTCCCGGAAGCCGCCGTGCCCGTCGCTCCGCAGGCTCCGGAAGCTCCCCAGACGCCCGAGGCCGTCGTCGCGCCGGATCCCGCGCAGGAGCCCCAGGCCGACCCGACCCCGGACGCTCCCCAGGCAGCCGGAGCCGTGCCCGCTCCTGGCCAGGGCCAGGTGCCCGAGCACGCGCCCGCCGCCCCCGAGGCGCCCGCCGCCCCGGAGACAGCCGAGCCCGCGCCGGAAGCGGCCACGCCGCTGCCCGAGCCGGTGGCCGCCGCGCCCGAGCCGGTGACCGCCGCGCCCGAGCCGGAAGCCCCCACCCCGGCACCGGACGTCGTCGTGCCCGGCCCGGTTCCCCCCGCCGGCGAGACCCCGGCGCCCGCCCCCGAGGCCGTCCTCACCGAGCCTGCCCCTGTCCAGCTGCCGGGCCACCAGGCGGCCCAGCAGCCGGAGCCCGAGCAGTCGGCCCCGGAGCGCGCCGAGACGGAACCGACCGCCGAGCCCGCCCCGAGCGTCCAGCACCCCCAGCCCGGCGAGTCCGCCCTGGACGCCTTCCTCGCCCAGCCAGCGCAGGACGTCCACCCCGGCCCGGCCCCGCAGCAGGAGCACCCGCAGGACCCCGTCCACCTCACGGAGGATCCCGCGTCCCGGCTCCCGGACGCCTCCGGCCCCGTCGTGGCGACGGCCCAGGACGCACCACAGGCGGACCCGACGCCTGCCGCCCCCGCCGTGTCCGCCCTCCGGCCTGCCGAGCCCGCCCCTTCCCCGCAGTCCCAGCCGCTGGGCCAGTTCGTGCCGGTGGAGGGCACGGTGCCGACCACCCCGCACCTCGCTCCCACCCCGCCGCACGCCCTCGTGCTCCCCGCCGACGAGCCGGTGACCCCGGGAGCCACGCCCGAGGCAGCGGCGCCCGAGGCAGCCGTGGCCGAGGCGTCTCCGGCCCCGCCCCCCGCCGTCGCCCCGTCGGCGGACCTCCCCGCCCCCCGCGAAGCGGACCCCGCCGCCCCGGACCCCGCCGTCGTGGAGGCCGACCCCGTGCAGGAGCCCGGCCCGCAGGCCGCGCAGAACTCGGAGGACCCGGAGGACCCGGACACCAGGGCCGCCGACCAGGAAGAGAGCACGGCCGCAGTGGAAGACGTACGGGAGTCCACCGGCCCCGCCGCCCCCGCGTACGACGACGCCGAGCGCGAGGCCGTCCTGAAGGTCATGCGCGAGCGCCGGGACATCCGCAACGGCTTCCGCAGCGACCCCATCCCGCACGAGGTGCTGCTGCGCGTCCTGGAGGCCGCCCACCACGCGCCCTCCGTCGGCCACTCGCAGCCCTGGGACTTCGTCGTGATCCGCTCCGCCGAGACCCGGCGCGCGATGCACGAGCTGGCGATGCGGCAGCGGGACGCCTACGCGAAGTCCCTGCCCAAGGGCCGGGCCAAGCAGTTCAAGGAACTGAAGATCGAGGCCATCCTCGACACGCCGGTGAACATCGTCGTCACCGCCGACCCGACCCGGGGCGGCCGCCACACCCTCGGCCGCCACACCCAGCCGCAGATGGCGCCGTACTCCTCCGCGCTCGCCGTGGAGAACCTGTGGCTGGCGGCCCGCGCCGAGGGCCTCGGCGTCGGCTGGGTCAGCTTCTTCGACGAGCGCGAGATGGTCCGCGCCCTCGGCCTGCCCGAGCACCTCGACGTCGTCGCCTACCTCTGCGTCGGGTACGTCGACGAGTTCCCGGAGGAGCCCGAGCTGATGCAGGCCGGCTGGGCCAAGCGCCGTCCCCTGTCGTGGGTCGTCCACGAGGAGACGTACGGCCGCCGCGCGCTGCCCGGCGAGGACCCGCACGACCTGCTCGCCGAGACCGTCGCCGGGATCCGCCCGCTGGACGCCAAGGCGCTCGGCGAGGCCTGGGAACGGCAGAAGCGCATGACGAAGCCGGCCGGCGCGCTCGGCATGCTGGAGATCATCTCCGCGCAGCTGTCCGGGCTGTCCCGCCAGTGCCCGCCGCCGATCCCGGAGCCCGCGGCCGTCGCGATCTTCGCCGGCGACCACGGGGTGCACGCCCAGGGCGTCACCCCCTGGCCGCAGGAGGTCACCGCGCAGATGGTGGCCAACTTCCTCGGCGGCGGCGCGGTCTGCAACGCCTTCGCGAACCAGGTGGGCGCCGAGGTCTGCATCGTGGACGTCGGCGTCGTGGCCGACCTCCCGGCCACCCCCGGCCTGCTGCCCCGCAAGGTCCGCGCGGGCACGTCCGACATGACGACCGGCCCCGCGATGTCCCGCGAGGAGGCCAAGCAGGCCGTCGAGGTCGGCATCGAGACCGCCCGCGACCTGGTGGCGGCCGGCAACAAGGCCCTCCTCACGGGCGAGATGGGCATCGCCAACACGACGGCCTCCGCGGCCCTCATCTCGGTCTTCACCGGCGCCGACCCGGCCGAGGTCACCGGCCGCGGCACCGGCATCAACGACGAGACCCTCGCCCGCAAGACCGAGGTCGTCCGCCGCGCCCTGGAACTCCACCAGCCCGACCCGGCCGACCCCATCGGGGTCCTCGCTGCCGTCGGCGGCTTCGAACACGCGGCGATGGTCGGCCTCCTGCTGGGCGGCGCGTCCCTGCGCACGCCCGTGATCCTGGACGGGGTGAGCGCCGGCGCCGCCGCACTGGTCGCCCGCGCGATCGCCCCCGAGGTCCTCGCGGCCTGCATCGCGGGCCACCGCAGCGCCGAACCCGGCCACGTCGCCGCCCTCAACAAGCTGGGTCTGCGCCCCCTGGTCGACCTCGACCTCCGCCTGGGCGAGGGCACCGGCGCCCTGCTGGCCCTTCCGCTGGTCCAGAGCACGGCACGGGCGATGCACGAGGTGGCGACCTTCGACTCGGCGGGAGTGACCGAGAAGTAGGGCGCCCCCGGGGTCGGCGGGCATGCGCTCCTGCATGCCCCCGGCCCCGGCCCCGCCGTACGCTGAACGCACCTTTAAAATGCGCACGTCAGGGCCGCTCCAGAGCCGCAGCGCCCGCCTCCGCCCGTTCGAGGAGCCGCCCCTCATGGCCGAACACCCCGCCTACCCCGTAGGCCTCCGCCTCACCGGCCGCCGTGTGGTCGTCCTCGGCGGCGGCCAGGTCGCCCAGCGACGTCTGCCGGCCCTGATCGCCGCGGGCGCGGACGTCCTCCTCGTGTCCCCGGAGGCGACCCCCTCCGTCGAGGCGATGGCGGACGCGGGTGAGATCACCTGGGAGCGGCGGGTCTACACCCTCGGTGACCTCGCCGACGCCTGGTACGCCCTGATCGCCACCAGCGACCCCGACGCCAACGCCGCCGCCTCCGCCGAGGCGGAGCGCCACCGCGTGTGGTGCGTGCGCTCCGACAACGCCGACGAGGCCACCGCCTGGACCCCCGCGACGGGCCACAGCGAGGGCGTCACCGTCGCCGTGCTGACCACGGACGCCAAGGGCCGCGACCCCCGGCGCACCGCGGCCATCCGCGACGCGGTCGTCGAGGGCCTGCGCGACGGCACCCTGGTCGCGCCCCACCACCGCACCCGCACCCCCGGCGTCGCCCTCGTCGGCGGCGGCCCCGGCGACCCCGACCTGATCACGGTCCGCGGCCGCCGCCTCCTCGCCGAGGCGGACGTCGTCATCGCGGACCGCCTCGGCCCGCGCGACCTCCTCGCCGAACTCCCGCCGCACGTCGAGGTGATCGACGCCGCGAAGATTCCGTACGGGCGGTACATGGCTCAGGAGGCCATCAACAACGCGCTGATCGAGCACGCCAAGCAGGGCAAGTCGGTCGTCCGGCTCAAGGGCGGCGACCCGTACGTCTTCGGCCGCGGCATGGAGGAACTCCAGGCCCTTGCCGAGGCCGGCATCGCCTGCACGGTGGTTCCCGGCATCTCCAGCTCGATCTCCGTCCCCGGTGCGGCCGGCATTCCGGTCACCCACCGCGGGGTCGCCCATGAGTTCACCGTGGTCAGCGGCCATGTCGCCCCCGACGACGAGCGTTCCCTGGTCGACTGGCCCTCCCTCGCCAAGCTCACCGGCACGCTGGTGATCCTGATGGGCGTCGACAAGATAGGGAAGATCGCTCAGACGCTGATGGCGCACGGCAAGCCGGCCGACACCCCGGTCGCGCTCGTCCAGGAGGGCACGACGGCGGCCCAGCGCCGCGTCGACGCCACCCTGACGACGGTCGCCGAGACGGTCCGCACCCAGGAGGTCAGACCCCCCGCGGTCATCGTCATCGGCGAGGTCGTCGGCGTCGGCCTGCCGGCCCCGGCGTGACCGCCGGTACGTAACCCCCGGTAACAGACCCCTGCCAAGCCGTTGGCACCGCACTCAGGACAAGGCAGTATCACCGCTGTGGCCGATCTCATCACCATCGAGGATCCCGACGACCCGCGCCTGCGCGACTACACCGGCCTCACCGACGTGGAGCTGCGCCGCCGACGCGAGCCCGCCGAGGGCCTGTTCATCGCCGAGGGCGAGAAGGTCATCAGACGGGCCAAGGAATCCGGCTACGAGATGCGCTCGATGCTGCTGTCCGCCAAGTGGGTCGACGTCATGCGCGACGTCGTCGACGAGCTCCCGGCCCCGGTCTACGCCGTCAGCCCGGAGCTCGCCGAGCGGGTCACCGGCTACCACGTGCACCGGGGCGCCCTGGCCTCCATGCAGCGCAAGCCGCTCCCGGCCGCGGCGGAACTCCTGCACACCGCCCGCCGCGTCGTGATCATGGAATCGGTCAACGACCACACCAACATCGGCGCGATCTTCCGCTCCGCGGCGGCCCTCGGCATGGACGCGGTCCTGCTCTCCCCGGACTGCGCCGACCCCCTCTACCGCCGCAGCGTGAAGGTCTCGATGGGGGCGGTCTTCTCCGTGCCGTACGCCCGCCTGGACACCTGGCCCAAGGGCCTGGACTCGGTCCGCGAGGCCGGCTTCACGCTGCTCGCCCTCACCCCCGACGAGAAGGCCGGCAGCCTGGACGAGGCGGCGCCCCACACCATGGACCGGGTCGCGCTCATGCTCGGCGCGGAGGGCGACGGCCTCTCCACCCAGGCCCTGGTCGCCGCCGACGAATGGGTCCGCATCCCCATGTCCCACGGCGTCGACTCCCTCAACGTGGGCGCCGCTGCCGCCGTCGCCTTCTACGCCGTCGCGACGGGCCGCCCGTCGGCGTAGGCCCCGTCCGCCCTCGCGGGCGACCACCTACCGGGTCCGCCACCGGCCTCCCGCACGTCCGCCTGCGCCTGGTGCCGGTGCCGTACGACGTCGTTCTCGTCGCCGAGCCCCCGGGCCGGGCCCTGACAGCCCTGGACGACCGCGATGCCGAGCGCCACGAGCAGCGTCACCACGACGAAGACGAACAGCCGCTGCCGCAGCAGCCGTGGATTGGCGGGCCGCAGCCCGGTGCCCGTGGCGCGCGATGTCCGCCGGCCGGTCCCGCTGCGCGGCGCGGGTCTGCTGCCGCTGCCGGAACGGGTGTTGCGGGAGGAGCCCGTGTTCCGCGAGGAGCCCGTGTTGCGGGAGGAGCCCGTGTTGCGGGACGCCGGGGTCGGCCGGGCCCCCGAACGGGACGAGGGGGTGCCGCCGCCGCGCGAGGCGCTGCCGCCGCGCGAGGGCGTCCCGCCCCTGGGCGGCGCGGCCCCGCGCGAGGACGGCACCCCGCCGCGGGACGGCGGCGGACCGGGCTGCCGCAGCGTGCGCTCCGGGTAGCCGGTGTCGGTCAGCCGCCCGGTGGCCCGGTCGGCCTCACCCGCACGCGGTGCGGGCGGCCGGACCTCGGCCGGACCGTGGGCCTCACGGGCCGCGATCTCCTTCAGCCGCAGCGAGAGATCGAGCGTGCTGGGCCGCTCCTGCGGGTCCTTCGCCAGACAGGCCCGGATCAGCGGGGCCAGGGCGTCGGGTACGCCGTGCAGATGGGGCTCCTCGTGCACCACCCGGTACAGCATCACCTCGGAACTGCCGTGCCCGAAGGGGGAGTCGGCGGTCGAGGCGTACGCGAGGGTGGCGCCGAGCGAGAAGACGTCGGTGGCCGGGGTGACGAGCGCACCGCGCACCTGCTCCGGCGCGAGGAACCCGGGGGAGCCGACCGCCGTACCGACGTGCGTGAGCGTGGAGGCACCCGTCGCCCAGGCGATGCCGAAGTCGATGATCCGCGGGCCCTTGGGGGAGAGCAGGATGTTCGAGGGCTTCAGGTCCCGGTGCACGACCCCGGCCTCGTGAACGGCGACGAGCCCCTCCGACAGGGCGGCCCCGATCGACGCCAGCTCGGCCGCTCCGACGGGACCGTCGTCGGCGACCTTGTCGTGCAGCGAGGGGCCGGGCACGTACTGGGTGGCGAACCACGGCCGGTCGGCGTCCAGGTCCGCCGCGACCAGCCGGGCGGTGCACCCGCCCCGGATCCGCCGTGCCGCCGACACCTCACGCGCGAACCGCGACCGGAACTCCTGGTCCTCGGCCAGATCGGGCCGGATCACCTTCAGCGCGACCCGCTGCCCCTTCTTGTCGGAGCCCAGGTAGACGACGCCCATCCCGCCCGCGCCGAGCCGTCGGTGAAGCTTGAACGAGCCGACGACGCGCGGGTCCTCGCGCCTCAGGCGCATCATCGCCATGTTCATCCCCGCTGCCCGGTCCGTGTGACGTGGCACAGCTTACGTTTCCACGGCCGCTCGCGCGCAGAGGCCGCGCCCTCTCGGTCCCACCGATTGTCCGTGCCGGGCGGGGGACGTGAAGAGTGGTCAGAGACCCGGCGGACAGGCTCACTTCGCTTTTCCCGTGATCACAACCACCAGTCGCGCAAGGGGGATTGAACCCGTGCGGGCCGACCGGGCGGAGAGCGCCGTCGACGCCGGCGGGACGACGCGAACCCATGACGAGGTGGCCGGTCGAGCGGGCCGCCGGGTGGGGACCGGGGGGCGCGCAGGGGTGGTGGAAGTGAGCGAAGTCACCCGGTGAGGACAGTTGGGGAAAACCGGCCCGCACCGGGCACCCCCTCCGGGAAGACCCCGAGACCCGGGACCCCGTCTCCACCCAGGGGAGTACTCCGCAGGTCACGGCTCATCCTCCGGGAGGCCCGGCAATCGGTACGAGGGCATGACGCCCGACGCCCGCCGCACGCCTAGATTTGAGGTCGAGCGGCGGGTGCAGCACTCGTCCCCCGAGGTCAGACACCCGCTGCTCGCCAAGGACAACGGAGAACGGTCAGGAGAGGGACCATGGCCCACACGGCACCGCGGACGCACCTCCGCACCGCGCGACCCCGCCGTACGGGCCGCCGCCACCCCCTGGTGGCGACGGTCATGGCCCTCCCCCTGGCGGTCCTGCTCCTCGTCGTCTTCGACGGCTGGGAGACAGTGGCCACACAGGCGTCGTCCGTGGGTGTGATGCTGGGGCGCTGAGCGGCGACCCCAGGCCCGGAAGAGCGGTCCGGGCGGGGACATCCATCCATGAAACCCCGTGGGGACGGGGGTGCGGCGGACGGCAAAAATGCCGGCGCAGCTGGGGAGCTGCGCCGGCATTGCCCTTTCAGAAGCCCCCGGCGCACTCAGCCCGTCCGGGGGCGCGCCCTCCGGGAGAGCTTGAGGGCGAGGCCGTTCGGGCCGAAGCGGGGGTCCGGGGGCGCAGCCCCCCCGGGGCGGGAGGGGAAGGCGCGGCGGGGGCGAAACCCCCCTCGCCCCGCAGCGGCACCGTCCTCCGACACCCCGCCCCCGTACCCTGCGGAGCAGACCCGCACCGCCCCAGGGAGCCCCGTGCCCACCCACCCCCTGCTCGCCGGACTCACCTCCCGCGCCCGAGCCCACGCGCACACCCGCACCCCCGCCTGTCCCTGCGGCGCGGCCACCCTCGCCGACCGCCCCGACGCCACCGTCGTCCGCCACGCCGACACCGTCGCCAAGGCCCACGCCCCGGACACCGACCACGCCGCCCTCGTCCCCCGCCTCATCACCGCCACCCGCCTCCCCGACGTCTTCCTGCCCCCGCTCACCCCGACGCCCACCGTCCTCGACACCCGGCTCGTCACTTTCTGGCCGTACGGCGCCCCCGTGGACCCGCAGGACCCGGACGCCGCCCCCTGGGAAGCCGCCGGCAGCCTCCTCGCCCGCCTCCACCGCACCCCCGCGCCGATCCCGCTGCCTCCGATGCGCGGGCCGGCCAAGGCCGCCCGTGCCGTGGCCCGCCTCCGTGAAGCGGGGGGCCCTCCCGAGGCCGGTCCCGTCCTGAGCGCCTGGACCCGCCTGCCCGCCTGGGCCCGCGGCGAGGGCCCGATGCCCGATGACACCACCGTCTGCCACGGAGACCTCCACCTCGGGCAGCTGGTCCGCCACCCTGCCCCCGACGGCCCGTGGCGCCTCATCGACATCGACGACCTGGGCGTCGGAGTCCCCGCCTGGGACCTGGCCCGCCCCGCCGCCTGGTACGCCTGCGGGCTGCTCCCGCCCGAGGAGTGGACCCGTTTCCTGACCGCCTACCGGCAGGCGGGCGGCCCCGCCGTCCCCGCCGAGGGCGACCCCTGGCCCGTCCTCGACGTCCCGGCCCGTGCCCTCACCGTCCAGACCGCCGCCCGTGCCCTCACCAAGGCCCTCGCCGGGGGCAGGGAGCCGGACGAGATCGAGCGGTCCCTCGTCGACGCCTGCGCGCGCATGGGTCCGGCACCGGCACCGTCGGCATCTGCCCCGTCGGTGCCGCACTCCGCGAAGTAGGGTGCAACCGACCGCAGCGGGACAGAGTCTGTCCTGGTGACAGACGAAGCAGGACCGACCGGCGAGGAGTTGAGCCGAAACATGCAGTGTCCGAAGTGCCACGCCCCGATGCACACGTACAACCGCAACGGCGTCCAGATCGAGCAGTGCAGCAACTGCAGGGGAATCTTCCTCGACTACGGCGAGCTGGAGGCGCTGACCCGCGTGGAGTCCCAGTGGACCCAGCAGGCCCCGCCGCCCCCGCCCGCCCCGCAGGCGTACCCCGCCGCCCCGGCCGCTCCCGCCTGGGGCGCCCCGCACGGCGGCCACGGCGGTCACTACGGGCACAAGCGCCACAAGAGCTTCGGGCACATGCTCTTCTCCAGCTGAGCCGCGCACACGAAGGAGCCCCCGACCGCGCTGGGCGGCCGGGGGCTCCGGTGTGTGGACGATACTGGGATTGAACCAGTGACCTCTTCCGTGTCAGGGAAGCGCTCTCCCGCTGAGCTAATCGTCCTCGGGGTGATCACGGCCGGGGGCCGCGGATGCTGCGTGCGCGATACTGGGATTGAACCAGTGACCTCTTCCGTGTCAGGGAAGCGCTCTCCCGCTGAGCTAATCGCGCGGGGGATCCGAAGATCCAGTGGACGATACTGGGATTGAACCAGTGACCTCTTCCGTGTCAGGGAAGCGCTCTCCCGCTGAGCTAATCGTCCTTGGAGGTGGAGACGGGATTTGAACCCGTGTAGACGGCTTTGCAGGCCGTTGCCTCGCCTCTCGGCCACTCCACCAGGAGTGTAGGGGGCCGGGAAGCCCCCTTCTTCCTTCGAGCGGACGACGAGGCTCGAACTCGCGACCTCAACCTTGGCAAGGTTGCGCTCTACCAACTGAGCTACGTCCGCCTGTCGTTTCGGTCCGCTCCCGCGGCCCGGCGACGAGTTGAACTCTAGCGGATTCCGGGGCCAGTACAAAAACGCGTTTGTGCAGCGTGCTGCGCTGCGCCCCGCCGGGCACCCGCCCGGGCCACCGCCGGGACATCGCCGGGCCACCTCCGGGACACCCGCCCTAGACTCGACACCGTGCTCGACCTCCCTCCTCTCGCCCGCTTCGGCGACCGCGTCGCCACCGGCCTCCTCGACGTCACGGAAGACCCTCAGGCCCTGGACTCCACCGGTTTCTGGGCCGTGTCCGCCGATTTCGAGGGCCGTCTGGTCTGCGCCCGTTTCGCCGACGTACGGGTCGAGCCGGTGCCCGCTCCGGTGCCGGGGGAGTGGCGGGGGCCCGCGGCCGGTGACTGGACGTCGTCCCTGGATCGCGCGGCGTACACGGCCGGGGTGCGCCGGATCCGTGCCTGCATCGCGGCCGGCGAGGTCTACCAGGCGAACCTGTGCCGGGTGCTGTCCGCGCCGCTGCCCCGCGGCGCCGACCCGGACGCGTTGACGGCCCTGCTCGCCCGCGGCAACCCGGCACCGTATGCCGGAACGATTCGGCTGCCGGAGCACGGGGTCGAGATCGCCACCGCGTCCCCGGAGCTGTTCCTGCGGCGGGACGGGCGGGTCGTGGAGTCCGGGCCCATCAAGGGGACCGGACGCACCGAGGCGGACCTCCTCGAGAAGGACCACACCGAGAACGTGATGATCGTGGACCTGGTCCGCAACGACTTCGGCCGGGTCTGCGCCACCGGCAGCGTGACCGTGCCCGACCTGTGCGCCGTGGAGAAGCACCCGGGCCTGGTCCACCTCGTGTCCACGGTCCGCGGCGAGCTGCGCGAGGACGCCGGCTGGCCCGAGTTGCTCGCCGCCGCGTTCCCGCCGGGCTCGGTCACCGGCGCCCCCAAGTCCAGTGCCCTGCGGATCATCGACGAACTGGAGACGGCACCGCGCGGCCCGTACTGCGGCGGCGTCGGCTGGGTCGACGCCGACCGGGGCACCGGCGAGCTGGCCGTCGGCATACGCACCTTCTGGATCGACCGCGAGGCCGACGTCCTGCGCTTCGGCACCGGAGCCGGCATCACCTGGGGCTCCGACCCCGAGGCGGAGTGGCGGGAGACCGAGCTGAAGGCGTCCCGACTGCTCGCGGTAGCGTCGGGAGCGTACGAGGTGAGTGGAGAGGGACTGACGTGAAGATCTGGCTCGACGGCGGGCTGCAGGACAGCGAGTCCGCCCGTGTCTCCGTCTTCGACCACGGCCTGACCGTGGGCGACGGCATCTTCGAGACCGTGAAGGCGGTGGACGGCGGGACGTTCGCGCTCACCAGGCACCTCGACCGGCTGACCCGCTCCGCGCGCGGTCTCGGCCTGCCCGACCCCGACCTCGACGAGGTCCGCCGCGCCTGCGCCGCCGTCCTGGCCGCGAACCCGATGCCGCTCGGCCGGCTCCGCATCACCTACACCGGAGGCCACGGGCCGCTCGGTTCCGACCGCGGCGAGCACGGGCCGACCCTCGTCGTCGCCCTCGGCGAGACCGGCCGCCGCCCCGACTCCACGGCCGCGATCACGGTCCCCTGGACCCGCAACGAGCGCGGTGCCCTCACCGGCCTGAAGACGACGTCGTACGCCGAGAACGTCGTCGCCCTGGCCCGCGCCCACCGGCACGGCGCCACCGAGGCGCTGTTCGGCAACACGGCCGGTCGGCTCTGCGAGGGCACCGGATCGAACGTCTTCGTCGTCCTGGACGGCGAGATCCACACCCCGCCGCTCGCCTCCGGCTGCCTTGCGGGCATCACCCGTGAGTTGGCCGTCGAGTGGACCGGCGCCAAGGAGACCGACCTGCCGCTGGACGTGCTGGAGCGCGCCGACGAGGTCTTCCTCACCTCCACCCTGCGGGACGTCCAGGCCGTGCACCGCGTCGACGGCCGCGAACTGCCGGGCGCCGCGGGGTCCGTGACCGCCAAGGCGATGCGCGTCTTCGACGAACGGGCGGCCGACGACCTGGACCCCTGAGCCCCTGCCGGCACCTTCCCCGCCCGCCCCGGTCATTCGGCTGACTCCAGGCGCGGCAGCGGGTAGAACACCCGTGATGACCACGACCCTGCGGCCGACCGAGCCGCTCCAGCGCAGCGCCGACGGGGCACTGTCCCGTCGCTTCCAGGTGTGCGTGAACAGCCGCCCCGTGGGTGCGGTCCACCTCTCGACCCATCCCGACTTCGGTCCGGCGGTCGCCCGCATCGACGATCTGCGCGTCGAGGAGACCGACCGCGGGCGTGGCCGGGGTGCGGTCGCCGCGCTCGCCGCCGAGGAGGTGGCGCGCGGCTGGGGGTGCCGGAGGATCGAGATCCGGGTGCCCGCCGAGGCCGCGGCCGCCCTGCGGCTGGCGCACGCGCTCGGGTACGTCCACCGCAACCGCGGGATGGAGAAGCCGCTCGGCACCGCAGCGCCCCGGCTGCCCCACGGCAGCCGGGCCAGACCCATGACCGAGGCCGAGTTCGGGCCCTGGCGCCGGCGGGGCGTCGTGGAGTACGCGCGGGAGTGGATCGACCGCGGTGTCCCCGAGGAGGAGGCCTGGGCCAAGTCCCGGCGGGACGACCAGCTGCCGCGGGGCGTGGCCACCGAGGACATGCTGTTCAGCGTCCTGGAGCACGAGGGCAGCCGGGTCGGCACGCTGTGGATGTCCTTCGCCGGCGACAAGGCCTTCGTGTTCGACGTCCAGACCGACGAGCCCTTCCGCGGCCGGGGCCACGGCCGCACCCTGATGCTGCTGGCCGAGGCCCAGTCGATCGCCGCCGGCAAGCCCGTCATCGGCCTCAACGTCTTCGAGGGGAACACGCCCGCCGAGCGCCTCTACGACTCACTCGGCTACGTGCCGGTGGGGTACTCCCTCTACAAGCAGCTGCTCTGAGACGCCTCAGCCCTGCCCGGCCAGCAACCGGTCCGCGATCTCCTCGACGCGCTCGCGGAGCCCCTCCTGGCTCTTGCCGCCGTCGAGGCGCTCGCCGCCGATGACGTACGTCGGCGTGCCGGTGACACCGATCGCCTTGCCCTCGGCCTGGTCGGCGTCGACGATCAGGATGTGCCGCCCGTCGATGAGCGCCGTGTCGAACTCCTCGGCGTCCAGACCCAGTTCCCGCGCCACCTCGACCAGGAAGGGTTCTCCCCCACGGTCCAGTTCCTCGACCCGCGCCAGCACCGCCTCCACGTACGGCCAGCCCCGCCCCTGCGCCGCGGCCTCCTCGGCGGCCTGGGCCGCGGCGAAGGCGTGCCGGTGCTTCTCCAGCGGGAAGTGCCGCAGTCGCGGCTCCAGCCGGTCGCCGTAGCGCTCGCGCAGGGCGCGGAGATCGGCCAGGGCGGTACGGCAGTCCGGGCACTGGAGCTCGCACCAGATGTCGAGGACGACGGCGGGACGGGCGGAATCGGGCGCCGGGACGGCCGCGGGGGAGGAGTGGCTCATGCCCCCAGTCTTCCAGCCCACGCCCCGGCCCCCCAAGCCGGACGGCCCCCACCGCCGCGGCGTACGACGTCCACCGGCACCTGGGGAGGAGCCGACCCGGAGATGTCCCTGATGTCCGGCTGAGGCATGGCCCGGGGGCCACTCGCAGGTGCACGATGGAGGAGCGAAGCGCCGCCCCCGCGGCGGTGCGGAGCCGTACCGCCTCTGCCCGAGTGTCCCGTGTCTGGAGGACCGGATGATTGCCGAGACCGTGTGTTCCGCCGTCGCCGCGGCCGGCCTGGGCATCGCGGCCGTCACGGCGTACCGCAGGCATTTCCTGGCGGCGGCCCGTACAGCGGCCTACGCGCTGGTGCCCCTCGGCCTGGTGATGACCGGGATCGTCGAGTGGGCCGCCGACACCGCCTTCAGCCCGACGGCCTGGGCCGGCTTCGGCGTCCTCGGCGCCGCCTGGGCACTGTTCGCGACGACCCGCGTGGTCGAGCGCCGCAGGGGTGGCGGCACCCGCAAGGAGCGCAGGGCGGCGGCGCGCTCCGCACCGACCGGCGCCGTGTCGCCGACCGCGTCGGCTCCCTCGCTGGGCCAGGGCGCCCGGCCCGCCTCCCGCCCCGCCGCCGCGCCCCGGGCGACTCCCTCGGACGACTTCAGCGACATCGAGGCCATCCTCAAGAAGCACGGCATATGAAGCGGTGCCGGTGGCCGGTGACGGCCCGGCGCCAGTGCGTCACCGCGACTGACGGGGTCTCGCACGCCAGGACCGCCCCTCGGCGGAAACGACACAGTCGGGCCGCACGCGCGCGGAAGTGATCACAGCCGGAAACCGACATCACGGAATTCAGCGAACAACCGCTCAATCCGGGCACGCTGATCGCGTACGGCACACCGCCTGCGTCATCATCGCCCGCGAGATGCTGGACACGACACAGAGTGATGCCGCGCCCCCTCAGGAAGAGCCGCGCGGGTGCCTCTTCGCCCTTTCCCAGCCACCGCTGATGATCTTCCTGGCGGTGATCGGGTGTCTGCTGCTCATGGCCTCGCTGCACGACCTGCTGCTGCTCTGAGCCGTACCTGCGGTCCCCGGCGCCACCCGCCGGGGCCGCGTCGGCGTCGAGGGCGGGGGCCTCAGCCCGCCGCCTCCTTGCGGCGCGCCCGGTAGGCGGCCACATGCAGGCGGTTGCCGCAGGTGCGGCTGTCGCAGTACCGGCGTGACCGGTTGCGGGAGAGGTCGACGAAGGCGCGACGGCAGTCCGGGGCCTCGCAGCGCCGCAGCCGCTCCTGCTCCCCGGCCACCACGAAGAAGGCCAGGGCCATCCCGCAGTCCGCCGCGAGATGGTCCGCGATCGAGGCGCCGGGGGCGAAGTAGTGCACATGCCAGTCGTAGCCGTCGTGGTCGGTGAGCCGGGGGGTGGTGCCCGCGGCGGCGACCAGCTCGTTGATGAGCGCGGCGGCGGCGCGGGGGTCCGGAGCCGCGAAGATCCGGGCGAACCGCCCCCGGACCTTGCGCACCGCGGACAGATCGAACTCGGAGAGCACGCCGACGTCGCTGATCTCGTGCTTTCGCACGAAATCCCCGAGGGTGGCGACATCAGGCAGCCCGTCCGGAGTGGTGTCGTCCTCCGGTGCGGTGTTCACCAGATCCACCACGGCATCGAGCGCACACCGGGTGTCGTGGGTGATCAGCACGTTTCGCTCCCTGGCCTGGAGGGTCGGGCGGGCGCCCGCCGATGCTGGCCGATGGTAGCCGTACCGGGCCGTCGGGCCACCGGTCGGTCGATGCCGGAATCGCGCAGCCGTCCGCGGCGGACGGGGGCGGCGGCCACGGGGCCCGGCACGCACGCCGACGCCGCCCCACGGAGAACCGTGGCGCGGCGTCGGCGCATGCCCTATGCGGTTGTTGTCCGAGCCCGAGCCGTCTCCCCGAGTGGACGGCGCCGGGCGGCTCAGTGGGAGCCCTCTCCCTAGCTTTCCGCCAGGATGTGCGAGAGCTCCTGATCGAGGTCGAAGTGACGGTGCTCCGTGCCCGGGGGCACGGCCGCGTCCGTCCGCTTCAGGAAGGATTCCAGGGCCCGCGCCGGGGCCTCGAGCAGTGCTTCCCCCTCCGGGGAGCTCAGGGCGATGCAGACGACGCCCTGACCGTGGCTGCGCGACGGCCAGACTCGGACATCGCCGGTGCCCGTGGGCCGGTGCAGGCCCTCCGCGAGGAGGTCGCGGGCGAACACCCACTCGACGGTTTCCTCGGCTCCGGTGTGGAAGGTGGCGTGCACGGCGTAGGGGTCGGCCGTGTCGTACCGCAGGCCTGCGGGGACAGGCAGGGAGGACTCGCTCGACACAACGAGGCGCAGGTGCAGCTCGCAGCTGACCGTGGTGTTCATAAGCGCCAGGGCCTTTCGCTCAGTGTGCGCTCGGGGATTCGCACGTCGGCGAAATCGACATGCCACCTACGGTGCCGTTGTAAACCCCTCTGCGTGGTTTGCGTGCGTTTATGTAACTCTTCCGGCCCAGAGGATGATCGCGGAGTACCACCATTACGGTGACTCGAATCTCTCGGGTAGGGTTTGGCTGTATGAATACGGGGAGTGACGCTCCGGGCGAGGTAGCCATGGCGGCGAACGACGCGAGGTCGGACGGGGCGGCGGAGCAGCAGGAACAGGCCCTCGGTTCCCGGGCTCCGCAGTTCGTCAAGGCCCGCCGGGTCCTGCACCTGAGCTGGCAGGTCGGGATCTTCGTCGTCGGTCTCGCGGTCGTGGTCGCCGGCATCATCATGCTGCCGCTGCCCGGGCCCGGCTGGGTCGTGATCTTCGGCGGCATGGCGATCTGGGCGACCGAGTTCGTCTGGGCCCAGCTGGTGCTGCGCTGGACCAAACGCAAGGTCACCGAGGCGGCGCAGCGCGCCCTCGACCCGAAGGTCAGACGCCGCAACATCATCCTGACCTCGATCGGACTCGTGATCATCGCGGCCGTCGTCGGCTTCTACGTGTGGAAGTTCGGGGTCGTGATGCCCTGGAAGATCAAGGACCAGTGAATCGCCGCCGAGGCGCGGGGGCGACCCGACCATGGTCACGGGGACCCGCTGACATGCGGTAATGTACTTCCTGCGCCCGGGCGATTAGCTCAGTGGGAGAGCGCTTCGTTCACACCGAAGAGGTCACTGGTTCGAACCCAGTATCGCCCACCCGGCACGGCGGCCCGTCTGCGACAGAGCAGACGGGCCGCCGTCGTGTGCGCGGCTCTCCCGGACTGCCGCGCCGCCCGCGAAGGCCCGCACGCCCCGCGTCGCGGATGTGCGCGGAGGCGTACGGTCGCCGACGGCCCCCGTCGCGGTGGCAGGCCCGTGACCGCTGACCTCGGGCGCGGCTCGCGCCGGCCCTTCCGGTTCCTGCTACCGCGCCCTTGCGACCGGCCCCCGGCGACCTGCCTCCGGTGACCTGCTCCCAGCGGCCGGCCCCGTCGCGATGGTCCTGTGTGGAGCCTCCGCGGGGCGACCTCGGGCGGGGGTTCACTACAGGTCGGCGTGACGGCCGCCGCGGATCGACCTGGCGTGGCCGGCCGGCATCGTGCGGTCCGAGATCGAGGTGCCCGCGGAGCAGCCCATGGTCCCGCGCTCCGGCGTCGGAACGCCGATCTGGGGATCTGCCGTCCTGGCCGCGATCAGGCGACCGGACGGACGACCGGACGGGTGATCGGGCGAGTGATCGGGGCGACGGCCGGGATCCATCACGTTCTCCGTGGAGGGATCGATCGAGAACCCGGTCCGCACGGGACCAGGCACCGACCGGTCCCGTCTCCGCGGCACCCGAGCGGCACGTCCCGAGATCTTCCGCTCTCCCGAGCAGGTCACCCGCCCCGGCGCCGCCCCGCCTCCCGCCGCCCCTCCCGTCCCACCCCACCGTGTCAGGCGCATTTCAGCCGCCCGCGGTGGCCGCGCGAACCGCCGACTGCTGTCCGGTCGGCCGAACGGGCGCGCCCGACCTGCGCGTTCGCCCTGCTGATGGCGCTGCGTCGGCTCCACGGTGCCCCGAAGCCCCGCGGCCGCCGATCGAGAAATTCCTGTCCGAATCATTGACGCTCCCCCAGCCCACTCGTACCTTGTGCCAGCAAGCGCTTTCTTGAAACGATTCATGCAAGCGGCAACGACGCTGCGAGGAGGCCGGCTGTGGGAACCAGCGGGAATGTGGAGAGGCGAACGATCCTGAAGGTCGCGGGGGCCACGGCGGCGACGCTCGGCCTGGCCGCGACCACGGGCTGCGGAGGGAGCGGGGGCGCCTCCTCGGACGGGACGGTGACGCTCCGTTACGCTTGGTGGGGCGGCGAGCCGCGCACCATTGCGATCAAGAAGACGATCGCACTCTTCGAGAAGAAGTTCCCGAAGATCAAGATCAAGCCTGAATTCACCGACTACGAGGCGTTCTGGGAGAAGTTCCAGACCCAGGCCTCCGGTGGGAATCCGCCGGACGTTTTCCAGAACGCGGTCGGTTTTCTGCGCAAGTACGACAAGCGCGGTGTCCTGATGGATCTCAAGACACAGGCGGACGCCGGGAATCTGAACCTGGAGAACTTCCGCAACGGCGTCCTGGCGAACGGTCAGGTCGACGGCAAGCAGACCGGCGTCCCGGTCGGCGCCAACACCATGGCGCTCGTCATCGACCTCAACGCCTTCAAGAAGGCGGGCGTCGAGGCGAAGTTCGGCTGGACCTGGGACGAGTACTTCGACGCGCTCCAGACGATCCAGGACAAGCTGAAGATCGCCGGCGACACCGGCTACTTCAGCATCATGTACCTCTACGACCTGTACCTGCGCCAGAACGGCAAGGCCTTCTTCACCGACTCCGACCTCGGATTCACCGAGGACGATCTGACGCAGTGGTGGGAGGACGGGTACAAGCGTGTGAAGTCCGGGCTGGTCGCCGATCCGAAGAAGATCGAGCAGGCCAAGCCGAAGTCCGGTCTCTCGGCGGGCCTCGCCGCGTCCGAGTTCACCTGGGACAACTTCTCCATCCGCTACCAGGGCGAGGGCGAGTCGGACTACGGGCTCGCGCCGATCCCGACCACCAACGGCAAGGACACCGGTCAGTACCTCGGTTCGCTGATGCTGAGCGCCTTCTCGGGGACCAAGCACCCCAAGGAGGCCGCGCAGTTCATCGACTTCATGGTGCACGACCCCGAGGTGGGCAAGATCATGGGCTACGACCGCGGCATCCTCGCCACGACCGAGCAGTACGAGGCGTTCACGCCCACCGACGACAACAACAAGGGTGTCAAGGCGTACGAGGAGGAGGTCGCCGCGGCCGGCGTGCTCGGGAAGATCACCCCGCACCCGTCCGGCGCCGACGTCATCGAGGCGGCGTTCCTGCGGCTGGGCGGTGAGGTCGCCCAGGGCAAGTCCAAGCCGTCCGCCGCCGCCAAGGCGCTGTTCAGCGAGGCCAAGGCCGCGTTCGCGGGCTGAGGGGACGTACCGTCATGACGCTCGTCAAGGAAGCGCCCGCGCGCCCGGCCGGGAAGCGGTCCGCCGCTCCCGTCGCCGGGCGGCGCGGGCGGCGCCGCGAGAACCTCGCCGGCTACCTCTTCATGTCGCCGTGGATCGCGGGGTTCCTGCTCCTCACGGCGGGGCCGATGATCGCGTCCCTCTACTACGCGTTCACCAGCTACAACCTGTTCACGCCGCCCCGGTGGGTGGGGCTGGACAACTTCACGACGATGTTCGAGGACCCGCGCTGGCAGAAGTCGGTGGAGGTCACGCTGAAGTACGTCGTCGTGGCCACTCCGCTGAAGCTGCTGCTCGCGCTCGGCGTCGCGCTGCTGCTCGCGCAGAAGCGGCGCGGCCAGGGCCTGTACCGGGCCGCGTTCTACATGCCCTCGCTCATCGGCGCCAGCGTCTCGGTGGGTTTCGTGTGGCGGGCGCTGTTCTCGGACGACGCGGTCGTGGACCGCACGCAGAAGATCTTCGGTCTCGACGTGGGCGGCTGGATCGGCAACCCGGACTACGTCCTCTACGCCCTGGTGGCCCTGAGCATCTGGCAGTTCGGTGCTCCCATGGTCATCTTCCTGGCCGGCCTCAAGCAGGTTCCGCGGGAGCTGTACGAGGCCGCCGAGGTGGACGGGGCCGGACCCTTCCGCAGGTTCTGGAACATCACGCTTCCGATGATCTCCCCGGTGCTGTTCTTCAACGTGCTGCTGGAGTCCATCCACGCGTTCCAGGTGTTCGGCTCGGCGTACGTCGTCTCCGACACCCGGTGCGGGCCCGCCGACGCCACGCTCGTCTACACCTGTTACCTCTACCAGAAGGGCTTCAAGGAGGCCCAGATGGGCTTCGCCTCCGCGATGGCCTGGACGCTGGTGGTCGCGGTGGCGCTCGTCACGGCGGTCCTGTTCTGGTCGCAGAAGAAGTGGGTGCACTACGAGGAGGCCGCCAAGTGACCACTGCCACCAGCCCTGCCGTGCGTACCGCGGACGAGCGGCGGCGCACCGGATCGATCGCCTGGCACGTGGGCGCTCTCGTCATCCTCGCGGTCGTCCTGTATCCCGTGGTCTGGGTGGTCGGAGCCTCGTTCAAGCCGAGCAAGGACATCATCGCCAGCCTCGACCTGCTGCCCGCCGAGCCGGTCTGGGCGAACTTCTCCGGACTCGCCGACGGCATCTCCGGCATCTCCATCAGCAGCTTCTTCGTCAACTCGCTGATGTACGCGGTTCTCGCCGTGGTCGGTGTCGTGGTGTCCAGCTCGCTGACCGCGTACGCCTTCGCCAAGATCCGGTTCGCCGGCCGGAACCTGCTGTTCACGCTGATGATCGGCACGTTGCTGCTGCCGTATCACGTCCTGCTCATCCCGCAGTACGTGATGTTCCGCAACCTGGAGCTCGTCGACACGCTGGTGCCGCTCGTCGCGGGCAAGTTCCTGGCCACGGAGGCGTTCTTCGTCTTCCTGATGGTGCAGTTCATGCGCGGGCTGCCGCGCGAGCTGGACGAGGCCGCCAAACTCGACGGCTGCGGCCACCTGAGGACCTACTGGTCCATCGTGCTGCCGCTGTGCCGGCCCGCCCTCATCACCAGCGCCATCTTCACCTTCATCAACGCGTGGAACGACTTCATGGGGCCGTTGATCTACCTCAACACCCCCGAGAAGTACACCGTCTCGCTCGGCCTGATGATGTTCCGCGACCAGGAGGGCATCTCCAACTACGGCAGCATGATCGCGATGTCGCTGGTGGCGCTGGTGCCGGTCATCGCCTTCTTCATGGCCTTCCAGCGCTATCTCATCGACGGTATGGCGACGTCCGGACTGAAGGGCTGAGGCGGTCACCATGGCGCAAGCACGCGTGAAGGAGCGCGCCCCGCGCAAGGAGCGCCCGCGCAGGGAGTCCGTGTCCGGCGAGCGCTTCGCGGTGTTCGCCGAGTGTCTGCTCACCGGCGTGTGGATCGCCGTGGCCTGTCTCGGGGTCGTCACCTACCCCGCCGCCCTCGCCGCCGGCGCACGGCATCTGCGACGGCGTACGCGTCATGAGGGCGGCGGCCTGCGGGAGTTCGTGGCGGACTTCCGGGCCGCCCTGCGCCGCGGGTGGGCCGTCGGGCTCGCCGGGTGGGCGGCGGGCGCAGCGGTCTGGGTGGACGTCCAGGCCGCGCGGGCCGGGCTGCCCGGCGGGCCGGTCGTCGGGGCCGTCGGTCTGTTCGCGCTGATCGGGATGGTCGTGGCCCTGCTGCGGGCGGCGGCCGTCTGGACGCCGGGAGCCTCCTGGCGGGCCCTGCTCGCGGACGCCGGACGCCGGACGGTGCTCGACCCCGCGGGGTCCTTCCTGATCGTCGGCGGGCTGGGCGTCGTGGCGCTGTCCGCCCTGTTCGTCGCGCCGCTGGCGGTCCCCGTGCTGGGGGCCGTCGCGGCGGCGGCCGTCGCCGTCGAGGAGCGTCACCGGCACCGCTGACGGGCGGTGCCCCTCTCCGGGCCGGCGCCCCGGGCGCCGGACCTCAATCTGTCATGCCCCTGACCACCCCCTGCATTCCGCACGGAAGGAAAGGCAGCATCCCATGTCTCCCATCCCCCGCAGGTCCCTCCTCAAGGCGGCGGCCGTCGCCGGAGCCGCCGCACAGTTCTCCTGGGCGCTAGGGACGAAGAACGCCGAGGCCGCCCCCGCGACGGCACCCGCGGACACCGACCCGGTCACCCTGGACTGGCTGGAGGACGGCGGCCTCGGCGCCGCCCCCGGTTCCACCCTCGGTGTGCCCTGGCCGATGGGCGTCCACCGGGAGGACCAGACCTTCGCGCTGACGGACGCCGACGGCAAGGCCGTCCCCGTGCAGTCCTGGCCGATCGCCTACTGGCCGGACGGCTCGCTCAAGTGGACCGCCCACGCGGTGAGCTCGGGCAACGGCAAGCTCACCCTGGCCGCCGGGGCACCGGCCGCCCCCGCCAGGAAGGTCACCGTCGACAAGAGCGGCGGCACCATCGACGTGTCGACCGGTGTCATCACCGTGAAGATCGGCAAGTCCGGCGCCACCCTCGTCAAGTCGGTCACCCGCGGCTCCACCGAGATCGCCAGGAACGGCCGTCTGGTGCTGATCCGGCAGCCGGAGATCGAGGACGGGGACCAGGGCGCCGTCAAGACCGAGCGCTTCGACGGGGCCGTCGACGCCGTCACCGTCGAGCAGGAGGGCCCGGTCCGCGCCGTCGTCCGCATCGACGGCAAGCACCGCAAGGGCAGCCGCAGTTGGCTGCCCTTCTCGATCCGCCTCTACTTCTACGCGGGCGCCGACTCCTTCCGCATGGTGCACACCATCACCTACGACGGTACGCAGGAGCCCGGCAAGGCCAGTGGCGACTTCATCCGCGGCCTCGGCGTGCGCTTCACCGTCCCGATGCGCGACGCGGCCCACGACCGTCACATCCGCATCGGCGGCGAGGGCACCGGGCTGCTGCGCGAGGCCGTCAAGGGCATCACCGGCCTGCGCCGCGACCCGGGCGCGGCCGTGCAGGCGGCCCAGTACGCGGGGGAGAAGCTGCCCGACCCGGCCACCTGGGACCAGCGCGTCACCACCCGGCTCCAGTACATCCCCGAATGGGGCGACTACACCCTCTCCCAGCTCTCCGCCGACGGCTTCACCGTGCGCAAGCGCACCAAGAAGGGCCACGGCTGGATCGGCGCCGGCGGCGGCAGGCGCGCCTCCGGCTTCGGGTACGTCGGCGGGGCGAGCGGCGGACTCTCCTTCGGACTGCGGGACTTCTGGGAGAAGTTCCCCGCCCAGCTCGACATCCGCGACGCCCAGACCGAGGCGGCCGAGGTCACCCTCTGGCTCTGGTCGCCCGAGGCGCAGCCCATGGACCTGCGCTTCTACCACGACGGCATGGAGCAGGACACCTTCGCCGAACAGCTCGAGGGCCTCAACATCACCTACGAGGACTACGAGCCCGGCTTCGGCACCCCCTACGGCATCGCCCGCACCTCCGAACTCCTCTTCTGGGCGAACGAGTCGACGCCTCCCCCCGCGCAGCTCGCCGAACAGGTCGAGGCCGTCCGGGTGCTGCCCCAGCTCGCCGCCCCGCCCAGGCAGCTCATCAAGGCCCAGGTCTTCGGTCCGGGCCTCTACTCCGAGCCGGACCGCTCCACCCCCGCCAAGGCGAAGATCGAGGACCACCTCGACTTCCTCTTCACCTACTACAAGGACCAGGTGGAGCAGCGCCGCTGGTACGGCTTCTGGGACTACGGCGACATCATGCACACCTACGACACCGTGCGGCACCAGTGGCGTTACGACATCGGCGGCTACGCCTGGGACAACTCCGAGCTGTCGCCGGACCTCTGGCTCTGGTTCGCGTACCTGCGCAGCGGCCGGTCGGACATCTTCCGCTTCGCCGAGGCGATGACCCGGCACACCGGCGAGGTGGACGTGTACCACCTCGGCCAGTGGGCCGGCCTCGGCACCCGGCACGGCGTCCAGCACTACGCCGACAGCGCCAAACAGCAGCGCATCGCCAACACGACGTACCGCCGCTACTACTACTTCCTCACGGCGGACGAGCGGGTCGGCGACCTCATGCACGCCAACTTCGACTCCGACGAGACGTTCCTCGTCCTGGACCCGATCCGCAAGATCCGCACCGAGCCGTACACCCCCGACCGGCACGCCCTGTCGATCGGCTTCGGCACGGACTGGAGCGGCCTGGTGTCGGCCTGGCTCACGGAGTGGGAGCGCAAGGGCCCCAAATGGGAGAAGGCCAGGGCGCGCGTGCTGTCGACGATGGAGACGATCGCCGCCCAGCCCAACGGCTTCGTCCAGGGCACCGGCCTCTACGACCTGGACACCGGGAAGTTCGCCGTCGCCGAGAAGCCCGCCGTCGGCGTCTCGCACCTCTCGGCCGTCTTCGGCCTCAACGAGCTGTGCGCCGAGCTGATCCACCTCGTGGACATGCCGAAGTTCGACGAGGCCTACTTCGACTACTGCCGCTACTTCAACGCCACCAAGGCCGAGCAGGCGGCCCGCTACGGCTCCAACTTCGGCACCCTGCTGCTGTTCCAGGGCCACTCCCGCCTCGACGCGTACGCCGCCGTCCAGACCGGGGACGACAAACTCGCCAAGCGGGCCTGGGAGAAGTTCTACAACTCCGACGGCTACAAGGAGTCCGCGCCCTGGCGGACGGAGGCACTGAGCGGGCCCGCCACCCTGGTGCCGGGCAGCGAGGCCGCCTGGGTGTCCACCAACGACACCGCGCTCTACGGCCTCGCCGCCATCGAGAACCTGGCACTCCTCGGGGACCGGATGCCGTCGTGACCGGTTCTCCCAGGAGCCAGCGCCGCAACAGGCAGCGTTCACCCCGTCGCGACGCCCGGCACGCCCTCTCGCCGCACCGGCCGAAAGCCCGAGTACGTCCAGTACGAGGACTTCCGGCCGGCACACCGGGAGCACG